>NZ_QTQD01000013.1:0-176777 GCF_003858025.1 Burkholderia sp. Bp9004 | reverse complement strand
TCGAGCACGCACACGCCGATCTCGGTGCCTTTCTCGGCAGCCAGCTGCTTGAGCCGGATCGCCGCCGACAGCCCGGCGGGGCCGCCGCCGACGATCACGACGTCGTATTCCATCGATTCGCGCGGGCCGTATTGCGCGAGCAAGTCCTGTGTGGTCAAAATCCTGTCTCCTCCTGCGCCCCGACCGTTACGGTCAGAACTGGTCTTCCGTCAACGCGAGCACGCTCTCGCTACCCTTCGCGCCGACGATCGACGCTTCGAGCCCGCCTGCCTGCACGAGAACGTGTTCCGCGTAGCATTGTGCGATCGCGATCTTCGCATCGAAGAACGCCGTGTCGCTCGCGCGGTTCGCGTGCGCCGCCAGCAGCGCGCGCGCCATCTGCCATCCGCACAGCACCACGCCGGCCAGCTTCAGGTACGGCACGCTGCCCGCGAACACCGCGTTCGGGTCCTGCTTCACGTTCGCGACCACGTAGTCGACCACCGTCGACAGCGAGCGCGCGCCTTTCTCTAGCTGCGCCCTCATCGACGCGGCCGCAGCGCCGTCCACCTTGCCGAGCGCCGCGACGGTCTCGCCGATCTCCGCGATCAGCGCCTTCGCCACCGCACCGCCGTCGCGCATCGTCTTGCGGCCGACCAGGTCGTTCGCCTGGATCGCGGTCGTGCCTTCGTAGATCGCGAGGATTCGCGCGTCGCGGTAGTACTGCGCGGCGCCGGTTTCTTCGATGAAGCCCATCCCGCCATGCACCTGCACGCCCAGGCTCGCCACGTCGTTCACCATCTCCGTGCTCCAGCCCTTCACGACCGGCACCAGATATTCGTAGATTGCCTGATGACGCGTGCGCGTCGCCTCGTCCGAATGGCGGTGGGCAATGTCGCTGTGCGCGGCTGCCACGTAGGCCAGCGCCCGCGCGCCTTCGGTCAGCGCGCGCATCGTGCCGAGCATGCGGCGCACGTCCGGGTGATGGATGATCGTCACCGACTGCTTCGCCGACCCGTCGACCGGGCGGCTCTGCACACGCTCCTTCGCGAATGCCGCGGCCTTCTGGTACGCACGGTCGGCCACGCCGATCCCCTGCATCCCGACGCCGAAGCGCGCCGCGTTCATCATGATGAACATGTATTCGAGGCCGCGATTCTCCTCGCCGACCAGGTAGCCGACCGCACCGCCGTGGTCGCCGTATTGCAGCACCGCGGTCGGGCTCGCCTTGATCCCGAGCTTGTGCTCGATCGACACGCAGTGCACGTCGTTGCGTGCGCCGAGCGAGCCGTCTTCGTTGACGAGGAACTTCGGCACGATGAACAGCGAAATGCCCTTCACGCCTTCCGGTGCGTTCGGCGTGCGCGCCAGCACCAGGTGGACGATGTTGTCCGCCATGTCGTGCTCGCCCCACGTGATGAAGATCTTCGTGCCGAACACCTTGTACGTGCCGTCGCCCTGCGGCTCGGCACGCGAGCGCACCAGCGCCAGGTCCGAGCCGGCCTGCGGCTCGGTCAGGTTCATCGTGCCGGTCCATTCGCCCGAGATCAGCTTCGGCACGTAGCGTTGCTTCTGTTCGTCGGTGCCGGCCGTCAGCAGCGCCTCGATCGCGCCGTCGGTCAGCAGCGGGCACAGCGCGAACGACAGGTTCGACGCGTTCAGCATCTCGATGCACGGCGTCGCGATCAGCTTCGGCAGCCCCTGGCCGTCATATTCGGCCGGGTGCTGCAAACCTTGCCAGCCGCCTTCGACGAACTGGCGGAACGCGGCGCCGAAGCCGGGCGTCGCCGTCACGACGCCGTCCTTCCAGCTGCTCGGGTTGCGGTCGCCCTCGACGTTCAGCGGCGCCAGCACTTCACCGCAGAATTTCGCGGATTCGTCGAGCACGGCCTGCGCGGTGTCGTAGCCGGCTTCCTCGAAGCCCGGCAACTGCGCGACGGTGTCGATGCCCGCGAGTTCCTTCAGCACGAACAGCATGTCCTTGACAGGGGCGTTATAGCTCATGGTCGATGTTCCAAATCAGGCAGTGAATGAGGCGCGCGGCCCGGGCGGCTGCGGCAAAACCGGCCAGCGCCAGGCGACGTCGTGGCCCATCGTAATGCCGTGCCGGCGGTTTTCCATTGTCATATCCGGCCCACATGGTGACAAAACCGGCCACGCGATGCGCGCGGCGATGGCGAAAACGGGCGTCCGGGCGGCGGGTTCGGATGCCGATTGCGGCACAAACGACGCGCAATCCGCGTGCCGGCCCGATGGGTTGGCTGGCGACTCGAATCGCCGGCGAAGCCGACGACCGGGCGTTGATCATGGAAAGTCGCCGACGGCGCCTCGGGATGGACGGAAGTCGCGGCGGGCACATGGCGGCCGGTGCCAAATCGGCCGCCCTTTTTCGCTGTCCGGGCCGGCAGGTTTCTGCGTAGACTTTCGTGTCATCAGGCCAAGCGAGCGCGGGAGCAGAAACCAGAATGAGTGTACGCCCGAAAGACATCGCGGATTTCGTCCGGGTCGCCGGCGATCTGTTCGAGTCGGACAAGCTTCCACCCGCCGCGCGCGCATTCGCGCCGCAAGTATTCGCACGGCTGCAGACCCCGTCGGACAACGGAACGCGGCGCTCGGTGCGATACCCCGCATGCGAATGGCTCGACCCGGCGCTCGAGTCGGTCGCGCGCGTCAGCCCGACGTTCGCCACCGTCGCACGGCTGATCAAGTCGCTTGAACCCGTGATCGGATGGTCGCGTCGCACGTCCGGCAAGGACGGCAGCCCGAACTACATCGACGGGCACGTGAACGGGATGATCTGCGGGCCCGGCGGCGCCGAAAGCCGTGACGACATCCAGCTCGGCTTCTCGTTGATGATGCCCGACGTCAGATATCCGGATCACGGTCACGCACCGGAGGAAGCGTACGTGCTCATGACGGCCGGCGAATTCCGGCAGCGAAACGGCACGTGGTTCGATCCCGGGATCGGCGGCGGGATCCACAATGCGCCTGGCGCACTGCACGCGATGCGCTCCGGCCACGCGCCGTTCCTCGCGACCTGGTGCCTGCTGAATTGATCCGACGATCGACGCGTGATGCCAACGGATTCGCCTGCGACAAGCAGCCGGCCATTGACCAGCCGGTCGGTCGGAATCGCCAATGGGGAGCCGGCCATGGGAACCCGCGCAGGAAGCCGGTTATGGGAAGCCCACGCAGTCCCGCCGCGCGGCTGCGCCGCACCGTGGAAGCGGTGGTCCGATCGCATCGTCAACATCCATTCGGCCGACGCGATATCGCCCGCGCGTGGATAAAACGCAACAGAACACCGGAAAACGCGTTCGACGCATTTGTGTCCCCGATAGCCTCATCGTTATGCGGCATACTCTATCCGCATTCAGCGAACGGTCGTTCTATTTTTGACACAGACCGTCACGCACTCCACTAAACACGCACATGATTCTGGTACCTTGACGCACCGGCCCGAGCGCTTCGCGATGGCCATCACCGATCTATCACCCATCTTTCATACTATGACATTACAGATTGGGATTCCTCTGGAGACAGCCACTCAGGAGCGGCGCGTTGCGTCCGTCCCCGAAGTGGTCGAGAAACTGATCAAGCTGGGTTTTACGGTGGCCGTTCAAAGCGGCGCCGGGGCCGGCGCGAACTTTGACGACGACGCATATCGCGCGGCCGGCGCGAGCATCGCCGCCACCGCCGCCGAACTCTGGTCCGGCAGCGATATCGTGTTCAAGGTCCGCCCGCCGAGCGCCGACGAAGTGGCGCTGATGCGCGAGGGCGGCACGCTGATCGGCTTCGTGTGGCCCGCGCAGAACCCCGAGTTGATGCAGCAGCTGGCCGCGAAGCGCGCCACGGTGCTGGCGATCGATTCGCTGCCGCGCACGCTGTCGCGCGCGCAGAAGATGGACGCGCTCACGTCGATGGCCAGCATCAGCGGCTATCGCGCCGTGATCGAGGCCGCGCATGCGTTCGGCCGCTTCCTGAACGGCCAGGTCACGGCAGCCGGCAAGATCCCGCCGGCCAAAGTGTTCATCGCCGGCGCCGGCGTGGCCGGGCTGGCCGCGATCGGTACCGCCGCGAGTCTCGGCGCGATCGTGCGCGCGAACGACACGCGCGCCGAGGTGGCCGATCAGGTCAAGTCGCTGGGCGGCGAGTTCGTCAAGGTCGACTACGAAGAGGAAGGCTCGGGCGGCGGCGGCTACGCGAAGGTGATGAGCGAGGGCTTCCAGCAGGCGCAGCGCGCGATGTACGCGCAGCAGGCGAAGGATGCCGACATCATCATCACCACCGCGCTGATCCCCGGCAAGCCGGCGCCGAAGCTCATCACCGCCGAGATGGTGCAGTCGATGAAGCCCGGCAGCGTGATCGTCGACATGGCCGCCGAGCAAGGCGGCAACTGCGAGCTCACCGTGCCCGGCGAGGCGGTCGTGCGCCACGGTGTGACGATCGTTGGCTATACCGATCTCGCGTCGCGCCTGTCGCGGCAGTCGTCGACGCTGTATGCGACGAACCTGCTGCGCGTGATCGAGGAGCTGTGCAAGGCCAAGGACGGCACGATCAACGTCGACTTCGACGACGACGCGATCCGAGGCCTCACCGTGATCAAGGAAGGCAACGTCACCTGGCCGCCGCCGCCGATCAAGCAGGCAGCCGTCGCGCCCAAGCCCCCGGCAGCCGCACCCGCGGCGGCCGCCCCGGCGAAGTCGAAAGGCCACGGCCACAGCGGCGAGCCGATGTCGGCCAAGGCGCTCGCGATCGTATTCGCGATCGGCGCGCTGGCATTCCTGCTGGTCGGCCAGTTCGCGCCGGCCAGCTTCCTGTCGCACTTCACGGTGTTCGTGCTCGCGTGCTTCGTCGGCTACATGGTGATCTGGAACGTCACGCCGTCGCTGCACACGCCGCTGATGAGCGTGACCAACGCGATCTCGTCGATCATCGCGATCGGCGCGCTCGTGCAGGTCGCGCCGCCGCTGGGCGAACTGGCCAACGCGGGCGACCGCCCGTCCGGGCTGATCCTCGGCCTGGCGGTGGGCGCGCTCACGCTCACGGCCGTCAACATGTTCGGCGGCTTCGCGGTCACGCGGCGCATGCTGGCGATGTTCCGCAAATAAGGGGACGACAACAATGACTTCCAACCTGACTACCGTCTCCTATATCGGCGCCGCGATCCTGTTCATCCTGAGCCTCGGCGGCCTCGCGAACCCCGAAACCGCGCGCCGAGGCAACCTGCTCGGCATGATCGGCATGCTGATCGCCGTCCTGGCCACCGTGGCCGGTCCGCGCGTGTCGGCCGCGGGCATTCCGTACGTGATCGCCGCGCTCGTCGTCGGCGGCGCGGTCGGCCTGTACGCCGCGAAGAAAGTGCAGATGACGCAGATGCCGGAACTGGTCGCGCTGATGCACAGCCTGGTCGGCCTCGCGGCCTGCCTGGTCGGTTTCGCGAGCTATATCGACACGTCGCTGCAATTCACCGGCGCGGAGAAGGCCATTCATGAGGTCGAGATTTATGTCGGCATCCTGATCGGTGCCGTCACCTTCGCGGGCTCGATCATCGCGTTCGGCAAGCTGTCGGGCAAGATCGGCGGCAAGCCGCTGCTGCTGCCGGCGCGGCACTGGATGAACCTGGCCGCGCTGCTGATCGTGATCTACTACGGCCGCGCGTTCCTGCATGCCGAGACGATCCAGGACGGCATGCTGCCGCTCGTCGTGATGACCGTGATCTCGCTGCTGTTCGGCGTGCACATGGTGATGGCGATCGGCGGCGCGGACATGCCGGTCGTGGTGTCGATGCTCAACAGCTACTCGGGGTGGGCGGCGGCGGCCACCGGCTTCATGCTCGGCAACGACCTGCTGATCGTGATCGGCGCGCTGGTGGGCTCGTCCGGTGCGATCCTGTCGTACATCATGTGCCGCGCGATGAACCGCAACTTCATCAGCGTGATCGCGGGCGGCTTCGGCAGCGGCGCGGGCGCACCGGCGGCAGCCGGCGGCGGCGCGGCGCAGCCGGCCGGCGAGGCGGTCGCGGTGAGCGCGGCGGAGACGGCCGAGCTGCTGCGCGAAGCGAAGCGCGTGATCATCGTACCCGGCTATGGGATGGCCGTTGCACAGGCCCAGCACACGGTGTTCGAGCTGACGAAGCTGCTGCGCGAGAAGGGCGTCGACGTGCGTTTTGCAATCCACCCGGTTGCGGGCCGCATGCCGGGGCACATGAACGTGCTGCTGGCGGAAGCGAAGGTGCCGTACGACATCGTGCTGGAGATGGACGAGATCAACGGCGACTTCCCCGAGGCCGACGTGTCGATGGTGATCGGCGCGAACGACATCGTGAACCCGGCCGCGCAGGACGATCCGTCGAGCCCGATCGCCGGCATGCCGGTGCTGGAAGTGTGGAAGGCGAAGACGTCGATCGTGATGAAGCGCAGCATGGCGTCCGGCTATGCGGGCGTCGACAATCCGCTGTTCTACAAGGACAACAACCGCATGTTGTTCGGCGATGCGAAGTCGATGCTCAATGAAATCTTCGGTGCACTGAAAGCCTGAGTACGGCCACGCGCGTGGAGCGGGCAGCAAGCCGCTCCAGCGCCGCGTGGCTTCGATACGCCGACACGCACGCCGAACCGGGCAACGAGCAGCTCCCCACCTGCCCTTTTCCCATTGCGCCGGTTTAGTCAGCGCTTGTGGACAACGGAGTCGAGCACGAAACTGGTCGTCATGTTTTGCACGCCGTCCAGCGCGCTGATCGTTGCCCAGATGTCGCTGATGCGCTCGTGTGTGGCCGCCTCGATCTGCACCAGCAAATCGACCTCGCCGCTGAGGACCGCGCAATCGCGCACCTCGGCGATCCGCTCGAGCGCGGCGAGCACGTCGGCGCCGCGCATCCGGTCCTTGCGATACACCAGCATCACGGCGCGTACCGGCACGACATCGTCGGGCACTGCGAGCCGCACCGTATAGCCGGCAATGATGTTCAGCGCTTCGAGCCGGTCGATCCGGTTCCGGACCGCCTGCCTGGACAGACCGATCCTGTCGGCCAATACCGCGAGCGGAATCCGCGCATCGGCACACAACGCGTCGATTATCTTCTGGTCCAGGCCGTCGATCTTCATTGTCCGAATCCGGTGTACCCGGCGCCGCGCGCATCGACCGCGTCGCGCAATGCCGCGATGTGGCCGGGGCCGATTCCGCAACACCCGCCGACAATCCGTGCGCCCAGCGCAAGCCACTGCTCTGCCCATCCTGCATAGCCGGGCGGATCGATGTCGCCGCGCAGGCCGTCGAGTTCCTCGTTAGCGCGCGCATCGGCGCGCTGAGGCGGAAACGCGTTCGCATACGCGCCGATCACGAGCGACGTTCCCGCTCTCTCGAGCGTGCGCTGCGCCGTCTCGATCGCCGCACCCATCACTTCCGGCTGGCTGCAGTTGAACAGCAGCGCGGCCGCGCGCGCGGACACGGCGGCGTCGATCGCTTCGTCGAGCGTCTGTCCCGATCGCAATACCGGCGTGGCGCCCGCATCGACGTCGTCGCGCAGCGTGAACGAGACCCACAGCGGCTTCGGATTCGCATCGAGCGCACGCCGGACCGCGCCGATCTCGTCGGTCAGGCTCTGCGTCTCGGCCAGCCACAGGTCGACATATGGATCTAGCCCATCGACGAGCGTCGCCAGGATCGCATCCGCGCGCGCTGCGTCGAACAGGTCGGGTCGGTAGGAACCGCCGGTCGGCGGAAGCGATCCTGCAACGCGCACGGGCCGCCCCGCGCGGTCTGCCGCTTGCCGCGCGAGTTGCCCGGCAAGTGCCGCGAGCGCGACACCGTCGCGACGGAACCGCTCCTCGCCGATATGGAACGGCACGACCGCATAGCTGTTCGCGGTGATCACGTCGGCACCCGCCGCGATGAATGCGTCGTGCGCGAGGCCGACGTAATGCGGCGCTTCCATCAGTGCGAGCGCCGACCATTCCGGCTGTCTGAACGGCGCGCCCATCCGCGCCAGTTCGCGGCCCATGCCGCCGTCGAGTACCGTGATGTCATGCATAGTCCGTGCTCCGTCGTTGCAATTCACGCATCTCGTACGCGAATCGATTCAAAGGTCGGCGCGACGCGCGTCGGGCGTCGATCGAGCGTGCGCGCGAGTCCGTGTCAGATCTGCTCCAATGCCTGCGCGATATCGCTTTTCAGGTCGTCGATGTGCTCGATGCCAACCGAATAGCGGATGAAATTGAGCGGGATGTCGGCAGCGCGCATCTGCTCCGCCGACATCGTGCCCGCCCACATGGACGCCGTATGGATCGCGAGCGAATCGACGCCGCCGAGATTGCCTGCATTCAGCGGCAAGCGCAGCGCCTCGACAAAGCGCTGCGCTTCGCCGTAGCTTCCCCGCACACCGAACGCGACCACGCCGCCGAAACCGCGCATCTGCCGGCATGCGAGCCCATGCTGCGGATGGCTGCGCAGGCCCGGATAGAACACGCGCTCGATCTTCGCGTGCGCTTCGAGGAATTCGGCGAGCGCCTGAGCGTTCGCGTTGATCCGCTCGACGCGCATCGGCAGCGTGCGCAGCCCGCGCAGCAGCAGCCACGCGTCCATCGGCGACAGCACCGCCCCGAGCGTGATGTGCGTATGCCAGATCTGCTCGGCGAGCACGCGGCTCGTGCAGATCACGCCGCCCGTCAGGTCGTGATGGCCGCCCAGATACTTGGTCGCGCTGTGCACGACGATGTCGACACCGAGCCGGTGCGGTTGCTGATTGATCGGCGACGCGAACGTGTTGTCCGCAAGCGTGAGGATGCCGCGGGCTCTTGCGATTTCGGTCACCGCGGCGATGTCGGTCACGAGCAGCAGCGGATTGACCGGCGACTCGAGCACGATCAGCCGTGTGTTCGGCCGGATCGCGCGATCGAACGCGGACACGTCCGTCTGGTCGACGAACGTCACCTCGACGCCGAACCGGCGCAGCATGTCGTCGAGCAGCTTCGTGGTGCTCATGTAATGACGCGTCTGGCCGACGACGTGATCGCCGGCCTTCACGACACTGAGGATCGCGGTCGCGATCGCGCCCATTCCGGATGCCGTGACGAGCGCGGTCTCGGTGCCCTCGAGCTCCGCCATGATCGCCTTCACGCGCTCGTGAACCGGATTGCCGTAGCGGGTGTAGTTGCGCGGATGCTGCGGCACGCTCGACATCTCCGCGAATTCCTCGCTGCCGGCTGCCTTGAATACCGCCGAATAGTGGATCGCCGGCGCGACCGACTTCTCGTCGGTCACGTCGCGGTCCGCAGCGAGAGCCAGCGTTTCAAGTTTGTATCCCATGTCGTCCTCGGATCGTTCGTTGTGTCGCGTTCATGCGGCGCCGGTCAGGCACGCACGCTGCCCAGATGGCGATTCAGCAGACCTTCGACGCGTTTGAGCGCGGTCGAAAGCACAGCCGTGATACCGACGTACACGATGCCGGCCAGCATCAGCGCGTCGGTCGTATAGGTTTCGATGGAGATGCGTCGCGCGACACCGGTCAGGTCGAGCACGGTGATCGTGCTGGCAAGCGCGGTCGACTTCAGCTGCAGCACGATCTCGTTGCCGAGCGTCGGTGCGACGATGCCGATCGCGCGCGGCACGATCACGAACCAGGTGAGCATGAAGCGGCTCATCCCGAACGCGAGCGCGGCTTCCTTCTCGCCGGCGGGGACGCCGGCGATCCCGCCCCGGATGTCTTCCGCCATGTAGGCCGCGAGATTGAGCGTCAGCGCGCACAATGCACACGAGAACGATCCGCCGACCAGCAGCCACAGAGGCGACGCACGCACGATCGAGAACTGCGCGAGCCCGTAATACAGCACGAAAATCTGCACCAGCAGCGGCGTGCCGCGAAACACCGACATGAACAGGCGGCTCGGTGTCGACAACCACCGGCACGCCGACGTGCGCGCGACAGCCAGCGGCACCGCGAGCGCGAACGCAAGGGTGCATGACAGCACCAGCAGCTCGAGCGTGGTCCATATGCTGCGCGCGACGTCCGGGCCGGACTGCTCGATAAGGGAAAGAAAGTCGTTCATCACATGGCCCTCTTCAGGTGCGTTTTGCGTAACCGCGGCCCGCGATGCGCTCGAGCCACGCGAACACGGGGTTGGATGCGGCGAGAAAGCCGAAATAGACGATTCCGACCGTCACGTAGAAGACGAACGGCTGCTTGGTGAACTGCGCGGCGATGTTGGCCTTGCGCAACATGTCCTCGAGCCCGACGATCGACACCAGCGACGTGTCCTTCAGCAGGTTCTGCCACATGTTGTTCAGGCTCGGCAGGCAGATGCGCCATGCCTGCGGCAGCCGCACGTACCACAGTGTCTGCAGGCGTGTCATCCCGTACGCGCGCGCGGCCTCGATCTGTCCGGCCGGCACCGCGATGAACGCGCCGCGGAACATCTCCGACGAGTAGGCGCCGAACACCACGGCGAGCGCGATCACGCCGGCGGAGAACGGACTGATGACAAGGGCGCCATCGAATTGCGCGTTGAGCAGATGCGACAGCCCGAAGTAGCAGATCAACAGGATCAGGAACTCGGGAATGCCGCGCAGGAAATTGGTCAGCGCATAGGTCGCATGCCTGAGCCACCCCAGGCTCGACAGTTTTGCCGACGCACCGGCGATGCCGAGCAGCATGCCGACGCACAGCGCGGCGACCGCAAGCTCCAGCGTGACGAGCGCGCCAGCCGCGATCTGCGCGCCGTAGTTCATCAAGATGTCCATCGTCATGTCGCTCCGTGTAAGACGCGGATCGCGCAGGCCGCCGTCCGGCGCCCGCGCGGTGCCGATGCGCGGTTATTGCGGCGCGATGCTGAACGGGAAATAGCGCTTGTTGGCCGCGGCGAACGTGCCATCCGCCTGCACCTGCGCGATGCCCTTGTCGAACAGCGCCTTCAACGGCGCGTCGCCCTTGCGTACCGCGATCGCGGTGCCGTCGCCGAAGATCTCCGCATCGGCGATCGGCTTGCCGACGAAGTCGAAGCCCTCCTTCCTGCCGGCCTTCGTCAGCCAGTCGTACGCGACCGTGTTGTCGGCAAACACCGCATCGACGCGCCCGGCCTCGAGATCGAGCCACGCCTCGTCGAGCGTCTGATAGACCTTCACGTTGATGCCCGACTTGCTCGCCGGCAGGCGGCGGCGCAAATAGGATTCGTGCGTCGATGCCGTCTGAACCCCGATCGTCTTGCCACGCAGCGTGGCGGCGTTGTCCGTGATGCCCGAGCCCTGCTTCGCGACGAGCTGCACGGGCGCCGTCGTGAAAATGCGCGTGAAGTCCACCGACTGCTCACGCTCCGGCGTCTTCGACATTTGCGCGAGCACCGCATCGATCTGCTTCGCCTTGAGTGCAGGAATCAGCGCGTCGAAATCCATCGTCACCCACTGGCACTTGACCTTCATCGTGTCGCACATCTTCTTGCCGATGTCGATCTCCATGCCCTGCAGCTTGCCGGATGCATCCTTGTATTCGAACGGCGCGTAATCGGCGAGCGTGCCGACCCGCACGACCTGCTCGGCATGCGCGACCGAACCGAGCAATGCCGCGCCCACGCACAGCGACTGAAGCAGCTTTTTCATGATTTCCCCTCCGGTTGACGTTGAATCCGCATCAGATGATGCTGGACAGAAACTTCTGGAAACGCGGCGATTTCTGGCTCGCGAATACCTCGTCGGGACTGCCGTCTTCCTCGATTCGTCCCTGGTGGACGAACACGACGCGGTTCGCGACTTCGCGCGCAAATCCCATCTCGTGCGTGACGACGAGCATCGTGCGTCCCTCGTCCGCCAGCGAGCGCATCACCTTCAATACTTCGCCGACGAGCTCCGGATCGAGCGCCGACGTCGGCTCGTCGAACAGCATCACGTCGGGGTCGGTCGCGAGCGCTCGTGCAATCGCGACGCGCTGCTGCTGGCCGCCCGACAGCTGGTTCGGATAGTGTTCGCACTTGCCGGCGAGCCCGACCCGTTCGAGCATCGCAATCGCCTTGTCGCGGGCGTCGCGCTTCGGCACGCCGAGCACGCGCACCGGCACGAACATCACGTTCTGCAGCACGGTCATGTGCGCCCAGAGGTTGAACTGCTGGAACACCATCGCAAGCTTGCGGCGCACGCGCATCACCTGCCGTGCGTCGGCCGCGACGAGCGCGCCGTCGCGGCCTGCCCGTTTCAGCGCGAGCGTTTCGCCATTCACGCAGATCCGGCCACGGTCGGGCATTTCCAGCAAGTTGATGCACCTGAGGAACGTACTTTTTCCCGACCCGCTGCTGCCGAGGATCGACACGACCTCATGATTCTTCGCGGTCAGCGAGATGCCCTTCAGCACCTCGACACCGCCGAACGACTTGTGAATATCCTCGACCACCAGCGCGTCCGCCGCCGGTTTGCATGCAGGAATTGCTGCTGGCATCCTCGACTCCTTCTTCGATACGTTGCTCACACCGCTCCGGTTCGCGCCGTGCCGGCCCGCGAGGGGCCCGCGCTTGCGCATCAGCTCGACAGCCGCCGGTTGCGCCTGAAGCAGACCACCTTCGGCTGCGTCATTTCCGTCATCGCGAATCGAACGCCTTCGCGACCCAGCGACCCATGCTTGAATCCGCCGAACGGCATGCCGTCGAAGCGGTAATCGGACGAATCGTTGATCATCACGCCGCCCGCCTGCAGGCGCTCGGCCGCGCCGAGCGCCACCTCCAGGCGGTTGGTGAACACGCCTGCATGCAGGCAGCTCTCCGACGCGTTGGCCGCGTCGAGCGCCTGCTGCAGGTCGGTGAATTTCTCGATGGTCACGACCGGCGCGAATACCTCGTCGGTCCATACACGCGCGTCGTGCGGCACATCCGCGAGCACCGTCGGTTCATACAGCGCCCCGCGCCGCCGATGGCCGGTCAGCACCGTCGCACCGCCCGCGACTGCTTCGTCGACCCAGCGCGCGATGCGGATCGCCTGCTCCTCGCCGATCATCGGCCCCATGTCGGTCGCATCGTCCAGCGGATCGCCGACGACCATCCTGCCGGTCAGTTCGACGAAATAACGCACGAACGGCTCGTACGCGGCCTCGGCGACGAAGATCCGCTGCGTGCCGATGCAGTTCTGTCCCGCCGCCCAGAACGCGCCCGACACGCACGATTCGGCGGCATCCTTCAGGTCGCAGTCGGCCATGACGATCACCGGCGCATTTCCGCCCAGGTCCATCGCGATCTTCTTGAGCCCCGCGTCGCGCGTGATGGCTTCGCCGGTCTGCGGGCCACCGGTAAAGGTCACCATCCGGATCCGCCGGTCGCGCACCAGAGCGGACGCGATATCCGCGCCGCCATGCACGATCTGCAGCGCGGCGCGCGGCGCACCGGCATCCCACAGGACCTCGACGAGCGCCTGTGCGGACAGCGGCGCGAGCAGCGAGGGCTTCAGGATGACCGCATTGCCGGTCGCGATCGCCGGCCCGAGCTTGTGTGCGACGAGGTTCAACGGGTCGTTGAAGGGCGTGATCGCGAGAATCACGCCCAGCGGCTCCAGCGTGTAGTAGCCGCTCCGATCCTCCGAGCCGGGATACCCGTCGAACGGGATCGTCTCGCCGTTGAGTCGTTTCGCTTCCTCGCCCGACAGGCGCAGCGTGTTCACGCAGCGCGCGACTTCCTTGCGGGCCTGCCGCAGCGGCTTGCCCGCTTCGAGCGCGATCGTGCGTGCGAACGTCTCCGCTTGTGCCTCGACGCTCGCGGCTGCGCGAAACAGGATGTCGGCCCGCTGGCTGCGCGGCATGGTTGCGGCCGCGCGCGCGCCGTCGAGCGCGCGCTCGACGAGGACCGGCGCCGCATCGGCTCGCGACAGACGAACCTGGCCGACGATCGAGCCGTCATACGGCGACCGAACATCGGCTACGCCGGCTGCCGTGCAGTCGCTCATCACCGCATCGCGCGCGCTCATGCCGTCACCTCGTGCGAGGCTGCACCAATCCTGTCCGCCAGTTCGATCAGGTCGGAGAGGATCGCGAACGCCGTTTCCTCGCGGCCTGCACCCGGCCCGCTGATCGTCACGCCGCCGAGCACGTCGGTGTCGAACGTGATCGCATTCGTCACGCCGCTCGCGGCAAGCAGCGGATGGCCGGCCGGCAGCTTGCGCGGTTCGACGCTCGCGGTAACGGTGCCGTCCGGATGGCGGATGGCGGATCCGATCAACCGCCAGGACGTGCGCTCCGCCGCCGCTGCGCGCACGTCGTGCTCCGTCAGTTCCACGATGCCGCGGCACGTCACGTCGCCACGCTTGAGGCCGGCATTCCACAATGCGTTCGCCAGAATGACGACCTTCAGCTGTACGTCCGAACCGTTGACGTCAGCCGCCGGGTTCGCCTCCGCATAGCCGCGCTGCTGCGCATCCCGGATCGCCGCATCGAAGCTCGCGCCGGCCTCGACCTCACCGAGCACGTAATTCGACGTGCCGTTCAGGATGCCGGCGAAGCCGTGGATGTCGCAGCCGCGCAGCGAGGTCGCGAGCTGCCGCAACACCGGCGTGCCGCTCATCACCGTGCCCTCGTACATCACACAAGCACCCGATTGCGCGGCGATCCGCGCCAGTGCCGGCTGCGCGAGCGCGATCGGCCCCTTGTTGGTCGTGATCACGTGCTTGCCGCATTCGAGTGCGGTCCGGCAATGCGACAGCGCGGGCTCACCGGTGTTCGGATCGGTGAAGGTCGCCTCGATGACGACATCCACGTGTTCCGACGCGATGGCCTTCAGCACCGCGCCAAGGCCGACGTCCGGCGACACCAGCGTGCCGGGATCGCGACGCAGCGCTTCGGCATCGACGCCCCGCCGAGCGGTTTCGTCGAGGACGTCCAGCGCGATACCGCGAGGATTCGTCGCGATCCCGAGCCGCAGGTCGGCAACCATCGTCACCGATACGTCGAGTCCCGCCGCACCCAGCATCGCACGCTTCTTTTTGAGCAAATCGACCAGTCCCTGATTGACTCCGCCGAAACCGACCAGTGCCAGTTTGAGTTTCATCTTGATCTTCTCCTGTTCATTGACGACACGACACAGGTTAGTTATGCGAATCGATTTTCAAATTAGGCGTTTCGCCCGATTCAAGTCATCATCCGTTGCGGTTTGTCATGCGGGACGGACGGATCGCCCGTCCCGCGCGAAACAAGTACGTCAGGTGGCCGACGGTTCGTCGTCGCCGTCCTTGTCGACCGGCACGAACAGCCCGACCTTGACCGCGCTCAGCACGACATTCGTGTTGATCCGGCGGATCATCGGATTGCTCTGCATGATCCGCGCGGACAGCCGGTCGTACGCCTCGACATCGTGCGCGGTGATGATCGCGATCAGGTCGACGGAGCCGGTCACGTAGTAGATCTGCTGGATTTCGTCATGCGCCTTCGACCACTCGCGGAACCTGGCGACCGTCTCGTAGTTTTCGCGTTCGATCTCGATTGCCGCGATGAACGTCATCGGCCTGCCGACCGCCGCGCGATCGACCACCGCGATTTCCGCCGAAATGATCTTTTCGGTGCGCATGCGCTTCAGCCGCTTTTGTACGGCCGACGTGGACAGGCCGATTCGTTCGGCAATCGCATCCGCAGTCGCGGTGCAATCGCGCTGGACGATATTCAGGATCTTGCGGTCGAAGGAGTCGAGTGCGTCGGTCATGGCGTGGCCTGCCGGAGAACGGGTGCTTGTGTCAAAGATAAAAAGGGCGCGCCGATCTGAGCCCGACCAGATGCCGGACACGGTCGAACGCGGTGACGAGCGTTTCGCGCCACTGCGCCGCCGGCCCGCAGATACGTACCGGTGCGAAATGGATCGTATCCACGCCCGCAGGAATTCGGAACGGACGCTCGATGCCATCGTCCGATTCGGTCACGAGTGCAGTGCCGTCGACTTCGGTCAGGCTCATCATCAGATGGGCGGATGCGGTCGCACCGAGCAAGTCGCGCAGAGGTGACGCGTTCGCGCACAACTGTTCGAGCAGCGGCAACTCGTACGCGCCGGGCCACCATGTGTCGTGCTCGTCGAGCCACGGGCCGACGCCCGGCATGCCGACCATCTCGAGGATCCGGTCCGCACCGAGATGCGCATAGGCGCGACACCGGCCGGCCCCGTCGGTCGAAGCACGCGCCAGCCAGCCGCCGGCGCTCGGGACAGGGTCCGTCAACACGACGTTCGCGGGCTTCAGTCGGCCGAGCACTTCAGCCGCGCTTGCAGCGGACCGGTGCCCTTCGCGGGACTGCTGCGCGTGCTCCGGGACGATCCTGCACACCCACTTGGGACCATCCTGCAAGGCGGCGGGGACGTCGCCGGCCCGGACTTGAGCGGTTCGCCTGCGGGCGTGTTCAACGATGACGATTGGCGTGTCCGGCATACAACTCTCTCGTGCTTGCGGGGCCGCGTCGCAGCGATGCTGGCGCGCTTCATGGTTTGGCCGACGATGTTGGGGCTGGAGAAATCATATCGCCTCGATGCGACTAAAAAAATCTCAACCGCATCGAACATCGACGCAAAACGTCGAAAAACACCGCTTGACGGACGTTTCGCATCAAGCCAGACGCCGGCCAGTCCGGCGTCCCTCGCGAACGCCAGAGCCGCAGGTCACTGCGACGCACCGAACAGTTGAATCACGACGCCGCGCAGCCACCGGTTGCCTGCCTCATGGTGATATCGCGCATGCCAATGCTGCCGTACCGCAAACCCGTCGACCGCGATCGGACACGCATGAACCGCCAGATCACTCGCCTGAGCCAGTGTCTGGCCGATATGACGGGGTAGCGTCGTGATCAGGTCGGTCGTCTGGACGATCGCACCCAGACCCAGAAAACCCGGCAATTCCAGCACCACGTCTCGCTCGATGCGCGCCTGCCGCAGCGCCTGTTCGAGGAGTTGCGCCCCGGTTCCCGCGGTGATGGCGACATGTCCTTCGGAACGATACTGCTTGGCCCCGAGGCGGCCGCGAATCCTCGGATGATGCCGGTTGGCCAGACATACCCAGTCCTGGTCGTACAGCTTCTGCTGATAGATGCCGCCACCCAGCCACGGCACATACCCGATCGCGAGATCGGCTTCGCCGGATTCGAGCGCGCGTTCCGTATTGCCGTCGATCCGTGCGACTTCCAGCCGGACGCCGGGCGCCTGCGCCCGGACATGGGCCAGCAGCCTTGGAAGCAGCGTGATGTGGCTCGCGTCGGTCACGCAGATACGAAAGCGTCGCTGGGCCGTCGCTGGGTCGAACGCGATCTCCCATGCGGTGAAGCGCCGAAGCGATTCGAGAATTTCCCGGCATGGCCCGATCAGCGCGTCGGCTTGCGGTGTCGGCGCCATGCCGCCGGGTGTCCGGATGAAGAGCGGATCGTGCAGGTGTTCCCTCAAGTGGCCGAGCCAGATGCTGACCGTCGGCTGGCTCTGGCCCAGTTGCTCGGCGACGCGCGTGACGCTGCGCACGTCGTACAGGAGATCGAAAAGCTGAAGCAGCTTCAGGTCGGGCAGATCGGCGGGCATCGTGGCGTTATTGTCCTTGGCAATGATGCCATTGTATCCATTGCATTGTCGGCATGAGCGGCGACTCCTATCGTGATGCCATACGTCAAGGAGAAGCCATTGAAAATAGCAATTCTGGGCGCTGGCGCGCTGGGCTGCGCGATCGGCGCCACCCTTACCCAAGGCGGCCACGAGACCTGGCTGATCGACCGCTCGCCCGCACACGTCGATGCGATGCGCCGTGACGGCCTGCGCGTCGACGACGCGGGCGGCACCCGCCACGTACGCGTCCACGCGACGACTCAGGCTGCCGATGTCGGCGTAGCCGACCTGGTGGTGGTGCTGGTCAAGTCGTTCCACACCGACGCGGCCATCCGCGGCGCCCAATCGCTGGTGGGTCCGGATACCGCCGTGCTGTCGCTGCAGAACGGCCTCGGACACGAGGACATCCTGATCGACGTCGTCGGCCGCGAGCGCGTGCTCGCGGGCAAGACCTACGTCGGCGGCGTGCTGCGCGGCGCGGGCCATATCGAATCCGGCGTGATCGGCAAGTACACCTATATCGGCGAACTCGACGGCCGCATCACGGCGCGCGTGCAGGCAATCGCCGCCGCGTTCGATGCCGCCGGCCTCGCCACGACGATCAGCGACAACATCGTCGGCACGATGTGGGACAAGCTGCTGGTGAATGTCGCGACGGGTGCGCTGACCGGCCTTACGGGCCTCACCTACGGGCAGCTTTACGATGAGCCGCTGCTGAAGGCGACGTCGCTCGCAGCCGTGGCCGAGGCGATCTCGGCGGCGCAGGCGGCCGGCGTCAAGCTGTCGATGACCGATCCGGAACAGGCCTGGACGCTCGCCGCCGAGGGGCTCCCCGCGACCTTCAAGACGTCGATGCTGCAAAGCCTGGAGAAAGGCTCGATCACCGAAATCGACTTCATCAACGGTTCGGTCGTGCGCTGGGGGCAGCGCTACGGCGTGCCGACCCCGGTCAATGCAACGCTCGTCGCCTGCATCAAGGGGCTGGAACGCGCGATGGCCGATCGCCAACGGCAGGAGGCCGTCGCATGAATGCCACGAAAGCCTATCTCGAACACGTCGCGATCTGGGTGAAGGACATCCGCTGGCACATCCGCTTCTTCGAGGAAGTGCTCGGCATGACCCTGCGCGAAGTGGACGGCACGCTCGACGCGCCGCGGCAGTACTGGACGCTCGGCGGCCTGCAGTTCATCCACGCGCCGGACCACGATGGCCCGGAAGGCCGGCTCGCGCATCTCGGCGTGATGTGCGAAGACCTGGAAGCCGCACTGGCCGAGGCACAACGGTTCGGCGTGTCGGAAATGCCGCAAGGGCGGAACTGGCTGCGCCTGCCCGACGGGCTCGCCGTCGAACTGATCCAGGCCCGGCCGGCTTCCTGCGTGGCGCAGGCACTGGCGATCAACCCGCGCGCGGAGGCATGACCATGACGATCGTCGAGAAATACTGGGACGACGCCCGCGAGGGTGACACGTGCACGAGCCCGAGCTACATCGTGACCAAGGAACGCATTCTCGCGTACGCCGACCTCACCGGCGACCATACGCCCGTCCACGTGGACGAGGAATACGCCAATGCGAGCCATTTCGGGTGCCTCGTCGCGCACGGGCTGTTCGGCTTGTCCATCGCCGACGGCCTGAAGACGCAGAGCGACTATCGCTTTCTGCCAGGCATGTCGCTCGGCTGGAGCTGGGATTTCCTGCTGCCGATCAAGGTCGGCGACGTGCTGCACGTGAAGTTCCGCGTCGGCTCGATGCGGGCCAGCAAGAGCCGCCCGGATTGGGGCATCGTCGTGCTGCCGTCGGAGCTGATCAATCAGGACGATCAGGTCGTTCAACGCGGCGAGCATCGCCTGATGGTGCCGCGCCGCCCGGAGGCACTGTAATGCAGGCTCGCCCACTCGAAGGTATTCGCGTCGTCGACTACAGCCACTTCCTTGCCGGTCCGTATGTCGGGCGCTGTCTCGCGGCGCTCGGCGCCGAAGTCATCAAGGTCGAGCGCCCCGGATCCGGCGACGCCGGACGCCAGCACGCGACCGTGCTCGACGACCAGCAAAGCGGCTACTTCCTGCAGCTCAACATGGGCAAGCGCGGCGTGAGCGTCAACATGAAGGACGCGCGCGGCAAGGCGTTCATGCAACGGCTGTGCGACTCCGCCGACGTGTTCATCGAGAACTATCGGCCGGGTGCACTGGACAAGCTCGGGCTCGGCTATGCCGAATTGTCGGCGCGCAATCCGGGCCTCGTCTACTGTTCGATTTCGGCGTACGGGCACACCGGTCCGGACG
This sequence comes from Burkholderia sp. Bp9004, assembly GCF_003858025.1. Lineage (NCBI taxonomy): Bacteria > Pseudomonadati > Pseudomonadota > Betaproteobacteria > Burkholderiales > Burkholderiaceae > Burkholderia > Burkholderia sp. Bp9004. Next base: position 157,001 of record NZ_QTQD01000013.1, on the reverse strand, counting down.
CGCATCGCGCGGGCTTCGGGCTGATCGCGGAAGCCAAGAGCGGAATCATGCAGATGGTGGGCACGCCGGGCGAGCGGCCGCCGCTGCTGCGCATCTCGCTCGGCGACATGTACACCGGCATTCATGCGGTCGCGGCCATCAACGCCGCGCTGCTGGGGCGCGTGAAGAGCGGCCGCGGGCAACACATCGACATGGCGCTGTACGACACGCTGGTATCGATGCACGAATATGCGGTGCAGTGCTACACGCTGCAGGGCGTGCTGCCCGAGCAGACCGGGCACGACATGCCGACCTCGACGCTCTATGGCGTGTTCCGTGCCGCGGACGGCGATCTCGTGATCGCCGCACAAGTCGACGACGCGTGGAAACGCTTCGCCGGGCTGATCGCGACGCACGGCGGCCCGTCGGACTTCGGCGCCGACACACGGTTTCACGACAGCACCGGGCGCAACGCGCACCGCGCGGAGATTCTGTCGGTGGTCGAGCCGTGGGTGGCCGCGCGTTCCGTCGCGTCGGTGCTCGAACTGCTCGACGGCATCGACGTTCCGTGCGCGAAGGTGCAGCGCATCGACGAGGTATTGAACGATCCGCAGATCCAGGCGAGAGGCATGGTCGTCGAGCAACAGCATCCGCGCTACGGGACGCTGCGCCTGCCCAACCTGCCGTTCCGGTTTTCCGATTGCGATACGACGATTCGCGACGTCGCGCCCGATCTCGGGCAGCACAACGCGGAAGTCGCGCACTCCCTCGGGTTCGATCCGGCCGAAATCGACGCAATGCAGGCCGACGGCGTCCTCTATTCAAAAGCGAGCCAATGATGACCGACCCATACGCGGTGATCGGCAATCCGATCGGGCACACGAAATCCCCACTGATACACGGCCTCTTCGCGCAGCAGACGCGTCAGGACATCAGCTATACGCCCATCGAGGGGCCCGTCGAGCCGGCAGGCGCTTTCGCAGCCGCGGTTCGTGCCTTTTTCGAAGGCGGCGGCAAGGGCATCAACGTCACTGCGCCGTTCAAGCTCGACGCGTTCGCGATGTCGGACGAACGCAGCGAGCGGGCGCAGCTCGCGGGCGCGGCCAACGCGCTCAAGTTCGACGGCGGCCGCATCCTGGCCGACAACTTCGACGGCATCGGCCTGGTTCGCGATATCGAGGCGAACCTCAATCTGCCGATGGCCGGCAAGCGTGTCCTGATGCTCGGTGCGGGCGGCGCGGCACGCGGCGCGCTTTTGCCGTTTCTCGAAGCCGGACCGGCGGAACTCGTCATCGCGAATCGCGACGTCGACAAGGCGCGCGCCCTGGTCGCGCAGGTTGCCGGACGCGGTCCGCTCGTTGCCGGCGGCTACGCGGACCTCGCACGGATGGGGCGTTTCGACCTGGTCGTCAATGCGACGTCGGCGAGCCTGACCGGCGACCTGCCGCCGGTCCCGCCGAGCGTGTTCAGTCCGGCCGGCACCGCCTACGAACTTGCATACGGCAAGCGTCTGACGCCGTTTCTGCGGCTCGCGAAAAACGCAGGCGTACACGGCATTGCGGATGGTGTCGGCATGCTGGTCGAGCAGGCGGCCGAAGCGTTCGCATGGTGGCGCGGCGTACGCCCCGAGACCAGTTCGGTGATCGATCGGCTGGCCGTGCCCTTTGATTGAACACGCGATGGAGATTCGCATGAAGAAGATCCTGATGCTGCACGGCATCAATCACAACATGTTCGGCAAGCGCGACCCCGCACAGTACGGGACGATCACGCTCGCGCAGATCGATGCACGGCTGCAAGGGCTGGCGGAGGAACTGGGTGTACAGGTGGAATCGTTCCAGACGAACGGCGAAGGCGCGATGTGCGAGCGCATTCATCGCGCTTTCGAGGAACGGCAGGATGCGGTGCTGATCAACGCCGGGGCATGGACGCATTACAGCTACGGCATTCGCGATGCCCTTGCCATCCTCACGCGCTCGCCCTGTCCGTCGAATTCGTCGAGCGCGACGCGACGCCGCTCGCTCGTGACGGCGAACGACGCAATGTGGACGATCTTCGCAATGCGCCATTCCCGATACGCAAAACGCAACTGCATGCCGCACACATGATGACACGTGACGACGGGGAGCCGTCCATGGGAGCGCGCGAAGGATGCCGGTTATGGGAGCGGGATTGAAATCGGGTTCGAAAAAACCGCACTACGTGCGCCGCCGGTAAGTCCCCGGCGTGCTGCCCGTCCAGTGGCGGAACGCGCGATGGAACGCGCTCGGATCGTCGAAGCCGATATCAGCGCCGATCGCGGCGATCGTGTCGAGCGTATCGGTGAGCCGCTGGATCGCGATGTCGCGCCGCAGTTCATCCTTGAGCGCCTGGAACGTCGTGCCTTCCGAGGCCAGGTGGCGGCTCAGCGTGCGCACCGAACAATGCAGATGCTCGGCCGCCTGGTCGATCACCGGCAGGTCGGGCAGCGCCGCCGACAGGTATTGCCGCACGCGATGGCACACGAGCTGTTCGCTGAACGATTCGAAGATCCAGTCGCCGGGCGCGCGCGCGAGGAACTTGCGCAGGTTGCGCTTGCTTTGCCGGATCGGCGCGTCGAGGTAGTCGGCGCTGAAGCGCATCAGCGTGCGTTCGCAGTCGAACTGCACGGAACCGGTGAAGAAGTACAGGTGCTCGACCGCATGGCGCGGCCGCGGGCACGCGAACTCGATCTTCAGCAGCGGGATCTTCTGCCCGATCAGCCAGGAACACACGCCGTGCACGAGCTTGAGCATCAATTCCTGGCCGAGAGCGCCGATCGGGCCGACGGCCGGGTTCGGCCGCAGCAGCACCTGCGCGACGAGGCCGTCGCGCTTCGATTCGACGAAGAAGTCGTCGAGCAGGATATGGAAGAACTGGCCGAAACGATGCAGCGCCGTTTCGAGGTTGCGCGCATCGAGCAGGCTCAGGCACAGGTACTTCAGCGTGCCGCCGCGCAGCGGGCGCGAGAAGATGCCGGGCATCTCGTCGTCGAGGTCGATCGCGAGCGTGCGGTACAGCGTCGAGAACTGCTCTTCCGTCACGCGCGCATGCGGCTCGCCGAGCAGCTCGAGCGGGATGCCGGCCCCGCGCAGGTAGCGCTCGACCACGTCGCGGCGCGCGCCGGCGCTCGCCAGAAAACCGTTGACGAGCGAGATCGGCACCGTCGCGCTCGGCGACGGTAGCGCCTGCCCGGGCCGGGCGGAAGGTGAGTCTGAACCGGTCATCGCGTCCCCGTCGGTCGAACCGCTCGCATTGTACTTGAGCGGCCCGGACCGGGCCTTCGGGGCCTTCGGGGCTTTCGGCGTGCCGGCCCGCGCGCCGACGGGCGCGCGGCGCTTCGGCGCCATCAGTCGGCGCGGCTGAGTTCCCGGCGCAGGATCTTGCCGACCGTCGACTTCGGCAGCCGATCGACCAGGCGGATCAGCTTCGGCACCTTGTAGGCCGCGAGGTTCGCGCGGCAATGCGCGACGATCTCCGCTTCGGTGACGGCCGCATCCGGCGCAAGCACCACGAACAGCTTGACGGCCTCGCCCGTGCGCTCGTCCGGCACGCCGATGCATGCACATTCGGCCACGCCCGCCAGCGACGTGGCCGCGGCTTCCACCTCGTTCGGGTACACGTTGAAGCCGGACACGATGATCATGTCCTTCTTGCGGTCGACGATCTTCAGGAAGCCGGCCGCGTCGAACACGCCGATGTCGCCGGTGCGGAAGTAGCCGTCCGCGGTGAACGCGGCCGCGTTCGCTTCCGGCTTCTGCCAGTAGCCGCCCATCACCTGCGGCCCCTGCACGCAGATCTCGCCCGCTTCGCCGATCGCCACCTCGCGATCCTGGTCGTCGAGCAGCTTCACGTCGGTCGACGGCAGCGGCAGGCCCGTCGTGCCGGTGAACGCGTCGATCGACTGCGGGTTGAACGTGACCACCGGCGACGTTTCCGACAGCCCATACCCTTCGCGGATGAAGTTGCCCGTCACCGCCTTCCAGCGCGCGGAGATCACGTCGATCACCGCCGCGCCGCCGCCGGCCGACAGCTTCAGCCGCGACCAGTCGACCTCCTTCAGCCGCGGATGGCCCGCGAGCCCCGCATACAGCGTGTTGACGCCGACGAACACCGACGGCCGCGCCGCCTTCAGCACGTCGATGAAGCCGTCCATGTCGCGCGGGTTCGCGACGAGCCAGTTCTCCGCGCCGATCGCGAAGTAGGACAGGAAGTTCACGGTCAGCGCGAAGATGTGATACAGCGGGATCGCCGTGACGACGACCTCCTCGCCCGGCTGACGCGCGGCAGGCACGATCGCCGCGAACTGCTCGATGTTCGCGACGAGGTTGCGGTGCGACAGCGCGGCACCCTTCGACAGCCCGGTCGTGCCGCCCGTGTACTGCAGCAGCAGCAGATCGGCGCTGCCGAGCGCGACCGGCTCGAAGGCGAGCGATTCGCCGGCGGCGATCGCGTCCGCGAGCGGGATCGAGCCGGGCGGCAGCGCGTCGCACGCGCCGGCCGGCGCATCGACGACGCCGAGATCGCCGCGCCCGACGCTCAGCACGGTTCGCATGCGCGTCTTGCCGACCACGTCGGCGAACGTGCCCATCGATCCGCCGCACACCACGGCCACCTCGACGCCCGCGTCGTTCAGCTGGTGTTCGAGCTCGTGCGCGGTGTAGAACGGGTTCACGTTGACCTGGATCGCGCCGATCCGCGCGAGCGCGACGAACGTCACCGGAAACGCGAGCACGTTGGGCAGCATCACGGCCACGCGGTCGCCCTTGCGCACGCCCACGACCTGCTGCAGGTATGCGGCGAGCGCGGCGGACAGGCGGTCGACGTCGGCGTAGGTCAGCGTGCGGCCGAATGCACGGAACGCGGGGCGATCGGCAAAGCGGCGCATCGCTTCGTCCAGCAGCGCGGTTACGGAAGGATGGCGATCGGCATCGATCTCGGCGGGGATCGAGCCGTACGAGCCGATCCAGTGTCTCTTCGTCATGTCCTGCTCCTCGGGGGACGGCGCCAGGCAGCGCCGTTCGCACGGCGGCCCGCGCACCGGATGCGCATGGGCCGTCGCCTGACCGACGACTATCGCCCGCCAACGGTGCTTTGAAAATGATCCGGGCGGTCGAAAAGATGATCGAAACGGACACGCGGACGCGCGGCGCACCGCCAGCCACGGCTAGCGCTCGCGCGTCGGTTTGCCGTTGTCGGGCCGTGCAAGGCCATGTGCATCAGGGTGAACCCTATGGCGCGCCCGCGCGTTCCGGCGCAAAATCGCGAACCCGGAACGGTATCGAATCGGACGCAGAACCAGCCATGCCGCGCAGTGCGCTCTTGACCCCGACGGCCGCCGGCGCTGCCCCGCTGCCGGACGCCCCGCTCGCCCACGCGTTGCGCGAGAAGCGCTTCTCGCCGGCCAAGCTGGCCGTGCTGGTCGGTGTCGCCCAGGAACTCGGCCTCGACCCGACCGCCGTGCTCGACGGCACCGGCCTGTCGCCGGACGCCGTCACCGACCCGTTCACGCTCACATCGCAACTGCAGTTCCTGACCGCCGCGCGCAACGCGATCGGCCGCTATGACGGCACCGATCTCGGCGTGCGCGTCGGCCGCCGGCTGCATGCGTCGAGCTACGGAATGTACGGCTACGCGATGCTGTGTTCGGAATCGCTCGCGCATGCGTTCGATTCGGCAGTCAAATATCACCAGCTCGCGAACGGGATGCTCGCGATCCGGTGGGTCGAACAGGGCGACACCGCGTCGTGGCTGTTCCCGGATCCGCATGAAACCGCACTGCCCGAGCCGGACCTGCCCCTCTACCGCTTCCTGATCGACATGCAATTCGCGCTGCACGTGACGATCATCAAGGACGTGATGGGCGCGTGGTGCGTGCCGGCCCGCGCGCAGTTCGCGCAGCCGCGACCGCCGCATGCGGCGCTGCTGTCCGATGCGCTCGAATGCCCGATCGCGTTCGACCAGCCGCACCATGTGTTGAGCTACCCGGCCGCGTGGCTCACGCGCGCGCCGCAGCTCGCGAATCCGATCACCGCCGCGCAGGTGTCGTCGCACTGCGCGCGCCTGCTCGACGAATTGCGCAGCCAGGCGGGCGTCACGCGGCGCGTCTACCATGAACTCACGCGCACGCCCGGGCAGTTTCCGGACATCGACGCGATCGCCGACACGCTGTGCATGACGTCGCGCACATTGCGCCGCAAGCTCGACGCCGAAGGCACGTCGTACAGCGAGTTGCTGACGAGCGTGCGCAAGGCGCTCGCGATCGACTACCTGAGCACCACCACGCTCAGCACCGAGGACATCGCGCTGACGCTCGGCTTCAGCGACGCGGTGGGATTCCGCCACGCGTTCAAGCGCTGGACCGGCACGACGCCGAGCGACGTGCGGCGCAAGCGCGGCGCGTAGACGCTACGCACGAGCGGGCGCGGCCCCGAACAACAAGTGAACCTGCCGTATCCATCACATCGGCATCCGTCGGCCATCGTTCGCGCAAATCTCGCGTTCGGCCGGTCGCAAGTCGCGTGGTTCAAACGCGTCTGCACGATCGGCCAGACCGGCCCGGGCATCGATACGTAGCGCCTCCTGCCACGCCGCACGCGGCGCCAACTGCGTTGGACGGCCGATGGGCCAGCGTCGGCCGTCCGGCATTCCACGCATGCAGATCGGCGGAAATCGCGACGACGGCGCCGGTCGGTTTCAGCGCGCCTCTCCGGCCGCCGGCTGCGCGACCGCCAGCGCGAACTCGAACACCGCGCCACGCCCCTCCCGGTCGACGAGCCGGATCCCGCTGCCGTTGAGCGCGAGCATCCGGTGCACGATCAGCAGCCCGAGCCCGCCGCTCGTCGCCGCACCGCCGCTCATCGGCCGTTGCGGCCGCTGGAACAGCCCTTCGCGCCGCGCCGGCGGAATCCCTTCGCCGGTATCCGACACGGTCACCACCACGCGGTCTTCCTGCGGCGTCAGCGCCACTTCGACTTCGCCATGCTGCGGCGTGTGCCGCAATGCGTTGTCGAGCAGGTTGGTCAGCACGCGCTCGATCATCCCGAGATCGGCCGACACGACCGGCACGCGCGGCGGGATGCGCGCATGCAGCGTGACGCCGCGCGACTGCGCGGCGAGTTCGAACTTCTCGAATACGTCCTGCACGAGATCGACGAGCGAAAACGGCTCGCGCTCGGCCTGCACGCCGCCCGATTCGAGCCGCGCGAGCTCGAACAGCGCCTGCGCGAGGCGGCCGACCTTCGTGCTCTGCGCGAGCGCGATCGACAGGTAGCGGCGGCGCTCGGACTCCGCGAGCGCGTCGGACTTCAGCGACAGCGTTTCGAGATAACCGTGCAGCGACGTCAGCGGCGTGCGCAGGTCGTGCGAGATGTTCGTGATCAGTTCGCGCCGCTGCTGGTCCTGACGCGTCAGCGCGCGCCACTGGTCGCCGATCCGGTCGGCCATCTGCGCGAACGCGGATTCGAGCACCGCGATGTCGTCGCCGCGCCGCCCGGGCGGCGAACGTGGCACCGGCGGCTGCGTGTCGGGCGCGGCGTTCGCGTCGAAGCGGCGCATCGCATCGGTCAGCCGGCGCAGCGGGCTCGTGATGAAACTGAAGGCGGTCAGGCCCGCGAGCAGGCCGAGCAGCGCGACAACCGCCATCGACCACAGCGTCGTGCGCAGCACGTTGCCGGCGTCGACGCGCGCGGCCAGCCGGTCGTGCGCTTCGCCGAGCAGCACCACGTAGATGTAGCCGGACGGCGGCTGTCCCGCACGCTGCAGCGGCGCGGCGCTGAACACCTTGCGCGCGTCGGGGCTGCGCGGATCGTCGCCGAGGATCGGCAGCGGATCGCCCGCGATGAAGCGCTGCACCGGCGCCAGATCGACGCGGTCGCGCTTCACGTGGCCGGGCGGCGCGTCGTCGCCCTGGATGTGCCCCGCGTTGTCGAGCAGGTACACCTCGACGCTCGGATTCACGCCCATCAGCTGGCCGAACAACGAGCGCACGGCGTCCGGGCGCAGCCCGTTCGCGTCCATCAGCGGCGTGCTACTCGCGATATGCGCGGCGAGATCGCGCGACAGGCCCTGCACGACTTCCTTCTCGCGCATGTCGTTCGCGCGGATCTGCAGCCATGCCGACGCCCCCGAGCACGCGAGCAGCAGGACCGAGAACACGAGCGACAGCCGCTGGGTGAGGGTCAGCTTCATCACGTGTCCCGCTGATCCGGCGCGGCGAGCTTGTAGCCGCGTCCCCACACGGTGAGGATGCGCACGGGTTCGGCCGGATCGGCCTCGATCTTCGCGCGCAACCGGTTGATGTGGGTGTTCACCGTGTGTTCATAGCCTTCGTGCTGGTAGCCCCACACGGCATTGAGCAGGTCCATCCGCGAGAACACCTTGCCCGGATGCCGCGCGAAGAAATACAGCAGGTCGAACTCGCGCGGCGTGAGGTCGATGCGCGCGCCATTGACGGCAGCTTCGCGCGCGATCGGGTCGACCGACAGCCCGGCCACGTCGAGCGTGCCCGCGTCGATCCGCGAATCGCGCGCGAGCGCGTCGACGCGCCGCAGCAACGCCTTGACCCGCGCGACGAGTTCGAGCACCGAGAACGGCTTCGCGAGGTAGTCGTCGGCGCCGAGTTCGAGGCCGAGGATTCGGTGCACCTCACTCGAGCGTGCGCTCGTGATGATGATCGGCGTGTAGCGCGCCATCGCGCGCGCGCGTCGGCAGATTTCCAGGCCGTCGACGCCGGGCAGCATCAGGTCGAGGATCAGTGCGTCCCAGTTGCCCTGTTCGAGCAGGCGCAGCCCTTCCGTGCCGTCCGCGCTGTGAACCACTTCGTAGCGCTCGTCGCGCAGGTGCAGGCTCAGCACGTCGGCGATGTCGGCATCGTCCTCGACGATCAGGATGCGTTTGGGGTGGTCCATGGCGGTCGGCGGCGGCACGTCGTAGTGGTTCCGGAAGTCGAAAGACGGTTCTGGTCTGCCCAGGGCCGAAAGACCGGCCAGCGAGGGCGAATCGCGGCAGCAACGCCGCGCTGCCGCCATTGTGCAAAATTTTGCAGCGGGAAGGGGTCACATTTCGTTTAAGTTTGGGTAGCGAGCGTGCGCAGAGGCAACACCGGCGCGACGTTTCATTCCGGCCCCCAAAATTTCAGACGGCAATCGCCCGGGCCCGAGCACCGCTTCGATCGATCATCACGCCGGCGCAGCCGTTCGTCATGCCGATTCAGAAACCGGCAAGCCGAGCCGCCAACTCAAATTCCTGCGCGCCTGCATCTCGCAACGCGTGTAGAAGAAGTCCGTCAGATAGATGCGCGGACGCACGAGCAGCGCGCGCAGAATGGTTCGCTCATGAAGGTCGTAGGCCCGGTCGTCAAGATCGGGACGCTCCGCCCGCAGACGCCGGCCGTCTTCGCGAAACCGGCTGCGGGAAGCGCCGAGCACGGCCAGGTCGATGTCGCAGACGAAACGGGCATCCAGTCCTGCGGCAATACCCGAGTGGGTCGTCGCGAGAATCATCGCGCAAATGTGGTCGCAGGCGCGGATTCGCTCGTCCGCCCGACGCCGGAACCAGTCCGCGCTGTTCTGCTCGTTGTCCTTCGCGCCGGGCACGAAGATCACGTCATGGAACCAGAGCGCGAGTTCGACGGCGTCCGGTTCGGGAATCGACTCGCGTGCCAGGTCGAACTGGCGCAAGCATCGCCGCACGTGGACGAGCGTGTGGTAATGGCGCGCCGGCTCCGCATAGCATCGCGCCAGCATCCGATAGACACCCTCGGCATCTGTCCCGCCGCTGCACGACCACAACGCGACGAATCGCTCCTGCATCCGGCTCACGTTCGCTCCTTGGCCCGGGGCGTCTGCGCATGATCGCCCCATGCCGACATTACCGCGATGCGTTCAGAGAAACTCCCTGCGGATGTCGATACTCGACCGCTGCCCGATGTTTCCGTAGTGATGCGCAAGCCATGCGTCGGCTTCGCGCCGACCGTGGTCATGCAGTTCGCTGAGAAATGCCCAATCCGCGTTGTACTTGCTCGATACGCTCAACGCGCACATGGCGTCGTCGGCGCGAATCGAATGGATCAGCATTTCCTTCATCTCGCCGCGATCGATCGTGCCCTGCTGGATCAGGTCGGTGACGAACGCGATCGCCCGCATCTCGCGCATCAGCGACGAATTGAAACTGATCTCGCTGATGCGATTGAGGATTTCCGCCGCCGTGATCGGCACGCCGCGTCGCACGAGCGGATTGATGTGCACGATCACGACGTCGCGCGTCGCGCAATTGTAGATGAGCGGATAGATGGCCGGATTGCCCATGTAGCCGCCGTCCCAGAAATATTCGCCATCGATCGAGACCGCCTGGAACAGTGTCGGCACGCATGCCGAGGCCAGCACCGCGTCCGCACTGACGTCCTCGCCCGTGAAGATGCGTATCTTCCCCGTCTCGACGTTGGTGGCGCACAGGTACAACCGGATCGGACAGTGCTTGCGCAGTGCGTCGAAATCGACGTGGCTTTCGAGCACTTCGCGCAGCGGATTCAGGTTGTTCGGATTGAACTGATACGGCGAAAAGACGCGCAGCATCATGTCGGCAAACGCATAGAGCGGCGAATGATCGAGCCCGAAGCTGTGCGTACCCTTCAGCCACGGCACCCAGCGCAGCGGGTTGTAGTGCTCCGCCGATCGCGCGACCGCCTGCCAGAAGTCGTGCAGTGCCTGACGCGCGCCGTCTTCGCCGCCTTGTTGCAGCCCGTACGCGAACACGGTGGCGTTCATCGCGCCGGCACTGGTTGCACTGACACCCTCTATTTCGAGCCTGCCGTCTTCGAGCAGCCGGTCAAGCACGCCCCAGGTGAAGGCGCCGTGCATCCCGCCCCCCTGCAAGGCCAGCGCGATCTGTTTGCGCGGCAGATCGTTGCGGCGTCGTGTGTGCGTAATCGTCATGTCCGTCTCCCCAGTTCTTCGCTATACGGAACAACGGCCGGTCATGGACGGTACGTCGTCACGCGATACGTCGTCGTGCGTCGCAGGCCCATTCATTCTGCGCGCCCGTCCAAGGCATCCAGCAGCGCTTTCGCCTCTCGCAGATCGCACGTGTCGAATCCTTCCGTGAACCAGGCGTACACCTCGGACAGCGCCTGCCTTGCCTCGACAATCTTCCCCTGTCGTTGCAGTAGCCGAGCGAGGTCCGATGCTGCTCGCAATTCCAGCGCTCTGGCACCCTGCCGGCGCGCGCGCGCGATCGCCCGATGAAAACAGTCGACCGCTTCGTCATCGCGTGTGGCGGCAGCCCCCGCCTTGCTCGCCGCGCTGGCCAGATAGATTCCCGTGAGCCGGTACAGCTCGGCCTCGTAGCAATGCTCGCCGGAGTGCTCGACGATCGTCGTCGCCTCTTCCAGCATGTTCAGGGCGGCCCGCTCGTCACCCGCGCGCCAGTAACTGTCGGCGAGCAACGCAAGACCATAAGGCCGCTGATCTTCGCCGCCCGCTGCCCGCTGCGCGTCGAGGCCCAGCCGCATCTGCGCGATGCCGCCCTGGATGTCTCCTTGCACGCTCATCGCCCAGCCTCGCAGAAGCGTCCCCCACGCGAGCCAGTACGGCAATCCGTGCTCGGTCGATACGGCAATGACCGCTTCCGCGCGCTCGGCGGCAAGCATCGGCTCCCGCCTCAGTTGATGCAAGTGCGCCGTGTAGGTCAGACTGAACGCCAGAGACGGCCCATAAGAAAGATGCCGTGCGAGCGCAAGTGCCTCAACGCTGCGCTTGAGCGCCTGGTCGGGATACCCCTGAATCCACAAGGTCAGCACCAGGAAACTGAGCGCCCGGATACCGGGATCCACTCCGTGTGCGAAGACGTGCGCCTGATGCTGCTCCGGATCGTAGATCGCAAGGGCCTGTTCCAGGTGTGTGCGAGCCGTGCCGAAATCGCCCTGCAGGAAAAAGCACGAGCCCAATGCACTGTGCGCCTCGACGAGGAGACCCGGATCATTCGCATTCCTTGCGGTTACGAGCATCTGCTTGCCGAGATCGGTCGCGAGAGCGTACTCGCCGCGCACCAGGTGGTACATCCGCAATCCCAACTGCGTCGCAAAGCGCTGCGATGCCTCGCCCGTGCGCTCGCACAATTCGAGCGCGCGCGTATAAGTCGTGCCAACCTCAGTCGCGCCATACCCGCGCACGTCCATCAGGACGGGCCCGAGGGAAAGCAGCACCGTCAGTTCCCAATGCGCACGCATGGGCGTGTCCGGTAAGCCCTTCAGCAACGCAAGCGCCGCCCCAAGGTGATTCATCGCATCGTGATGGGCGGCATGGCGCAGCGCCTGCTGTGCCGCGCGATGCAGATATTCGACTGCCTTGGGAATGTTTCCGCTCTGACCGTAGTGGTGCGCAAGTTCGCTGCAGTAATCGGCGATGCGTGTCGGGAACAGCATCTCGATCGCCTGCGCGGTGCGCTCGTGCAGCGTGGTGCGCCGCTCCGTAAGCAACGAGCGTCCGGCCACTTCCTGGGTCAGCGCGTGCTTGAACGAGTAATTGACTTCGGGAAAGGCCGGGCGCTCGAAGATGAACTCCGCTTCTTCCAGGTGGGCGAGCAGACGACGCAGTTCGTCGTCGCGCGCCGGCGCCTCACCGCAAATTTGCCGGATCAGACTGAACGGGAATTCGTGGCCAATCACCGCGAGCGCCTGCAGCAGCTCCTTTTCCTCGATGGGAAGCCGGTCGATACGCGCGGCCAGCACGCCCTGCACGGTGGTGGGAATGTGCAGCGTCGTCGGGGTCTCGACGATGTGATAACGCCCGGCATCGCCGAGCAGCGATTGCTCTTCCACGAGCGTCTGGACCACTTCCTCCATGAAGAACGGGTTGCCCTCCGTCTTCTCCAGAATGAGCTGCTTGAGCGGCACGAGCGTGCGATCCTCGCCGAGCAGCACCGCGAGCAGTCCTTGCGCATCGGACGGGCCAAGCGGTTCGAGCCGGATCCTGCTGCAATGATCCGCGCCGGCCCATGCGGGCTGATATTCGGGCCGGTAGTTCACGAGAAGCAGGATGCGTGCGTCGGGCACGTGGTCGACCAGGTAGGTGAGAAACGCTTCCGTTTCGCGGTCGAGCCATTGCAGATCCTCGAACAGCAAATGGACCGGCTGATTCCAGCTCTCTCGCACGAGAAGCTGCCTGATCGCGTCGAAGGTGCGGTCGCGCCGGATCTGCGGATCCATGTCGACGAGTACCGACCCGCCGTCGCCGATTCCAAGCAGATAGAGGACGTAGGGCACGAGGTCCTCGAAACTGCGCTCGAGCGCGAGCGCCTTGCCGATGACCTTCTCCCGGCAGCGCCGCTCGTCGTCCTGCGTCGTGATCTGGAAATAGTTCTTCAGGAGTTCGATGAGCGGTAAATTGGGAAACGCCTTGCCGTGCGAGACCGAGAACGTCTCCAGCACCAGCGCGCCACGTCGCGAGCGCTCCTTGAACTCGTGGAACAGACGAGACTTCCCGACGCCTGCCTCCCCCACGACGCCGACGATGCGCCCGTGCCCCGACCTCATGGCCTCCAGCGCACGGTTCAGATGCTCCATTTCCGTCTCACGACCGACGAACCGCGCGAGACCGCGATGGGCTGCCAGTTGCAGGCGCGTGCGCAATGCGCCCAGGCCAAGCACCTCGTATACGCACAGCGGCGCGGGAATGCCCTTGAGTTGTGTCGCGCCCAGCGCCTTGAACTCGAAATAGCCTTCAGCGAGCTTATGGGTGGACTCGCTGACGAGAATCGACGTGGGCGTGGCGATGCCCTCGATCCGCGACGCGATGTGGATCGTATGCCCGAGCGGATCGTATTCGGTGTGCAGGTCGACGGTGCGGATGGAACGGACGACGACTTCGCCCGTATGAACGCCGACGCGAATCTGCAGAGGAATGCCTTCCTGCAGACGAATGCGGTCGCCATGCTGCCGCATCGCCTGCTGCATGCGCAATGCGGCGAACAGCGCGCGCTGCGCATGGTCTTCGTGGGCGATCGGTGCGCCGAACAACGCGAGGATGCCGTCGCCGAGCGATTTCGCGACGTATCCCTCGTAGTAGTGGACCGCTTCCATCATCAGCTCGACCACGGGGACGATCAGGCGATGCGCCACTTCGGGATCGAGATCGTGAATCAGCGCGGTCGACCCGGCCATGTCGGCGAACAGCGCGGTAACGGTCTTGCGCTCGCCGGCGGGCTCGCCGCGCGCTTCCATGGCCGCGTGTTCGGCACGGATGCGCTCGGCAAGATGATCTGGTGTGTAATGAATCGGGGTGGGTGGCGGTTCGCGGCCCGACGGTCGGGAAAACGACGGCGCGGCGGGCGGTGTCAGCGACGTTCCGCAATGGCTGCAGAAGCGGGCCGCCGGCGCCGCCTCATGCCCGCATTGCGGACACGTGCGGGACAGCACGGCCTGGCATTCCTGGCAGAACCTCGCACCGGGAGGATTCTCGGACCCGCATATTGTGCAGCGCATAAAACCCTCTTCCAGCCAAGGGTCGACCTTAAAACATTATGCGCCACTCCCTGCCGGGAATCAGGGCCGCGAGCGTGATCGTATGTGCCGACAGGGTGAGGGTCAGCACGCGTTCGGCCGTCAGTTCTCGCAGCGCGCGCGACACCGTCATCCGGGCCACACCGCAACGAGCAAAACGCGATCAGGTGATCACGCCAACCTGCCAGGGCACGAATTCGTTCTGGCCGTAACCGTGCAGCTCGCTTTTCGAGCGATTGCCGGACGCGCAGTCGAGCATGTGCTGGAAGATCGCGGCGCCGAGCTGGTCGACACTCGACGTACCGTCGATCACCCCGCCGCAATCGATATCGATGTCGTCTTCCTGACGCACCCACAGCGCGGTATTCGTTGCAAGTTTCAACGACGGCGCCGGCGCACAGCCGTAAGCCGAACCCCGCCCCGTCGTGAAGCAAATCAGGTTCGCGCCCGACGCGACTTGCCCCGTCGCCGACATCGGGTCGTAGCCGGGCGAATCCATGAAAACGAGGCCACGCGCATCGATACGCTGCGCATATTCGTATACGTCGACGAGATTCGTGGTTCCGGCCTTCGCGATCGCGCCGAGCGATTTCTCGAGGATCGTCGTGAGCCCGCCCGCCTTGTTGCCGGCCGACGGATTGTTGTCCAGCGCGGCGCCGTGACGTGCGCAATAGGCTTCCCACCACGCGATGCGCGCGAGCAGCTTTTCGCCGACGTCGCGGCTGACGGCACGCCGGGTGAGCAGATGCTCGGCGCCGTAGATTTCGGGCGTCTCGGAAAGGATCGCCGTGCCGCCCTGCCGTACCAGCCGGTCGACGGCCGCCCCCAGCGCGGGATTCGCCGAGATGCCCGAGTAGCCGTCCGAGCCGCCGCACTGCAGCCCCACCACGAGATGCGCCGCCGGCATCGCGACCCGCACCGCACGGTTCGCGTCCGCGAGCATGTCCGTGACCATCGCGATGCCGCGCTCGATCGTCCTGCGCGTGCCGCCGCTCTCCTGGATCGTGAAGTGGTGCAGGCGCGCGGCATCCGCATGCCCGCCTTCGCGCAGCACGTCGCCGATCTGGTTGGTCTCGCAACCGAGACCGATGAACAGCACCGAGTGGAAATTCGGATGCGCGGCGTAGCCCGCCAGCGTGCGCCGAAGGATCGCGATTCCGTCTCCCCGCGAATCGATCCCGCAGCCGAGCCCGTGCGTGAGCGCGATCACGCCGTCGATGTCCGGATAGTCGGCCAGCGCCCGCGGGTTCACCTCTCGCCGAAAATGATCGGCGATCGCACGCGCCACCGTGGCGGAGCAATTGACGCTAGTCAGTATGCCGATGTAGTTGCGCGTCGCGATCCGTCCGTCGTCACGACGAATACCCAGGAAGGTCGCCGGTGTGTCGTCGAGACGCGTCGGACTCGCGGCAGCGCCGAACGCGTGCTCGCGCGCAAACTCGGCCATGCCGAGATTGTGCACGTGCACATGCTGACCGCGCGCGATCGTCTCGCGCGCGACGCCGATGATCTGGTTGTAGCGCCTGACCGGCTCGCCCTTCGCGATGTCGCGCACGGCCACCTTGTGGCCCGGCGGAATCAGGCCGGACACGGCGAGCGCCTCGGACGCGATCAGGTCGCCGGACACGAGCTGGCGCGTCGCGATCACGACATCGTCGTTCGGATGGAGTCGGATCGCAACCGGCCCGGTAGGGAAAAAAGACATGACGGTAATCCTGGATTCAAGATGGGTGGTTCCGCGCCGGCAGGCCGCCTTGCGGCGCCGGCGAACGCTTCAGCGATGCGAACCGGCCTGCACGCCGCCCGTCCCGCTTTCCGCGCCCGCGTGCCCCATGCCGCGCAGCGAGCGCAGCAGCAGCACGCTGACGAAGCACAACGCCGCAACCACCACGAAGCCCGTGCGCGAATCGTGCGACGCCGCGTCCGCGAACGCCTTGATCTGCGGCGACACGAAGCCGCCGAGATTGCCGATCGACACGATGAACGCAATGCCGCTCGCCGCGCCCGTCCCGCCGAGATAACGTGTCGGCAGGCACCAGAACACCGGCTGGCACGCAACCAGCCCGGGGATCGCGATGCAGAAGGCGAGCAGCGCCAGCACCGGCGTGTTGATCACGGATATCGATGCGAATGCGAGAATCCCGACCGTCAGCATGCCGGTCGCGACCTGCAGATGGTTGTCGTGGCGATCCGCGAATCGCGTCGCGACGATCATCGCCGCAATCGTGCACAGCCACGGAATCATCAGCAGCAACCCGATCTTTCCATCGATCTGGGTGCCCATCGTCGCGGCGAATTTCGACGGCAGGTAGAACGCGAGCGGCGCATTGCCGATCTGGATACAGAAGTACGCGGCAATGAAGGTCAGCACGCGACGGTCCTTCAGCACGCCGAATACGGCCGCGGACAGGTGCCGCGATTTCGCGCGCTCTTCCGCGTCGAGCGTGTCGCACAATGCGCGCTTCTCGTCGTCGGTCAGCCAGCGCGCGTCTTTCGGCCGGCTCGTCAGGTAGAAGAACGCGATCACGCCAACCACGGTCGCCATCAGCCCCTCGACCAGATACATCCATTGCCAGTTCCGCAGACCGAACATGTCATGCATCTGCAGCAGGAAGCCCGACAGCGGATTGCCGATCAGCATCGCGACGGGCACGCCGAAGTAGAACAGTCCGAGCGCGCGGGCGCGCCCCTTCGCAGGAAACCAGTAGGTCAGGTACAGGATGATGCCGGGAAAGAACCCGGCCTCCGCCGCGCCGAGCAGGAAGCGGATCGTATAGAACTGCGTCGGCGTATGCGCGAACATCATCGACGCCGAGACGAAGCCCCACGTCACCATGATCCGGCTCATCCACACGCGCGCGCCGATGCGATTCATGATGAGATTGCTCGGCACCTCGAACAATGCATAACCGATGAAGAAAATGCCGGCGCCGAATGCGAATGCCGCATCGCTCAAGCCCGTGTCGGCCTGATAGGCGAGCTTCGCGAAGCCGACGTTCGCGCGATCGATGAAGGCGAGCGCGTACATCAGCGTGAGGAACGGCAAGAGCCGGACGGCGGCCTTCCTGACCGCCCTGGCAAGGTGCTGCGATTGCTGCGAATCGTGGTTCATCGTTGTCTCCGATATGGTTCTTGTCGTGATGCCCGTTCGACTACGCTCGCCATTCGGGCCCGTCCGGGTACGCGAATGCATCGAGCGAAGCCGGCTTCATCGTGACGCCGTAACCAGGCGCCTCCTGAGGCATGTAGCGCCCGCGGCGAATCACGATCGGCGCCTCGAAATGCTCGTGAAGATGGTCGACGTATTCGAGCACACGCCGCTCCAGCGAGCCCGACACCGCGATATAGTCGAACATCACGATGTTCTGCGAGTACTGGCACAGGCCAACGCCGCCGCCGTGCGGGCACACCGGCACGCCGAACTTCGCCGCCATCAGCACGACGGC
Organism: Burkholderia sp. Bp9004; assembly: GCF_003858025.1. NCBI lineage: Bacteria > Pseudomonadati > Pseudomonadota > Betaproteobacteria > Burkholderiales > Burkholderiaceae > Burkholderia > Burkholderia sp. Bp9004. The sequence continues at coordinate 139,061 of NZ_QTQD01000013.1, read as the reverse complement.
GAGCACTTCGTTGAGCCCGCCGAGCCGCGCGGGATCGAGCTGGCAGAAATCGAGCGCGCCGGCCTGGAAGAACTGCTTGAACATCACGCGGTTGTGCGCATGCTCGCCGGTCGCGACACCGATCGGCCCGATCCGCTGCCGGATCGCCGCATGACCAAGAATGTCGTCCGGGCTGGTGGGCTCCTCGATCCACCACGGATCGAACCGCGCGAGCACCCGCATGTTCGCGATCGCCTCGTCGACGCCCCAGTTCTGGTTCGCATCCATCATCAGCTTGCGCTCCCAACCGAGTTCTTCGCGCAGGATGCGCGCACGCCGCACGTCCTGCTCGAGATCCGCGCCGACCTTCTGCTTCAGGTGGGTCCATCCGTCGGCCACGGCGGCGCGTGCGAGCGCACGCATCTTCTCCTCCGAATAACCGAGCCAGCCGGCAGCGGTCGTGTAGCCGGGAAAGCCGTGCTCGCGCATCTCCCGCTCGCGCTGCACCTTGCCGGGTGCGGCCCGGCGCAGCAACGCGACGGCCTCGTCGCGCGTCAGCACGTCGTCGATGTACGTGAAGTCGATGCAGTTCACGAGTTGTTCGGGCGGCATGTCGACCAGGAATTTCCAGACCGGCTTGCGCGCCGTTTTCGCCCAGAGATCCCAGATCGCGTTGATCAGCGCGGCCGTCGCGAGATGCACCACGCCCTTCTCCGGGCCGACCCAGCGCAACTGGCAGTCGCCCGCGACCATTTCGTGCCAGTACGCGCCGAAATCGGCCGTGATCTCGTCGAGCGACCGGCCGATCACGAACAGCTTCGCGAGCGCGTGCGCCGCGTCGACACACAGGTCGTTGCCGCGGCCGATCGTAAACGTGAGCCCGTGCCCGCTAAGGCCGTCACCGGCATCGGTGACGAGCGTCACGTAGGTTGCCGAATAGTCGGAGTTGCCGTTCATTGCATCCGAGCCGTCCATGCTCCTGGACGTTGGAAAGCGAATGTCACGTACCAGCACATCGATAATGCGTGTCGTCATCGTTGCGTGTCTCCATTCCATTTCATTTGATTTCACTTCGCTGGATGCCGGCCCGGACGCCCGCTCACCCGAGCGCCGCGATCAGGTACGGCTGCGCGACCGATAGCTTCAGCATGCGCGCCATCTCGACCACCGGGCGCAAGCGCCGTGTCTTCTTCATGTCGTGATTGCCCGCGATATCGGCCAGCCGATGCGCGAGGAACGGGTTCAGGAAGCGTTCGCGCACGTCATCGAGGTAGGCCAGCGCCGCGTCGCGCTCGCCGAGCGCATCGAACACCGGCATCACCTCTTCGCTCCATACCGCCTCGAGCGGTGCGCGGTACGCGGGATCGCCCATCGCCGCGCCCACCGTCATGTCAGGCGAGCCGCCGCGCGTGCGCCATTGTTCGGCGAGTACCGTATGCCCGAGATTGAGCAGCAGTAGCTTCAGGCGCTCGTAGCGTTCGAGATCGTCGGTCACGACGATGTCAGGGTGCTCGCACGGCAGCGTCATCCCCGCCGTGCGCCGCACCGCCCACAACGCATACGGTTCGGCGATCGCGCCGACCGGGTGAATCGGCTCCGACACGATCCGGTCGACGAGCGAGTTGACCCACACGCAGCCGTCGATCAGGTAATCGACGAAAGCCGCGTCCGCGCGCCAGCCCCGCGCGACGGCAACCACCAGGTCGCGCAGCGTGTCGCCGTTGCGCGCGACGAGCTCGCACGGCAGCAGCGTGACGGGTGCCCCGCCCGCGCGGAAACGCTCGTGCAGCAGCACCGCGAGCTTCGCCGCGAAACCGCGCGGCGCGCGGTGGCCGGCAAGCAGATCGGCCCCGTCGTCGTCGAACGGTGCATAGCCGCTGTCGCCGGTGTTGGACACGATGGCCCGGACCTCGCATGCGACGCGCTCGCGCAACCGCGCCCAGTCGTCCGCCGCATGCAACGCTTCCGTGATCGCCGTGCAGTCGACCTCGCGATCGATCGTCTCGCCGTGCCGCCGGCCGCGAATCCGCACCGGGTAGCGCCCGGTCGCGCGCAACGCATCGATGCGGGCACGGCTTTCCGCGCTCGACGTCGTCTGCACCACGGTGATCGCACCGAGTGCGCGGCTGGCTGCCAGCGCTTCCGACACGAACAGGTCGACGTGCGCCTGGAGGAAGCGGCTGGTGCCGAACTGCAGGATCGGGTTGCCCATCGGTTCGCGCTCCGCGTTCAGCATTCGACGAGTGCCTTGATCACGCCGGCGTCCGGTTCGAGGAGTTCCGCGAACCGGTCGGGCAAGTCCGCGAGCGTCAGCGCGTGCGTCTTCAGCGCGTCGGTCGGCACCCGCCCCGCACGCATTGCGTCGAGCACGGTTTCGAAATCGGCCGGCGTCGCGTTGCGGCTCGCGAGCAGCGTCGTCTCGCGCTTGTGGAATTCCGGGTCGGAGAACGAAATGCGGCCCTTCACGAGCGAGATCAGCACGTACTTCCCGCCGTGCGCGACGAAGTCCAGGCCGCGCTCCATTGCGACGAGATTGCCGGTGGCGTCGAACACGACATCGAAGAATTCGCCGTCGGTGAGCGCCGCGAGGCGCTCGACATCGGCGCCGGCCCCGCTCGTGTCGAGCGGCACGGTGGCGTGCGCGCCCAGCGCCGCCGCGCAGACCGCCAGCCGGTCCGCGCGGCCGTCGAGCACGCTGACCTGCGCGCCGCGCAGCATGGCGAAGATCAGCGCGGCCATGCCGATCGGGCCCGCGCCGACAACCAGCACGCGTTGCCCGGCCCGGACCTCGGCACGCGCGACCGCGTGCGCGCCGATCGCGAGGAATTCGATCATCGCGGCCTGGTCGAGCGTGACGCCGTTGGCCGCGAACACGAAGGCCTGCGGAACGGCGAGGTATTCGACCATGCCGCCGTCGGCGTGCACGCCCAGCACCTGGATCCGGGTGCAGCAATTGGTCTTGCCCGCACGGCACGCGACACACGTTCCGCACGACAGATACGGCATCACGTAGACCTGGTCGCCGGCCTTGACGCGTGCGCCCGCCGGCGCCGTCTCGACGACGCCGGCCAGCTCGTGCCCCATCACCCTGGGATAGGCGAGGTACGGCTGGTTGCCGGTGAAGATATGCATGTCGGTGCCGCATACACCAACCCGCTTCACGCGGATCAGGACATCGTCGGGGCCCACGGCCGGCACCGGGCGCTCGGCAACGACCAGACGACCGGGTTCTTCACAAATGACGGTTCTCATCGGTATCTCTGTAATGGGTGAAACAGGACGATGTGGCGCGCGGCACCACCAAATTGGCCTGACCAAACACATGCTATTGGTCTGGCCACCATTGGTCAAGCCAATCACCGGGAATTTGGGGAAATCCCTAAAAGGCATGGTGACAAAGCGCGCATCGGGTGGCTCGAATACGCTCACCTTGCCGCTTTTTCATTGGGCGCAAAGCGGAATCGGCAAGAACCGACTGGATTGAAAACTTGGTAAGGCCAATTTATCCATCCAGCTCCCTGCGACATCGGAAGGCGCCATCGACTTCGTCTGAATTGGTCAGGCCATTCAAAGTGCAGTAGACTGATCGCTTCGGAACAGACATCCGCGGTATGCGGCAAGGGGGAGCGTTGCTGGACCAGTTCAAACAGGTGGATACACGCCGCCTGTATCAGCGCATCGCCGACCAGATTCGTTCGCTCATCGATGCGGGGCGGTTCGCCGACGGAGAACGCCTGCCGCCCGAGCGGGATCTGGCTCAGCAGCTGGGCGTGTCACGCCCGTCGGTTCGAGAGGCGCTCATCGCGCTGGAAATCGAAGGCATCGTCGAAGTCCGGATGGGCTCCGGCGTGTTCGTGTGCCCTCCAGCGAAGGCGTCGAATACCGCGGCGACACCGCTGGGCGAAAACCCGATCGAACTGACAAGCGCCCGCGCCGCACTCGAAGGCAGCGTCGTCGAACTCGCATGCGCACACGCGACGCCCGAACGGCTGGCGCCCGTGCGCCGCGCGGTCGATGCAATGCGGTCCGCCATCGCGGAAGGCCGTTCCCCGCTGCAGCACGATCGCGAATTTCACGTCGCGATTGCAGCGATGACCGGCAATTCGGTGCTGGTCAGGCTGGTGGGCGAACTGTTCGACGGACGCCACAGTCCGATCTCGTCGCGCGTCAGCGCGCGCACCGAAAGCAGGCAGACATGGGCCAAGGCGTTCGACGAACACGAGTCCATTCTTCACGCGCTGGAAAACGGCGAGGTGCTGATGGCCCAGGCGGCCATGCGCACGCATCTCTATGCATCGCAACGACGCTGGCTGGAACAGGAGCGAAACTAACGCTGGCGGGCCGTCCATGAAACGCGTGCGGCCCGCGAACCAAACGGTTCGGCATCCTGCTTGAACGCGGCATTCGCGCGGAAGATCGCCGGGAAACCGGTATCGGGCGCCAGGTTGACGTTGCCGTCGCGGCCCGACGACGGCCTGAAATCGGGCTGCTAAGAATCCGCCCCGCCTCCGGCGATCTCGATCGACGTCTCCCAGCGGAAATAGCCGGACACGGCACCATCGCGGTCCAGTACGGCGAAATCGGCCGTACACGTGGTGGCGCCCGCGGCCAGCACATCGCTGCGCCAGTAGTGGTCCGGCATCGGCCGGCACTGCGGATGGAGCAGGTCGTCGTCGGACGGCACCGGTGTCGCGGCATCGCGCACCTCCGGTTCGATCGGCGCGACGATGCCGGCATCCTTCAACGCGAACCGGATGAACAGAACGCTCGCTTCGGCACGCAGCGCCAGCGCCGTTTCGCGCAGGCGGAGCTGGTCGCCCGGCGACAGGCCGGCAAAGAGCCGGCTGTCGTTGCGACCGAGCGGCCCGGTGTCGCCGGGGCTCACCACGTAGATGTGCCGGCCGTCGATCACGGTCGGCATATCGGCGTTCCGGCTCGCATCGGGATAGGTCGACAGCAGCGTGACGGCATCGACGATCGCAAGCACATCGCAACGAAGACCAGACATGGCACGTCCTCCGGAACGGGAATATGACGCGGGCGACCGCCACGCGGCCGCCCGCCGGCCGAGATCAGTTGTGGATCGAGATGAACGGATCCCACTGATAGCAACCCAGCGACTGGCAGTTGCGGTCGATGATCTGGAAGTAGAAGTGGTAGGTGACGCGGCCTTCCGACAGCGTTTCCGACGACCAGTAGTAGTTGTCCACCTTCTGGCAGGTCGGCGTCGACGGTGAGCTCGGATTCGGAATCGGGATCGATGCGGTGGCCTTGCGCGGCGTCGGCGTCGAAATCAGGTCCTTGCCCTGGTTGGCGATGAAGCCGTAGAAGACCACCTGCTTCTCGAAGCCCAGGGACAAGCTCGTTTCGCGCCATCGGATCAGGTCGCCCACCTGGGCTTTCAGGTCGAGTTCGCCGCCCGCCTGGCCGGAAACGACGTTGTCCTGGTTCGTGACCATGTACACGTGCTTCCAGTCGATCAGCGTCGGGGTTTTCGGATCCCGGCTGGGGTTCGGATATTTCTGGAGAATCGTTTCGGTATCGATCGAGACGAGCACATCGGTAACGCGTGACATAGAAACTCCCGTTCAGGTAAATGGGGCTGCCGGTGCGCGGACCGTTCCATACGACTTCCGATCGCCGATCGAATGAAGAATCGCATGAAACCTTGAAAATTCAATTTGCCAACGCGATTTAAATTTACATCGATCAGCAATCCGATAAACCTGTAAACGCTGACAGCTCCCACCTGATTTTATAGAGACCGTTATTTAATAAAACAATATTATCAATTGTCTCAATACTTCATGCAGTCCGCGATAAAGCAAAGTGGACGGGGCAAGCGCGGCCGCCAGGCTGGCGACGCGCAGACCAAGAGGAACACTCCACCGTTTCAGCAGTATTTCTATTAACACCGCCCTTTCCTAAAAAAACCTCATTCACTTGATACGCAAATATGTGAATTGAATCCCGAATTCCACACCAAATCAAAACAAAAATGATCGCGCGCGCAACGCGCATTATTTCGCCCCGCACGCCACCAGACACGATTAATAAAAAATCCGAACCATCACCACTCCCGTTACTCGACATTGTCCGAAACGTCCGTCATCCGGATCATGTGCGGCTTCACCCCCTCATCGTCCGCCGCCTCCTCCTTCGGATGGATCAGTGCTTCGAGCCGCGCCTTCGTCGCGATGAATTCGGGCGTATTGACCTGCGAATAGTCCCGCGGCCGCGCCACCGGCACCTCGATCAGTTCCTGCACGCCGCCCGGGTTCGCCTTGAGCACGAGAATCCGGTCCGCGAGGAAGATCGCCTCGTCGAGATCGTGCGTGATGAACAGGATCGTCACGTCGATATTGCGCCAGATGTCGAGCAGGTGTGTCTGCATCCGCGCACGCGTCTGCGCGTCGAGCGCGCCGAACGGCTCGTCCATCAGCAGGATGCGCGGACGGTTCGCGAGCGCGCGGGCGATCGCCACGCGCTGCTTCATGCCACCCGACAACTGATGCGGATACACGTCGGCGAAACGCGTCAGTCCGACCAGGTCGAGCCACTGCAGCGCCTCGCGCTCGGCTTCGCCGCCGCTGCTGCCATTCATTCGGAGGCCGAACATCACGTTCTTCTTCACGGTGAGCCACGGAAACAGCGTATAGCCCTGGAATACCATCCCGCGATCGGCGCCCGGCCCCCGCACGGGCTTGCCGTCCAGCAGCACCTCGCCGCTCGTCTGCGCCTCGAGCCCCGCCAGGATGCGAATCAGCGTCGACTTGCCGCAGCCGGACGGACCGATCACGCACACGAACTCGCGCCGGTGGGTACGGAAGCTGATGTCGTCGAGTGCGACGCACTCGCCCTGCGGCGTCGCGAAACGCTTGCCGACATGCCGCACGTCGAGAATCACGTCGCGGGCTTTGAGTCGCGCGAAGCGCTCGCGCACCGCGTCGGATTGAATCAGGTAATCGGGAACGGCTTGCGGATTCTGCATGATGCCCTCTACGGAAATCGGTCGATGGATGCGCGTCGACGGGCGTCACGCCCTCAGCGTGCGGTCCCATGGAAACAGCTTGCGGCCGAGCAGTCCGAGCGCGATGTCGGTGCCGAGGCCGATGATCCCGATCATCAGGATCGCCGCGTATACGTTGTCGAAATGCTGGTAGCGCGCCTGCTGGCTGATGTACCACGTGATGCCCGAGCTCGTGCCGACGAGTTCGGCCACGATCAGGTAGGTCCACGCCCAGCCGAGCAGGATCCGCTGGTCGCGATACAGATCCGGCAGCACACCCGGAATCACGACGTGCGTGAGCAGCTGGAGCTTCTTCGTGCCGAGCGTCATCGCGGCCTCGAACAGCCCGTATTCGAGCTTGCGCGTCGTGTTCGCGATGATCAGCACCTGCTGGAACAGCGTGCCGATCACGATGATCGCGACCTTCGGCGCGTCGTAAATGCCGAGGATCGCGACCATCAGCGCGCCGAATGCGGGCGCAGGCAGATAGCGGAAGAACTCCAGGAATGGCTCCTGCAGCCGCGCGAGCGCGCTGAAAGTGCCGCAGACGATGCCGAGCGGCACGCCGATCGCGGACGAGATCACGAAGCCCCAGAAGATGATCCGGATGCTGTGCCAGAGGCTCTCGTGCAGCCACACGCCATCGCGCGATGCAGGCGGCGTCGTGAACGCCGTGTAGAACGCACGCAGCACCTGGTGCGGCGCAGGCAGGTATACCGGGTTCGCGCGCACGCCCTCGGGCACGGCCGCGTGCGTCGCACGCGCATGCGCGAGCTCGTCGTCGAACACGTCGCGGTCGATCTGCATGCCGGTCTGGAAATAGTCGACGCTTCCCGGATTCGTGATGCGCATTTGCGGATGCCAGACGAACGGCACATAGCTGATCAGGCACCAGACGGCGAACGGCAGCAGAAAGGACGCCAGCCCGAGCGTCCATTTGCCGCGCGCCGTCAGCTCGCGGCGAACGGCGAGCCAGCCGGTTGGGTTACGGGTCGTTGACATGGGAATCTCCGTATCGTTTCGGGTGCCGGTCGCGCGGGTGCCGGAGCAACGCGCGACCGGGCATTCACTGCAACGCGCCGCTGGCGGCCTGAGCGCGGTATGCGCGCCAGCCGCCGAAGCGCGTGATGTCCTGCGCATCGTCGAGCGCCGCGCTTTCACACAGGAAGCCCTGCACCCGCGAGCCGTCCGCGAGCGTCAGCGTGCCGATGCCGAGCGGCGCCGCAATCCCGGCGACGAAGCTGCCGTATGCGTCGACGGGCATCTCCCAGATCTCGACCGCGATCGGCGCGCCGCCGTCCGGCACGCGCACGAGGCCAGGCTTGGCGACGCCACCGCAGGCCGCCGCGGACAACGCATAGAGTCGATAGGCGGCAGCCGTCGTCGTCGCGGCGACGAAGTGCGCGCCCCGCTGCGTGAGCTGCCCGTTCAACGGCTCGCCACGCAGATGCGCGCCGACGACGGCCACGCGCACGACAGCGGACGACGCGTCGGAGGCTGATGCCGCCGGCGCTAGCGACCCGGCATCCCCGACGGCCGCATCGCCGGCAGCGACGGCGCCGCCGGTCCACGCCTGGGCGAGATCGAGCAGCCGCGCATCGTCGTTTGCGCGGCCGACGAACGTGATCCCGAACGGCAAACCCGCATGCCGCCCGCTTTCGCACGTGCCGGCCGGCACGGCGATCGCCGACAGGTCGAGCAGGTTGACGAAATTCGTGTAGTAGCCGAAGCGCGAGTTGACGCCGATCGGATCGGCTTCGAGCGCGTCGACGGTCGCGGTGGTCGCCGAGGTCGGCATCACGATCGCGTCGAGCCCGCCCCATGCGCGCGCCGCCTCGACGCGCAGCGTCGCGAGCCGGTCGAATGCCGCGAACGCGTCGGCTGCGCTGAAGCGCGACGCGCCGCCGACGATTTCGCGGATCACCGGATGCAGCGCATCGGGTTCCCGCGCGGCGAATGCGCCGATCGCGGCGAGCCGCTCGGCAACCCACGGGCCGTCGTACAGCAGCCGCGCGGCCGCCAGGAACGGGCTGAAATCGATCTCGACGACTTCCGCGCCGGTCGCGCGCAGGCGTTCGAGCGCCGCGCCCCAGGCCGCGCGATACGATTCGTCGCCGAAGAATTCGAGCCGGTCGGCGCGCGGCGCGCCGAAGCGCACCTGCGCGAGCGGCCGCGCCGGATGCACGCGCAGTCCGCCCGCGCCCGCCGGCGGCTGCCATGCGCGCCCGTAAGGATCGCCTTCGATCACGCCATGCGCGACGTCGAACACCGCCCGCGCATCGGCCGGCGACTGCGCGAACACCGACACGCAATCGAGCGACCGGCAGGCCGGCACGACGCCGAGCGTACTCACCACACCACGGGTCGGCTTGAGCCCGACGAGGCCGTGAAACGCGGCCGGCACGCGCCCGGAACCGGCCGTGTCGGTGCCGAGCGAGAACGTCGCGACGCCGAGTGCGACCGCCACCGCCGACCCGGAACTCGACCCGCCCGATGCATAGCGCGGATCGAGCGCGTTGCGGCACGCGCCGTAAGGCGAGCGCTGTCCCGAGAGCCCGGTCGCGAACTGGTCGAGATTGGTCTTGCCGACCGGAATCGCACCGGCCGCGATCAGCCGCTCGACGACGGGCGCGCTGCGCGCCGGCGTATACGCATACGCCGGGCAGGCCGCCGTCGTCGGTATGCCGGCGAGGTCGATGTTGTCCTTGATCGCGAACGGCACGCCGTAAAGCGGCAACGACGCGACGTCGCGCCCGGCGAGCGCGTCGGCATATCGCGTCATCTCCGCGCGCGTCAGCGGACGGATCCACGCATGATGCGGGTCGCCGGCGTCGAAATGCGCGGCGATCGCGTCGACGAGCGCATGCGGCGTCAGGTCGCCCGCCACGTAGCGCGCGCGCAGCGCGGCAATCGAGCGCAGCCCGGGCAGGATGGAACGTTCCGCCGTGCTCATGCGACCTCCTCGGCGGCGCCCGCCTTCATCACCATCAGCCGCTGGCCGGCCACCACCGCCGCGCCCGGCGCACAATCGATCGTCTCGATCGTGCCGTCTTCCGTTGCCGTCACCGCCACCTCCATCTTCATCGACTCGACGATCGCGACGACCTGCCCTTCGGTCACGCGCTCGCCCGCCTCGACCAGCACCTTCCACACGCTGCCCGACACGTCCGCGGCAATCGCCCGCTGCGTGTCGTCGAGCGCGCCCGCTGCCCGCGCCGCCTGCGCGTCGCCCTGCTCCGCGTCGCCGACGTATTCCGCGTGCCCGGCCGCCCGCCATCGCTCACGCTCGGCTTCGAACGCGGTTTGCTGCGCGGCCTTGAACGTCGCGATCGAATCCGCCTCGTCGCGCAAAAAGCGGTTGTATGCGCCCAGATCGAACACGGACTCCTCGATCCTCAGCGCCGCGCGGCCCGCGATGAAATCCGCGCGCAGCGCGGTCAGCTCCGCCTCGCTGACTTCGTAAAAGCGGATCTCGTCGAAGAAGCGCAGCAGCCAGGGCTTGCCGGCCTCGAATTCGCGCGTGGTGCGGTGGCGGTTCCACATCTGCACCGTCCGGCCGACGAACTGGTAGCCGCCGGGCCCTTCCATCCCGTACACGCACAGGTACGCGCCGCCGATGCCGACCGCGTTCTCCGGCGTCCAGGTGCGCGCGGGGTTGTACTTCGTGGTCACGAGCCGGTGCCGCGGATCGATCGGCGTCGCGACCGGCGCACCGAGGTAGACGTCGCCGAGCCCCATCACCAGATAGCGCGCGTCGAACACGATGCGCTTCACGTCGTCGATACTCGCCAGGCCGTTGATGCGCCGGATGAACTCGATATTGCTCGGGCACCACGGCGCATCGGGCCGCACCGACTGCATGTAGCGCTCGATCGCGACGCGCGTCGACGGGTCGTCCCATGACAGCGGCAGATGCACGATGCGGTTCGGCACGCGCATGTCGGCCACGTCGGGCAATTCGCGCTCGGCGGCCTGCAGATGCGCGAGCAGCGTGGCGAGCGGCAGCGTCCGCGCGTCGAACTGCACCTGCAGCGAACGTATCCCCGGCGTCAGGTCGAGCATGCCGGGCAGCCGGTGCGCGTCGAGCCAGCACATCAGCGCGTGCACGCGAAAGCGCAGGTTCAGGTCGAGCACGAGCGGTCCGTATTCGACCAGCACGTTGCGATCGCCCGAGCGCCGGTACACCACGCCGATGCCGCCGCCGGCCAACGGGTCGCGATGCAGCACGCAATCGTCCGGCGCGCCAGCGGATGCCGCGGGCGCGATCGCGATCGAGGCGGCGGCAGGCGCGGGCGATACGCGGGCGCGCACGAACTGCACGGTATCGCCCGGGCGCAACTGCCCGAGCTTCCACAACTCGTCGCGCACGACCGTCACCGGGCACACGAAGCCGCCGAGGCTCGGACCGTCGGGGCCCAGGATCACCGGCATGTCGCCGGTGAAATCGACCGCACCGATCGCATACGCGTTGTCGTGGATGTTCGACGGATGCAGGCCTGCCTCGCCGCCGTCCACGCGGGCCCATTGCGGCTTCGGGCCGATCAGCCGCACGCCGGTGCGGCTGGAGTTGTAATGGACCGTCCACTGCGTGCCGTAGAGCATCGCGATGTCGTCGGGCGTAAAGAAATCAGGCGCGCCGTGCGGCCCGTCGAGCACGCCGAGCGTCCAGGCATGCGTCAGCGCGGGAACGTCGGCCGCGGCCAGCGTCGCGCCCGCGTCGCCGCGCCCCGCGTCCGCGTGCAGATGCAGCACGTCGCCCTTGCGCAGCGCGCGCCCCGCGTGGCCGCCGAACTGGCCGAGCGTGAAGGTCGCCTTGCTGCCGAGATAGTCGGGCACTTGCAGCCCGCCCTTCACGGCAAGACATGCGCGCACGCCCGCGCCCATCACGCCGCCGAGCTTCAGCACCGCGCCGGGCCGCGCGCGCAGCACCTGCCAGAACGGCGCGGGCTCGCCATCGAGCGTGGCCGCGAGCGGCGCGCCGCCGAGCACGAACAGCGTCGCCGTGTTGAAGCGCAGCGTCGCGCCGACCATCGTGAATTCCAGCCCCGCCGCGTCGCGCGCGTTGCCGAGCAGCGCGTTCGCGAGATCGAACGCGCGATCGTCCATCGGACCGGACGGCGGCACACCGACGCTCCAGTAGCCGACGCGACCGGGGGCCTGCTGCACGGTGGTCTGCACGCCGCCGTCGAGCACGTCGATCGTGTGCGGCGCGAACGCGAAGCGCGACAGGAATGCCGTCGTCGGCGCGCCGCGCGCGAACGTGTCCGAGCCGACGACGGCGCGCAGGTAGTCGAGGTTGGTCTCGATCCCGTACAGCTCGGTACGGGCGAGCGCGGCCTGCAATGCGGCCAGCGCGTCGCGCCGCGTATCGCCGCGCACGATCAGCTTCGCGAGCAGCGGATCGTAATGCGCGCTGATCTCGGTGCCCGCTTCGATCCAGCCGTCGACGCGCACGTCGTCCGGAAACGCGACGTGCGTGAGCAACCCCGCGCTCGGCTGGAACTGCTTGTGCGGATCCTCCGCATAGAGCCGCACCTGGATGCTCGCGCCACGCGGCGCGACGGCGAGCGTGTCGAGCGGCGGCAGGTCGCCTTCGGCCTGCAGGATCATCCATTCCACGAGATCGACGCCCGTCACCGCTTCGGTCACGCAATGTTCGACCTGCAGTCGCGTATTCACCTCGAGGAAATAGAACTGCCGCGCGTTCGCGTCGAACACGAATTCGACGGTGCCGGCCGACGCGTAGCCGACCGCGCGGGCGAGTCGCACCGCGCTCGCATGCAGCGCATCGCGCTCGGCGCCGCTGAGGTCCGGCGCGGGCGTTTCCTCGATCACCTTCTGGTTGCGGCGCTGCACGGAGCAATCGCGTTCGCCGAGCGCGATCGCGCCGCCCAGCCCGTCGCCGAAGATCTGCACTTCGATGTGCCGCGCGTGTTCGACGAACTTCTCGAGATAGACCCCCGCATGCGCGAAGTTCGCGTTACCGAGCCGCACGACGGATTCGAAGGCCGCCTCGAGCTGCGCGGCATCGCGGCAGAGCGACATGCCGATCCCGCCGCCACCGGCGGTGCTTTTCAGCATCACCGGATAACCGATTGCGTCGGCTTCGGCGAGCGCCGTCGCCACGTCGTCGAGCAGGCCCGTGCCCGGCAGCAGCGCGACGCCCTGCGCAGCGGCGAGCGCGCGCGCGGTGTGCTTGAGACCGAACGCACGCATGTGATCGCCGCGCGGCCCGATGAAGCGCAGGCCCGCTGCCTCGCATGCATCGGCGAAACCGGCATGCTCGGACAGGAAGCCGTAGCCGGGATGCACGGCCTGCGCGCCGGTCTCGCGTGCGGCAGCGAGGATCGCCGCGACGTTCAGGTAGCTGTCGGCCGCCGGCGCGGGCCCGACACGCACCGCTTCGTCGGCGAGCGCCACGTGACGCGCGTCGCGATCGGCATCCGAATAAATCGCGACCGACGCGATGCCGAGCCGCTTGAGCGTGCGGATCACGCGGCACGCGATTTCGCCGCGGTTCGCGACGAGGACCTTGGCGAACCTCATGTTGCCTCCCGCGAACGAGAGTGAGCGTGGGTGTAGTTCATTCAGCCTCCCAGATCGTGAGGCGCACGGGCGTCGGGTTGTAGCCGTTGCACGGATTGTTGAGTTGCGGGCAGTTCGAGATCAGCACGGTGACGTCCATCTCCGCGCGCATCTCCACGTACTTGCCGGGCGCGGAAATGCCGTCCTCGAACGTGAGCCCGCCGAGCGGCGTCACAGGCACGTTCATGAAGAAGTTGACGTTGCCGACGAGGTCGCGCTTGCCGAGACGCGCGCCCGCGCCGCACGTGCAGTGCGCAATCGCGTTGAGGAAGCTGTCGCGGCAGTTGTGCATGTAACGCTTGTCGAGCGCATAGCGCACGGTGTTGCTCTCGGCCGCACACGCGCCGCCGAGCGTGTCGTGGCGGCCGCAGGTATCGGCGACGATCGTCACCATTGGGTTGCCCCGGCTGGACAGCAGCACGCTGCCCGCGCTCAGGTACAGGTTGCGCTGCGCGCGAATCGTGTCCTGCGCGCTGTAGCGCTCCTCGATGTCGTCGGTGCGATAGAACAACGTGTCGACCGCCTGGTTGCCTTCCAGGTCGAGGATGCGGAAGACCTGTCCGCGTTTCAGGTCGTGCAGCCACGGTTCGCCTGCTTTCAGCGTGGTGTCGTGGATCGCGTCGCGCGGGTGGAGACGGCTTTCGATGATCGGCATTGAAGGGCTCCTTACGCGAACAGGCGGTCGGTGTTGGCGAAGCCGCGCATGTTCTCCGCGCATGCGCGGCGGCACGGGTCGTCCTCGGGCGCGGCGCCGTCCGCCGGATACGCGCGGTACGCGATCAACTTCACGGGCTTCGGTGCGTAGTCCGCACGCGGATCGAGCGGATGCGGCGCGGTCGAGAACGCCGCGAGCGTGTTCATCTCGAAGCGCAGGTCGAGCGCGCTGCCGGCCGGCGAGTGGCCGGCGATGAAATCGAGCGTGCCGTCGTCGCGCGCGTCGAGCCTGCTGAAGAAGTTGACGTTCGCGGCGAGATCGCGTGCCGACAGTCCGTATTTCGCGAGCTCGAGCACGAGGCTGTCGCGACCGTTGCGGATCATCGCGTTGCGATCGGCCTGGTACGAGGTCGTGCCGTACTTGTGCGCGAACAACCGCGCATCGCCGACACCGCCGAGCGGGTCGTGCCAGCCGAGCGTGTCGGCCGTGATCGACGCGATCACGCGCCCCATGTCCGTATACAGCGCATGGCCGCGCGTGAGGTGCGCGGTGTGCTGCGCCTTCAGCGTGTCGGCCATGTTGTAGCGTTCGAGCGGGTCTTCCTGGCGATGAAAGACGGCGGACAGGTTCGCGCCGCCGTCGACATCGACGATGCGCAGTGCGAGGCCGCGGCGCAGGATACCGGACCAGTGGGTTCCTGCGGGAATCAGCGTTTCCCACGCGACGTGTGGCGGTGGCTCAAGGACGGGGACGGCTTGGGGGCTCGGCGACATGGCGGCTCCGTGGTCGGTTGGACAAAAGGCGTGAGAGGGCGACCGAACGACATCGCGACCTCCCGGGCTTTTATCCCTCCGTGGAGCCTCGCCGTTTCCTCGAATCGAGGCAAAGGCAAGACCGGATTGCTCTCGGACCAGTCATCGCGCGGCGCGAACGCCGCACGACCGGAACCCTAGCGATCCTGAAGATGATGCAAATTGCTTCGCACCTCTCGGGTGTCGATAAAGCGAGTTGCGTGCCAGCCGCCGCGCAATCACCGCACGACGCGGCACGACGGTCCGATGACGCACGGCATGCACGCATCGGCGGCGGCGGCCTGCCCTCGCGGCGGGCGTGCGACGCACCATGCGCACGCGATCGCGCACCGTCGCAGTGCGCATCGCGCACGCGCGCACCGCGCGGTCCGCGATGGCATGGGCATTGCTGAACAGGTGCATCCTCACTCGATACCCCACTCTTCATGAACAAGCTCGACCTGCTCCGGCGCGCATTGAGCGCGCTGTTCTCCGCCCGCTTCATCGAACTTCAGCGCGCCGTCCGCCGCCGGTGAATCGCGTTGCCGCGCGCCATTGGCACGCTTCTCGCTCGGCATGATGCCGAGAGGTGCGGCGGCGTCGCATCTTAGGGGTGCTAGGGTTCCGGTTCATCGAACGTCTGGTCCGAGAGCAGCCCGGCGCGGGTTCGTCCGATCGCGAGACCGGATGCACGCGCGCTACACGGCGGGACAAAAGCCCGGGAGATTGGCGATGGCAACGGCCGTCGCGCCTCTCCGTGGCCGCTTCTCGTTCCGCATCGGCAGGAACCGGCCACGCGGCCGGACCGCGCACAGGCACGGTCCGAATCGACGATCCCGATCCCGGTCTCCTGGAGAACAACGATGACCCGTCCCGCCCTGGCGTTCCGCCGCCTGCCGTCCCTCCGTTTCTTCCGTTTCTTCCGTTCCATCCGTCACGCACTCGGCGCCACCGTCGCGGCAGCCGCGCTGCTGGCAGCGCCCGCCGTGCACGCGGCGGCGCCGCTGAAAATCGGCTACAGCGACTGGCCGGGCTGGGTCGCGTTCCAGGTCGCGCTCGACAAGGGCTGGTTCAAGGAAGCCGGCGTCGACGTCGACTTCGAATGGTTCGATTATTCGGCCTCGCTCGACGCGTTTTCCGCCGGCAAGCTCGACGCGGTCGCGGCGACCAACGGCGATGCGCTCGTCACCGGCGCGGCCGGCGCGAAGAACGTCATGATCCTGTTGACCGACTATTCGGCCGGCAACGACATGATTGTCGCGAAGCCGCCGCTGCGCACCATCGAAGGCCTGAAGGGCAAGAAGGTCGGCGTCGAGCTCGGCCTCGTCGATCACCTGCTGCTCGAAACCGCGCTGCAGAAGCACGGGCTCAAGGACGGCGACGTCACGCTCGTGAATGCGAAGACGAACGAACTGCCGCAGGTGCTCGGTTCGTCGACCGACATCGCCGCAGTGGCCGCATGGCAGCCGAACGCGGGCGAGGCGTTGAAGCGCGCACCCGGCGCACGGGCAATCTTCACGTCGGCGGATGCGCCGGGGCTGATCTACGATGCGATCACGGTCGCGCCGGCGAGCCTCGCCGCGCGTCGGGCCGACTGGGCGAAGGTGGTCAAGGTCTGGTATCGCTGCGTCGCCTATATCAACGACCCGAAGACGCAGGCCGATGCGGTGAAGATCATGTCGGCACGCGTGGGCCTCACGCCCGCGCAATATCTCCCGCTGCTGAAAGGCACGCACCTGCTCGACGCGGCGGCCGCGAAGCAAGCGTTCCGCAAGGGCGACGGGCTCGACTCGATCTACGGGTCGACCCGCAACGCGAATGCGTTCAACGTGCGCAATGCCGTGTACAAACAGTCGCAGGACGTCGACGCGTATATCGATCCGCGCTTCAGCGAGCTGCATTGACCGTCGCGGGCTCGCTTGCAGGCCGAGCCGGGCATACCGGCGGCTGGTCTGGTTCGGCAACGCGGGATATCCGCGCGCACGCATGACCGATCGAATCAGCGGGACGTGGGCCTGGCATCGCATCAGGTCCGCGTGCCGAAGCTACTGAAGCGACGCCTGGACGAGAACGCGCGACGCAAATGCGGCCGGTAGCGGAATTCAGTCCGAACAGGGGGCGTGCGTCCTTGGAGACGACGTCGACGCCCCCTGGGGGCGACAGGACGCTGGTGGACGAGAGCGTGGCGGCACACCGGCTCGTGATGCCGTTCGACATCTCGTTGCCGACGGGGATGGGCTATTACTTCGTGTATCCGGGCGGAACCGAACAGCAACAAAAGATCCAGCTGTTCGGCGACTGGATTGCGGACGAACGCGCGTGGAGCTGCGTCAAGCCGCCAGCCCCGCCGACGCGGCCGACGCGGCCGACGACAACACCGGCACTTCCGGATTGAACCGCGTCATGCAGTTCAGATCGAGCGCGCGAATCTGCTCGGTCATGAAGTCGACGAAGATCCGGATGCGCGTCGGAAGGTGTTGCCGGCTCAGATAGCAGATGTAGTGACCGCGATCCTCCGGCACGTGCTTCGCCAGCGCGACGACGAGTTCGTTCGACGCGAGATGGTCGCGGATCTGGTAGCCCGCCATCTGCGCGATGCCCGATCCGTTCAGCACCGAACGTAACACCAGATCAGCGTCGTTGAACGTGAGGCGCGACGTCGGCAGGTACTTCTGCACGCGGCCGTCCACGTTGAACTCCCATTCGAACAGGCGCCCGCTCGCAAACCGGAAATTGATGCACTCGTGCCGGTCGAGGTCCTCGACGCTCTGCGGGAGACCGTGCCTCGCCACATACGACGGCGCCGCGCAGAGCGCCATCTGCATCGGAATCAGTTGCCGGGCGATGATGCTGGAGTCCTCGATGCGGCCGTTACGGAACGACACGTCGATCCGCTCGGACACCAGATCGACGGGCCGGTCGTCGAGCAGCAGATCGATGATGATGTCCGGATAGGCGTGGGCGAATTTTTCCAGCAGCGGCGCCACGATCTTCCTGCCGAATCCCACTGCCGAGCTGATGCGGATGAGGCCGCGCGGCGGCCCCTGCCGCAATTCCAGCATGTCGTTCATGGCTTCGACGATCTGCGCCACGCCCTGATGGCAATTCTCGAAGAAGCGCCGGCCCTCGCAAGTCAGCTCGGTCGTGCGCGTGGTCCGCTGGAACAGCCGCGTGCTCAGCTGCGCCTCCAGCTTCTGGACGTTCCGGCTCACGGCCGGCCGCCCGACGCCGAGCAGTTCGGCGGCCTTGGTGAAACTCCCCTCGCTCGCCACGGCAACGAATGCAAGGATGCCTGCATAGCTCGCACCGAAGCTCGCCGACAGTGCATCGGCGCGACTGGCCAGGTCGCGACGCGCGCCGTGTTCCGATGGTTCCGAATGATTCATTTCCGCTGCCCCCACTCGTGCTGCTCACACGGATCGACTCGTCGCCGGCATGCGCCGGCGTATCGCATACGTGCGAACGTGAATCAGCTTCTTGCCAGCCACTGGTCGAGACCGATGCGGCCCAGCCGCGCGTCCCCGAGCGGCACCAGCGACGTTTCCTCGACGCGGCCGCCGTAGTAGCGGGCGTCGCGATCGGTCACCACCGCGCGCGTGTCGCCGACCGACTTCAGGTAGCGCGCGACGATCTCCGCGAACGGCGCGCGATCCGGACCCGCGATCTCGATCGTGCCGTTCTGCGGCCCGGCGAGCGCGGCCTGCGCGACGAGTGCCGACACGTCTTCCGCGGCGATCGGCTGGAACAGTCCGTCGCCGATGCGCACGGTGCCGTCAACCGTGCCGAAATCCGCGATGCCGCCGATGAATTCCATGAATTGCGTCGCGCGCGCGATCGTGTACGGTACGCCCGCCGCCTCGATCGCCTGCTCCTGCGCGACCTTGGCCGCGAAATAGCCGTTCTCCGGCATCCGGTCGCAACCGACGATCGACAGCGCGACGTGATGGCGCACGCCCGCGGCCACTTCGGCCTTGCCGAGATTGCGTGCCGACGTGCGGAAGAAGTCCAGGACCGCCTGCGGTTCCCATGACGGTGCGTTCGCCACGTCCACGACCACGTCCGCGTCCGTCAATGCGTCGGTCAGGCCCTCGCCCGTGATGGTATTGACACCGGTGCGCGGCGATGCGGCAACCGCCCGATGGCCCGCTTCCTCGAGCAGCGTGACGACACGCGAGCCGATCAGGCCCGAACCGCCGATGACAACGATCTTCATCGCAAAATCTCCTGACGAATGGATTGCATGTGAATGCGAGGGGACATGACGGGTGCCGGATCCGGTGAAGGCGGTGATGACCGTCGCATCGCGTGGAGCAATTGTGGAAGAATCATGTCCTATCCATCAGTGCCAAGAATCGTCGATCGGACTGGTCCATGCCGTGTCTGTTCCGTTACCCACGAGGCCGTCATGTCTGCGCAATCCTCCATGCTGACCATCGAAATCGACCGGCAGCATCAGTTGCCGATCTATCTGCAGATCTGCGAGCGGTTCAGAACCGCGATCGCCGCGGGCCACCTGCGTCCGGGCGATCGCGTGCCGGCGTTACGCGGTCTGGCGACGCAATTGAACACGGCGCGCGGCACCGTCGAACAGGCTTACACGATCCTGGTCGACGAGGGATATCTGCAAATGCGTGGCGCGGCAGGCACGTTCGTCTCGCCGTCCTTGCCGAAATCGCTGCTGCGGGCGACCCCCGCGCATGACGACGAATCGGCGGCGCACGTCGACAGCGCCGACGTGCTTCAGGTACCGGGCATGTCGCGCGACAGCCCGCCTCCGCGGCGCGCGCAACCGATCGCCGTCGCGATGAGCGGCGAGCCGCGCCCGTTGCAGCCCGGGGTCCCTGCCCTCGACGCCTTTCCGCGCAAGGTCTGGCACCGCCTCGTGTCGCTGCGCGCGCGCAGCGGGGATCGTGCGCTGCTGGGCTACCCGAATCCGGCCGGTTACAGGCCGCTGCGCGAACACATCGCCACCTATCTGGGGCTGTCGCGCGGCGTCACCTGCGTGCCGGAACAGGTGTTCATCACCAGCGGCTACCGCGCCACGCTGGAACTCGTGCTGCGCAGCCTCGCGCGTCCGAACGACCGCGTCTGGTTCGAGGACCCCGGCTATCTGCTCGCACGCAGTTTCCTCTCCGAGACGGGCGTGCACCTCGTCCCGGTGCCGGTGGATGCCGAGGGAATCGACGTCGAGCGCGGCCTGCAGCTGGACGCGCATGCGCGCTTCGCGCTCGTGACGCCGTCGCATCAGAGCCCCCTCGGGCATACGCTGTCGCTGTCCCGCCGCATCGCGCTGCTGGACTGGGCCGAAAAGACGTCCGGGTGGATCGTCGAGGACGACTACGACAGCGAGTTCCGCTATCTGGGCCGCCCGCTGCAGGCGCTGAAGAGTCTCGACCGGCGCGATCGCGTGATCTATTGCAGTACCTTCAGCAAGGCGATGTATCCCGGCTTGCGGCTCGCGTACGCAGTCGTGCCGGAGCGTGCGGTGGAGCGTGTCGAACGCGTGGCCTGCAGCATGAACGCAGGCTCGCCGGCGCTCCTGCAGGCGGCCCTGGCGGATTTCATCGAACAGGGTCACTTCGCCCGGCACCTGAAGCGCATGCGCACGCTGTATGGCGAGCGCCGCACGCTGATCGTGCACGCATTGCGGCAGGCGTTCGGCAAGCGGCTGATCGTCGACCTGCCGCCTGGCGGCATCCAGTTCGCGGTGCGGTTCACGGTTGGGCCCGAGGGGCCGGTCGACGATGTCACCGTCGCCGCGCGCGCCCGCGAAGCCGGGCTCGCGGTCCTGCCGCTGTCGATCTGGTACACGAACAGCCACACGCAGCAAACGCCACGCGGCCTCATCATCGGGTTCGCGAACATCGCCGACGCGGACGAAGCGCAACGTCACGCGCGAGCGCTGCGCGCGTGCCTGGGCCGCTGACGCGCGGCGTGCACCAATCGCGTGCGGCCTTGCGTGCCGGCAATCGCTGCCGCCGGGCGCCTGTTTGAAATGCGTGGCGCGTTCCCGATTGGTGTCCAACGGGAAACATACAATCGCCCGGAACGGCCATACCGCCATCCCGCGCGCGCCTCTAGCATGGAAGCGTCTTTCTCCCGTAGACGAACCGGGAATCGGGCTGCACCGGAAGATTGCCGCATTCCTCGGACGATCCTCCGTGCCCGTCATTCCTTGACGACGCTACTTGCCCGGGCGTTCCGGCCCCTTCGCAAGACGTTTCGACGATCGAATGACCGAGGTCGAAGCGTGTCGCTGAATTCGAGCACGCATCATGGATGACAACAAGCTGCAAGCCCCGCCGCTTTCCCTCCTCGACAGGTATCGAGGCCGGGATTTTCAACCGCTTTACACCACGACCGTCACCGTGTCCGGCGGCGAGACGGGACACGGCCGCGCATCCGGCGTCGTCCGCTCGGACGACGGAAATCTCGCCGTCGACTTGCGCCTGCCCACCGAGTTTGGCGGGCCCGGCAACGGGACCAATCCGGAGCAATTGTTCGCGGCCGGCTTCGCCGCGTGCTTCCACGGCGCGCTCAATCTGCTCGAGAAACGCGCCGATATGGAAACCCCCGATACCGCCGTGGAAGTGCAGGTTTCATTCGGCCGCGATCCCATGGACGGCGGCTATGCGTTGCTCATCGACGTTCGGGTGCGGATGCCGGGCGTCGATCGAAACGTCGCGGAAGAAATGGTTCGAACCGCGGAACGCTTGTGCCCGTATGCGAAGATGGCCCGGCAAGGCACCGTCAATATCGTGACCGTCGTCGACTGACCGGCGCCTGTCGCGGCGCGACAGCGCGTCGTCCGCCGACGGCGTTCGTTGCCGCAGCGGCGTGCTCCTCCCCCCGCGGCGCATCTCGCGACACGCGCGGGGGGCGACCGGTCAATCGAACGACGCCTGCGGGTTACCGGCCGCCAGTGCCTCGGCACGATTCGGTGCCGGCGGATAGATCCATTGCGTGTTGATCATCTGCTTGCGCGCCTTTCCTTCGGCATGCGTCAGTTTGATCTGCCGATCCCAGCCTTCCGAGTACACGGCGCCCCAATCGCCCAGGTCGACGCATGTCGCATAGAACGGCTGCCGGTATTCCAGTGTCGGCACGCCGATCAGATCCGCCGCGACGTTGTGCCCGCCGAATTGCCCCATCACGATCGCGTGCTGGCATGACATCAATGCATAGTGCCCGTCATCGTCGCTGCGTGCCCGCGCCACGTCTCCCGCGACGAATACGTGCGGCGCTTCCGCCACGCGAAGATCCGGTGTGACCTCGACGCGCCCGAGCGGATCCAGGTGCGACGAGACTTGCGACGTCAGCGGGCTCGCAAGCATTCCGCCCGCCCAGATCACGGTCATCGCCTCGATGTGCATGCCCGACGCGGTACGAACGCCGTCGGCCGCGACCGACACGACGCGCGATCCGAGCACGGCCTCGACGCCGAGCGACGCGAATGCTTCGGCGACATACGGCCGAGGATTCGGGCCGAGATCGGGACCGATGTCGTCCTGCGCGCCGATCACGACGACACGCCCTTTCGTCTGCGGGCCAAACCACTCGCGCAAACGCTTGGGCAACTCGGTGGCAACCTCGATACCCGTAAAGCCGCAGCCGACCACCGCGACCGTATTGCGTGCCGGCGATTCCGGCAGTTTCGCGAGCGCCGCGAAGTGGTCGTCGAGCGCGACGGCGTCCTCGATACGATCGACCGAAAACGCGTGTTCCGCGAGCCCCGGCACCGGCGGCTTGCTCAACCTGCTGCCGCTGGTCAACAACAGCCTGTCATACGCGAGCAGACGTCGCTGGCCGTTTGCGCACGCGACACTGACCGTCTTCTCGCGGACGGAAATCTCATCGACGCTACCTTCGAGAAACTTCACGCCGACCGCATCGAGCAGCGGCAGCAACGGTGCGGCCATCCGCTGCGGCTCGCTTTCGTACAGCCGCGGCCGGATCTGCAGTTCCGGTTTCGGGGAGATCAACGTGATCTCGACGTCGCCGCTCGTCACACCGGCACCATCCAGCACGCGCGCCGCGCCCAGTGCGCCCCACACGCCGGCAAAACCGGCACCCACTATCAGGATCTTCTGCGACATGATCATTGCCCTCGGTTGATGTCGATGGCGGCAACTCGCCGCGCGAAGTCATCCTAGGTCGACACGGCATTGCGCAGTAGATCCGCAGTCGTGCTCACGATGTTGCCGCTTCGGCACCAATCCATCACACGCCGCACTGATCGATCGCGGGCATGATGTCGACGAACGATCGCACGCGACTCGAACGCCGTCTTCGTCACCCACCTGACTCAACGATGAGGCAAATAAAATGCACATGGGGAAATCGTACAAACTGTCGGAGTTCCTGATCTGGACGCGCTGGAAAATTTACGAGCTGCTCATTTTCGGTTCCGTTCCGGTTGTCCTGTACAAGTTTTTCTCCGTTACGTGGCTGTCGATCCCCCTGACGATCGTGGTTCTGCTCGGAACTGCGACATCGTTCATCGTCGGCTTCAAGAACGTTCAAACCTACAACCGCGCAATGGACGCGCTGGAGATCTGGACGGATATCCTGAGCAAGAGCCGGCGCTGGGGCCAATTCGTCCGCGACTTCGTCACCGATGACGAGATCGCCCGAACACTCGTCGATCGCCACCTGGCGTGGCTGACCGCGCTGCGCTATGACCTGCGCCGCCCGCGCATCTGGGAAAGCACGAACAAACGCTACAACGCAGAGTACCGCCGGTTCTATCGTGTTCCGGAGTGGGAAAAGGACATCAGCGAATTGTTGCCGAAGTACCTCTCCTCGACCGAAACGGAACAGTCGCTCTCCTCGGCTTGCATCGCAACGTTCGTGCTGAGCCTGCAGGGTACTTCGCTCCGGACGCTTCACATGGCCGGGCATCTGAATTCGAACTTTTACATGGAGCTTCAGAAAACCGTCGGCGATTTCATCGATCTCCAGGCAAGATCGGAACGCTTCAAGAACTTTCCCTACCCGCGTCAGTATGCGACCGTCAGCTCCCTGTTCGTCCGGTTTTTCTGCCTGTCGCTTCCGTTCGGTCTTCTGAACGAATTCAACCGGTTGAACGATAGCGTCAGCGGTTTCATGCACGGCAACATGGTCTGGCTGGTCGTGCCGTGCAGCGTCGCCGTTTCCTGGATGTACACCTCGCTCGAGCAGGTTGGCGAAAGCACGGAGAACCCGTTCGAAGGCGGCGCCAACGACGTGCCCATTTCAACGCTGTGCAGCACGATCGAGCGCGATCTGAAAGCGATGCTCGGTGAACATGCGCGCGATCCGTCGAGCCGCACGATCATCGCGCTGTAGCGCGTCACGCGTCTTTCGTTTCGCCATCCTCCGTTCGTCGATTGTTGTCGCCGAGACAACATGATGAGGTCCGTCGCGACGCTACTGCCGCACGAGCACATCGCCTACGCTTGGCGATGACGGTGGCCGTGCATGCATGCCCGATCCCCTCCGGGAAACGGACACGACACCGCAAGTGCAACGTGCGACCCGCGCGGCCGTCTGCGCCGCGTCGCGTCGTCGCGCGTCATTGGCCGCGGCAGCCAAGGCTGTTGCCATGGGTGTGACCCAGCACCTCATCAACCGAGGAACGATCCGTGACAGAAGAAGATATCCGCAGCAACGCATTCGCGATGCCCGTGCACAACCCGGCGTATCCGCGTCCGCCCTTCCGCTTCGTCAATCGGGAGTATTTCATCATCTCGTACGAGACGGACATGGACGCCCTCCGGGCCGTTGTCCCGGAACCTCTGACGGTCGACCAGGCCGTCGTCCACTACGAGTTCATCCGGATGCCCGATTCGTCGGGATTCGGTGACTACACCGAAAGTGGTCAGGTGATCTCCGTTCTGGACGAGGACGGCACGCGAGCCAATTTCACGCATGCGATGTACCTCGACGACGAAGGCCCCATCGCCGCCGGACGGGAAATCTGGGGATTTCCCAAGAAACTGGCGTCGCCGCGGCTCTGCGTCGACGGCAAGGACACGCTGCTCGGCACGCTCGACTACGGCACGCAGCGCATCGCCACCGGAACGATGGGTTACAAGTACCGCGCGCTCGACACGGAAGCCGAGCGCCGCAAGCTCGCCGGCACGCCCAACTATCTGCTCAAGGTCATTCCGCACGTCGACGGCACCGCGCGCATCTGCGAACTGGTGCGCTTCTTCCTGCGCGATGTCGACGTGATCGGCGCATGGGAGGGGCCTGCCGCGCTCGAACTGTATCCGCATGCGCTCGCGTCGGTTGCCGACCTGCCGGTTCGCAAGGTGATCGGCGCGCGCCACGTCATCGCACATCTCACGCTCGATATCGGCGAAGTGGCCCATGACTACCTCGCCCCCGCCGCGTCGCTGAAGCTCGCGGTCAACCAGTAAACCTCCGGAGGACGTATGGCACTGAATGACAAGGTCGCGCTCGTGACGGGCGCGGCAAGCGGTATCGGCGATCTGTGCGCACGCAAGCTAGCAGCGGACGGCGCCACGGTCGTGATCGCCGATCTGAACCTCGCGGCCGCGCGCAAGGTTGCGGACGATATCGTCGCGAGCGGAGGGAAGGCGTTGGCGATCGCGATGGACGTCACCAGCGAGGAAGCCGTCGATGCGGGCATGGCCGAAACGGTGAACCGGCTGGGCGGAATCGACGTGCTCGTGTCGAACGCCGGCATCCAGATCGTCAACCGGATCGAGGACTACGCATTTTCCGACTGGAAGAAGATGCTGGCCATTCACCTGGACGGTGCATTCCTGACGACGCGTGCCGTCATCAGGCACATGTACGCGTCGAACAAGGGCGGCACGGTGATCTACATGGGCTCGGTGCATTCGCACGAGGCCTCGCCGCTGAAGTCCGCCTACGTGACCGCGAAGCACGGGCTGCTCGGTCTCGCGCGCGTCGTCGCGAAGGAAGGCGGGCCACGCGGCGTACGCGCCAATGTCGTGTGCCCGGGCTTCGTCAGGACGCCGCTGGTCGACAAGCAGATTCCGGAGCAGGCGAAAGCGCTGGGCATCTCCGAACAGCAGGTCGTCAAGGACGTGATGTTGAGAGAGACCGTCGACGGCGAATTCACGTCGGCGGCCGATGTCGCGCACACGGTTGCGTTCCTGGCCGGCTTCGAGTCGAACGCGCTCACCGGACAATCGATCGTCGTCAGCCACGGCTGGTTCATGCAGTAAGGAGGACACCATGTATTCGAGCCAGCGTAACAAGCTCATGCAGCCCCATCGCATCAAGCTGCCCGCGTATGACGAAATCGGACTCGTGCTGCAGGGTGGCGGCGCACTCGGCTCCTATCAGGCCGGCGTGTATGAAGGCATGGCCGAAGTCGGCGTGGAGCCGACGCGAATCGCCGGCATATCGATCGGCGCGCTGAATACGGCGATCATCGCCGGCAATGCGCCGGCGGACCGCACGGACGCGCTCCGCGGCTTCTGGAACACCATCAGTCAGCCGGGCGATCCGCTCGCTCACGTCGGCGCGTGCATGTCGGCGTGGCCCGGGCTTGCCGACGTGGGGCGCAGGTGGTCGAGCGCATGGGCCGCCACGCGAACGCTGATGGAAGGCCAGAACGGATTCTTCTCGCCGCGCACGCACGTGCCTTTCGCCGGATTCGGCGCAAAGCGTCCCGATCAGGTCAGCTACTACGACACGTCGGCGTTGCGTGAAACGCTCCTGCGGTACGCCAACTTCGACCGCATCAACGACGGAAACATTCGCGTTTCCGTCGGAGCGGTCAATGTGCGAACGGGCAATCTCGTCTATTTCGACA
This sequence comes from Burkholderia sp. Bp9004, assembly GCF_003858025.1. Classification (NCBI taxonomy): domain Bacteria; kingdom Pseudomonadati; phylum Pseudomonadota; class Betaproteobacteria; order Burkholderiales; family Burkholderiaceae; genus Burkholderia; species Burkholderia sp. Bp9004. The sequence goes on along the minus strand of NZ_QTQD01000013.1, from coordinate 112,248 downwards.
ATACGAAAATGCGCCTGGCGCCGGAGCATTTCATCGCGTCCGGCGCGCTGCCGCCGGGCTTTCCGGCCGTCGAGATCGATGGCGAGTTCTACTGGGACGGTGGCCTCGTTTCCAATACGCCGCTCACCGAGATCATCCGCGAAAGCCAGCACAAGGACACGCTCGTCTTCCAGCTCGATCTGTGGAGCTCGCGCGGCAAGTTGCCGGGCAACTTCCTCGATGTCAGCGAACGCACCAAGGACATTCAGTATTCGAGCCGCACGCGCGCGATCACCGCGTTCATGTCGCAGAACCAGAAACATGCGCAGATGATCAAGGCGCTGCTCGAACACATTCCGGAACACGTGCGGCTTGCCCACCCGCTGCTGCGGGAAGCTCAGAAAACGGCGGATGGCAGTGCCGTGAACGTGGTGCACCTGATCTACAAGAACAAGACGTTCGAGGGGCACTACAAGGACTATGAGTTCAGCAAGGACACGATGCGCGAGCATTGGGCGAGCGGTCTCGAGGATATTCGCCGTTCGTTCGGACACCCGGAGTGGTTCGAGATTCCGAGCCGGGAAATCGGCTTCGTCACGCGAGACGTGCACCGCTATCGGCACGACGTGGACGAAGCCGGCAGCCTCGGCAAGCATGCTTCTCCCGCGGAACAACTGCCGCCTGAGAAGGAATCCTCCGTCGCCGGGTAACCCGTATCGACGCCAGCCGCGGGTGAGCCGGGCGGTCGGCCGCGTGCCGGCGACGCGTGACCGGCGGCCCGCCTGCTCTGTTCCCGACTCGCGGAACCGCCCTTGCAGGACCGCTTCAGGTGGAGCCATGACCGATCGTCGAGATCGCGCATGCGCCCGCCTCAAGGAGAGCACCATGATGTCGCACGAAATGATCGCGCGGTACGGCACGTTGATCGTATTCCTGAACGTTCTCGGGTCGTCGCTCGGCCTGCCGCTGCCCGCCATTCCGACCTTGGTCACGGTAGGCGCAGGCATCGCGCTCGTGACCCATGTCGCGTCGTCGACGCTGCTGCATTTCTCGACGATACTGGCCGCCGCCGTGGTTGGCGGCCTGCTCGGCGACCTGGTCTGGTACCAGGGTGGAAAACGGTACGGCAAGCGCACGCTTCACACCGTCTGCAAACTGACACCGTCGCGCGACGCGTGCGTCAGGACGACGGAGCGCTTCTTCGGGCGTTGGGGCGTTCGCGTGCTCGTGATCGCGCGGTTCGTACCCGGCCTGTCACTCGTGGCCGTTCCGCTATGCGGCGCGATGGCCGTCAGGTTGCGCGCCTTTATCTTGCATGACTGCGTCGGCATTGCGCTGTGGGCGTCGATCGGTCTGGCCGTCGGCACACTGTTCGCCGCGCAGATCGACGCGGTCTTCGCCCTCGTCACTCGTCTTGGCTGGCACGTGCTCATCGTGATCGGCATCGCACCGGCGTTGTATCTTCCGTATCGCCACTGCCGCCGACGGATGCTGGCAAGCGCGCTCGGGAAAGCGCGGATCAGCGCGGGTGAACTGCATGCGTTGCTCGCGAGCAATCCGCGGCCGGCCGTGATCGATATCCGTTCCGCCGAGCGAAGAATGCTCGATCCGTTCGTCATCCCGGGCGCGCTGATCGGCGATGAACGCAAGCCGCGCCAGATCATGGAGCGCTATGGCACGAACCGGACGCTCGTCATCTATTGTGCGTGCCCGCACGAAACGTCTGCCGTGTCGGTGGCCAGGCAGTTGCGCCTGTCCGGTGTCAAGCTCGCGTTACCGCTCACCGGCGGTATCGATGCATGGCGCGTCGCGGGCTTCGACGTGGAGCCGATGGTCGCGATGAACGACGCGGCAATCGCCCCGGAAGAGCGGAAAGCCTTCACGTATTGACGCCGTGGCGCGCCCGGGTTCCCGGGCAGCGCGGTATCGCACCGTTGGCGGCCTGTCGGGCCGCCGATTCGCCTGGCGACGGACAACACCTCCATGGCGCCTCCATCGGCGCACGCAGCGAGTGCAGGACCTCGGCATCGCGACCCCCGCTAGCCGGGTTTCACGCCTCTTCTTGGTCATATCGTCGGCGGACCTGACACCCTCTCCCGACCACAGTTGCGCCATGCGGCGACTGCGCCGCTTGTCTCGAACCCGGGGCAAGACGATCTGTCGGTCGCGTCACGGATAAAGCGTTCCTTCCGCCGTTGCGCGCCTGGCGGGCACATTCCCCGACACAGACAGTGAGATCGGCGTAACGGACGTTCGACGTCAGCACGCTTGGAACGCCATCCGGCGCGTTTCCGTGACGACGAAGGCACTGGTTGGCCCCGGACGGCTTGATCAGTTTGACGAAGCGTTTGATGCAAGGTGTGGCCGCTTCCCGCAACGACCCGCCCGGTCCGCCGAATGCGACCGCATGGTGTCCATCATTTTGACGGGCACCATGCCGACATCGATCCTCAAGGGTTTGGCGCATCCCGGCTCGGCGGCGTGCGAGCGATCGCCGCCACGCGACGCCAGCGGCCTCGTTCAGTGACCGCCTGCGGCGATCCCGCCGCCGCCCTTGCCCGGCCGGGTGAGCCAGACCAGCGGAATGATCACGATGAAGATGATCGACGACAACCAGAAGATGTCGTTCAGCGCGAGCATCGCAGCCTGTGCATTCAGCGTGCGTTCAAAAAACGCCGACGCCTGATCGACGCCGCCGCCGAGCGTCGCCTGGAGCTGCGTGACGGCACTCGTGTAAGCGGGGTTGTTCACGCTGGATTGCTCGGCGAGCCGCGCATGATGCAGGATCGTCCGGTCGTTCCATCCGGTCGCGATCAGCGAGGTGCCGACGCCGCCCGCGAACACACGCACGAAATTCGACAGCCCGGCGGCGGCCGGAATCCGGTCGGGCGCGAGGCCCGACAGAATGATCGCGGTAAGCGGCGTGAAGAAGAGCGCCATCGGAATACCCTGCAACAGGGTCGGCAGCACCAGCGTGTAGGGGTCGACGCCCGTCGTGTAACGCGAGCGCATGAAGAACACGCCCGCGAAACCCACGAAGGCCAGCGTCGCGAGCACCCGCGCGTCGGACTTCGGCATGATCTTCGCCATCAACGGTGCGAGCAGCACGGCGAAGATCCCGAGCGGCGCCGTCACGAGTCCGGCGTCCACCGATCGATAGCCGAGATAGCCCTGAATCCATTGCGGCAGGATCACGAGGTTCGAGAAGAATACCGCGTATGCGACCGAGATCGCGATCGTGCCGCCGCGGAAATTGCGCACCGCGAACAGGCGAATGTCCACGATCGGGTTGCGCGCCGTGAACTCCCAGATCAGGAAGAACAGGAAGCTGACGGCCGCAATCACGGCAAGCGAGCAGATCACGGGCGAGCTGAACCAGTCGAGATCCTTGCCCTTGTCGAGCATGATCTGCAGCGTCGCGACCCATACGACCAGCGACATCAGGCCGACTTTGTCGATGGGCAGCTTGCGCACCTGCGTCTCACGGTCGCGATAGATCATCCACGTCACGCCGGCCGCGAACAGGCCGACCGGAATGTTGATGTAGAAGATCCACGACCAGCTGTAGCTGTCGGTGATCCAGCCGCCCAGCGCGGGACCGGCGATCGGGCCGACCGTCGCGGTCATCGACCAGAGCGCGAGCGCGGTCGAGCTCTTCTCCTTCGAATACGAACCCAGCAGGATCGCCTGCGAAAGCGGAATCAGCGGCCCCGCGACGGCGCCCTGCAATACGCGCGCGGCGAGCAGCACGAGCAGGTTCGGCGCGATGCCGCACAGCCACGACGAAAACACGAACAGCACGATCGCGGCCACGAACAACCTGATCTGCCCGACGCGCTGCGTGAGCCATCCGGTCAGCGGAATCGCGACGGCATTGGCCGCCGAGAACAGCGTGATCACCCACGTGCCTTCGTCGACGGATACGCCGAGGTTTCCGGAGATGGTCGGAATCGCGACGTTGGCGATCGACGAATCGAGCACGTTCATGAACGTCGCGAGCGCGACGGCGAGCGTCGCCAGCACCAGCTTTCCGCCCGTCAGCGGTGGCGGCGCGGGTTGAGTCGAGGAATTCATCTTGCTCACACTCCGAAGGTCGACCGCGCCGGCACATCGTTCCGGCCAGTCGGATGATTGAATCGACCGGAACGCGACTGCAACGCGTATCCGGGTCGACGGTTCAACTCGCGCGCCGCGTCGTGTCGCGCGGGTCCTTTGCATCGCGCGTGGCGGAAGCCGTCGGCTCGCCGCCACGCGCCGTCGTACCCGCACGCCCGATGACGATGTTGCGCGCGATGATCTTCTCGATCTCGGCGTCCGCCTGTGCGCCGTATTCGGCAAACACGTCCGTGCGATATGACGTGTTCGTCGCCGCGCCGAGCTGCGGGCCCGTGTCGTCGCGCGTATCCACGTCGACGTCCATCGACAGTCCGATGCGCAGCGGATGCGCGTCGAGTTCCTTCGGGTCGAGCTGGATGCGCGCGGGCAGGCGCTGAACGATCTTGATCCAGTTACCTGTCGCGTTCTGCGCGGGCAGGCTCGCGAATGCGCTGCCCGTGCCCGCCGAGAAGCCGACCACGCGGCCGTGATACCTGACCTTTCCGCCGTACACGTCGGCCGTCAGCGTGACGGGTTGACCGATGCGCATGTTGCGCAACTGGCTTTCCTTGCAGTTCGCGTCGACCCACACGCCGTCGAGCGGCACGATCGCCATCAATGGCATGCCGGGCGACACGCGCTGGCCGACCTGAACCGAGCGCTTCGCGACATAGCCGGTGACGGGCGCGGGCAGCACGTTGCGCGCGTACGCCAGATACGCGTCGCGCACCTTCGACGCGGCCGCCTGCACGTTCGGGTGCTGATCGATCGTCGTGCGGTCGGTCATTGCGCGGTTGGCCTCCGCCTGTCGACGCGCGGCGTCGAGCGCCGCCCGCGCGGCCGCCACGGTGTCGCGCGCGTGCGCGATGTCCTCGGCCGACACGGCTCCCGTATCGGCGACGGCCACGCGACGACGCAGGTCCTCCTGGGCTCGCACGAGATCGGACTGCTTCTGCGCGACGTTCGCGGCATACAGATCGTCGTTCACGTAGAGACTGCTCACTTGCCGCACGGTCTGACCCAGCGCCGCTTCGGCGTTGCCGAGCGCGACTTTCGCATCGGCGGCGTCAAGCGTGACGACGGGTTCCCCCGCCTTCACGATCTGCGTATCGTCGGCGTTCACGGCAACGACGGTACCCGCCACCTGCGGCGTCAGCTGCACGAGATTGCCGCTGACGTACGCATCGTCGGTGGATTCGTGGTAGCGCGCGAACGTCAGGTAGTACGCGGTGTAGGCAACCGACGCCGCCACGACCGTCACGCCGAGCAGCGCCAGCAGCAGCCGGCGGCGGCGCGGCGCGTCTTCGCTTGCGACATCGTCGCCTCCCGACGGCGACGTATCACGATTCACGCGGGGTGTGTCGACCGGCTTGCGTACCGGCGGATCGATTTCGCTCATTTCAATTCTCCAGGCAGATTCGATGGATCGCCGCTCAGCGCGCGGCGACAGCGGGCACGGCCGATACGCGCGCATCGGCATGTGCCGCGGTGCCCGCGCCTGCGAATGACGCGTCGACGAAGCCGCCGCCCAGCGCGGACGCGAGCGCAATCTGACGATCGCGGCGGTCCATGCGCAGATTCGCGACGCGCTGATCGGCGGAAAGTGCGTTGACGTCGGCGTTCAACACGGTCAATTGATTCGTGAGACCGGCCTTGTACTGCACGAGCGCCAGCGCGGCCGCCTTCAGCGCGGCTTGCTGCGCGGTCTGCGCATCGACCAGCTGTGCGTCCGTCGAACGCACGTCGGCGACTTGCGTCGCGACTTCGCTCAGCGCGGTGACGAGCGCCTGGTTATAGGTCGCGACGGCGAGATCGAAGTCCGCATAGCGCCCCTTCAGTTGCGCACGGAGTGCGCCAGCGTCGAAGATCGGCAGGTGGATGGCCGGTCCGACCGACGCGGTGCGGCTCGCCGCCGTCAGGAAACGGCCGAAGCCGAACGCATCGAGTCCGATCGCGGCGCTCAGGTTGATGTCCGGATAGAACTCGGCCTTCGCTTCCTTCACGCCGTGCGCGAGCGCATCGACACGCCATCGGGCAGCCACGATGTCGGGGCGCCGGCTCACGAGATCCGCAGGCAGATTGTCGGGCAGGCGTACCTCGTTGCCGGTGCCGAGCGTCGGTCGCGCGATCCCCAGGCCGCGATCGGGACCGGCGCCGACCAGCGCGGCAATCTGGTAGCGCGCCGCGAGGATCCGGCCGTCGAGCGATTTCAGCAACGCACGGCTGGTCGCGAGATTCGCACGGGCGGTCTCTCGCTCGACCTGCGTATCGAGCCCGGTCGCGATTCGGCCCGCGGCGATGCGATCGATCTGCTCGCGCCGGGCGATCTCCCGCTGCGCGATGTCGTGCAACAGGAACAGGCGTGCAAATTCGTTGTAGGTACGCGCGATCGCGGTCGTGAGCGTCAGCCTGACCGCTTCCGCGTCGGCGCGGCTCGCCTGCAGATCGGACACCGACTCGCGCAGCGCCTCGCGTTTCTTGCCCCAGAGGTCGAGCTCGTACGAAGCGCCCAGGATGCCGCGGTTCTCCGTCTGCCATGACCCGCCGTACGGCGGCGGCACGAGCGCCGTTCCGGAAAACTGCTGACGCGTGAGCGCGTAGCTGGCGTCGACGCGCGGCATCGTCCCCGCTCGCGCGGATTCGCTGTACGCCTGCGCGGCCGCCACGCGTGCACGCGCCTGATCGAGCGTCGGGCTGCTGTTGAGTGCCTCGTCGATCAAGGACTTCAACTGGCCGTCACCGAACTGATCGGCCCAATCCGCGGTCGGCCAATGTCCTTGCTCGAACGGCAGGCTCCATTGCGTTGCGTAATGCTGTGGATCGCTCATCGCCGCATCGCCATGAATGCCGGCGTAGTTCGCGCATGCCGACAACGCCGATGCGACGATCACCGGCACGCCGGCTCGGGACACGCGCGATCCATACCGCCGCGCGGTCGAAAGCATGGTCGTCGCGCGTCCCTTCACGAGCGCGATCAATGTCCGGACGCCGATCCATGGATTCAGCAAGCCGCGGCGTACCTGCCCGCTGTGACCGACACCGCACACGCACCAGCTGCAGAAGTGCTCGCAGTTGTTCGTCAGGAGCCGATAGTGGTCCTCGCCGAGGCGCGACCAGGCCCGCTCGACGACAGCGATTCCGGTATAGATGGCGTCCGGATCCGCCTGGACACGGATGCCGTTTCCCGCCGCGAAGCGACGCAACGGGATGCATTCCACCGGACACCGCCTCGCGGAACGATCGAAGCCGCCGTAGTGAACAACCAGGCCGTCTCCCACGTAGATGCCGTGATGCACATACCCGTCGCGCTCGCTGACGAGATGCGCGCCAGCGTCGATGTTGGGTTCCGTACGAATCGGTACGTGCGAAAGTGTCGGCCAATCGATATTCAAAGTGTCCATCGCGAGCCTCCGATTGCGTAGGTGTGCCGCATGTCGCGTCACCGATGGGTTGCCTGCATGCGCGAACCGAAGATCGGCCCGCATTCCCGTGCCGTCATACTAGGATCCGCACTCACGCGCAGGTAGACCCGCATCGGAACACTTTCCCGTTCCTCATCGGCACCAATCGGCCGCGTCCCCGCGGTCGTGGAACGCTCGATGCGAGCGACATCCGCCGCTCGCGCCGCATTGGTGCGAAGCGGGAAACACCATGCATCCCTGAACGATCTGGTCCGACGATCCGTCTTTGCCTAGCATGCAAGAGCGCTGGGGCCATCGTTCGGATGGCGGTCGTGGGGAACGGCCTGCAGGCAAGCGTTGCACCATTGCGCCGATTCGCTTCGGGAAACGACGCGCCGCACCGATCCGCAGGGCTCGGAACACTCGCGCCGATCAATACAAGCAACCGGGAGGAATATGGAGAACGAGAGGTTGCGACCTCCGCCGCTGACGCTGCTGGACAAATACCGCGGACGAGAATTCGCGGCGCTCTACACGACCACGGTCACCGTATCCGGCGGCCAGTCCGGTCATGGCCGTGCATCGGGCGTCGCACGATCCGACGACGGCTGTCTCGCCCTCGATCTGCGATTGCCGACCGAACTCGGCGGCCCGGGCGGCGGGACCAACCCCGAACAACTTCTCGCTGCCGGCTACGCCGCGTGCTTTCACGGCGCGCTGAGCCTGCTCGCGCAACGCGACCGGATCGACATCCGGGAAGCGACCGTCGCTGTCGAAGTGACGTTCGGTCGCGATCCGGTCGATGGCGGATATGCGCTGACCGCCAACGTCACCATCCGCATGCCGGGCGTGAACCGGCATGTCGCGGAGCGTCTCGTTCGGGACACGGAGCGCCTGTGCCCCTATTCGAAGATGGCGCGGCAGGGAATCTGCAATGTCGTCGCCGTGTCGACATGATTGGTGCCGAAGCGGCAACAGAGTGCGCACGTTCCCGGTTCTACCGGCCCGCTGGACCCGCCATTACGATGGTTGACAGGCAGGTCGTGCGATGCATCGCCATGCGCACGGCCACTCGTGCCACTTTCACCAATCAGGAGAACGGATCATGACGCAACGTATCAATTATTTTCAGCAATCGCCGGATCTGACCAGGAAACTCGTCGAACTCGACGGGTTGTTTCAGAAGACGACGATCGAGGTTCCGGTGCGCGAGCTCGTCGAGATTCGCGCGTCGCAGCTCAACGGCTGCGCGTTCTGTGTCGACATGCACATCAAGATGGCGAAGATTCATGGCGAGCGTGAACTGCGCGTGCATCACGTCGCGATCTGGCGCGAGTCGCCGCTGTTTTCGCCGCGCGAGCGCGCCGCGCTCGAATGGACCGAGGCACTGACGCATCTCTCGTCGCATGGCGTGCCGGACGATCTCTACGAACGCGTGCGGGCCCATTATTCCGAGAAGGAACTGTCGGATCTCACCGTCCTCGTGGGTGCGATCAACTGCTGGAACCGGCTGAACGTCGCGTTCCGCGTCGTGCCCGGCTCGTTCGACAAGATGTTCGGGCTCGACAAGGCCAACCTGGAGTAACGACATGAAACGCATCGTGCTCGCACTTGCACCGCTTGCGCTGTCGCTGCTGATGCCCGTTCAGCCGGTCGCCGCCGCACCGCAAGCCAAGGTCACGCAACTGACAACGGAACCGTTGCCCGAGTATCCGGGCAAGGAAGTCGAGATGATCGTCGTGGATTATCCGCCAGGCAGCGTCGACCCCATCCATCGCCACGACGCACACGCATTCGTCTATGTGATCGACGGCAGCATCGTGATGGGCCTGAACGGCGGCAAGACGGTCACGCTCCATGCCGGCGACACGTTCCACGAGGGCCCGGAGGACGTGCACACGGTTGGACGAAACGCCAGCAGCACGAAGCCGGCAAAATTCGTCGTGTTCCTGATCAAGAACAAGGGCGCCCCCATCCTCACGCCAGTGAAATAGCGGGACCGTCGTCGAGGCCCGGCAGCGCCGGGCCCGCCCCGAACGTTCGACCTGCCGGAGGCGCGCTCAGGCGTTCCGGACGAAATTGGGCGACGCCCGAGCGTGGCGTCCGTGTGGCACCCGTTCGGCGTGCCCCGTCTCGACGATCACCGCCCTCGGTTGATCGCCCGGTATACTCCCCACCAGTATCCGCACATACTCCCCCCCCAGTTTAATGCCAGCGCGTGAGAGCCAACATGCGGCCGGAGCACGGATGCGGGCTCCCGCATCCGTGCGTTGCGATGAAAGGCGGATCGATTCTTCAGCGGATTGCAGCCGTGCATGGCGCGCTCAAAGGGTCGATGATGGAGCCTCGGCGCAAAGACGCACCCGATCTGGTGCAGGCAGGAAAGTCGATCCGAACCGTCGTTCAACAGCCTAGACATTAACGACGCCAAATACAGAGCCAACCGTAGCTCTGGCTCAAAAGCAAACCGGATGCGTGGCTTCTGGACGATCGAGCCCGACCACATCGTAGCCAAGGTGCTGCTCGCGATGATCGAGCACGCCAACGAATATCAATGCTTTCCACCGGAGGTAGACGCGGCCTTGCTCGCCGAGGTAGAGAAGATCATCGGTCGGCTCCAGCAGAACTCGTCGAGCCCCGTTCCCGAGATCGATGCCTTCACGGCCAGCGTCAACGATCTGGACTTTGAGGCAGCGGCGAAGCATATCCGCACCGCAATTGATCAGAATGAGCCGGCCACGGCACTCGATCGCCTTCACGTGTTCACGATTAAGTTCCTTCGCACGCACTGCGAGCACCGCGGCGTTGAGGTCAATCGCGACAAGCCGCTGCACAGCCTCATGGGCGAATACGTCAAAGCAGTTCGCGCAGCTGGACTGCTCGAGTCGGAGATGACGGACCGCATTCTACGCAGCAGTATCAGCGTCTTTGAGGCATTCAACGACGTGCGCAACAACAAGAGCCTGGCACACGACAACCCGATCCTGAACCACAGCGAGGCACTGCTGATCTTCAGTCACGTCGGCGCGTCGATCCGTTTCATTCGAGCGCTTGAGGGCCGAGCCGCAGTCCTTTCGCGTCGAAAGTAACGGCGAGCCCGAATGCAGTTCTGTACCCAGCAATGCATCGCAATAGCTATCCAGCTGAGTGCACGTACCCACGGAACCTGTCGCAGCACTCACGGCTTCCGCCACTTATCCGGCTTTCGCGTAGCGCATCCACGCCGCGCCGGCATCCATGAGTTGGACGTTCCGCCCCGAACCGTCTAGCCGCTGAGTGGGTAGCATGTCTTCCAGTTGACGTATCCGCTGCGACAGCGTGGGCTGCGAAACGTGCAGTGCCTCGGCGGCGCACGTGAAATTGCGGTGTTCCGTGACGGCCAGGAAGTAACGGACATCACACGACAGCACGGCGAATTTCCTCGTGTCCGACAACAATTGGTCTTGCCTATGGTTAGCATCACAAACCCGTCTTGGACACTATGACGGAGCAGGTCCATTCTCTGTTCAACGCATCGCACTGACCGACGCGGCGACGAACGCCAGACTGAATGGAGCTGACCATGCAAGAGATCATCGACGGTTTTCTGAAGTTTCAACGGGACATCATGCCCGCACGCAGGGAGTTGTTCCGCAAGCTGGCGACCAGCCAGACGCCGCGCACCCTGTTCATTTCCTGTTCCGATAGCCGCATGGTTCCCGAACTGGTCACGCAGCGCGAACCGGGCGATCTGTTCGTGATCCGCAACGCCGGCAACATCGTGCCTTCGTTCGGTCCCGAGCCGGGCGGTGTGTCGGCTACCGTCGAATATGCAGTGGCCGCGCTCGGCGTGACGGATGTGGTGATCTGCGGCCACTCGGACTGCGGCGCGATGACGGCCGTCGCAACGTGCAAGTGCCTCGACCATATGCCCGCCGTCGCGAACTGGCTGCGCTACGCCGACTCGGCGAAGCTCGTCAACGAGGCGCGTGAACATGCAGGCGAGCGCGAGCGCGTCGACTCGATGGTGCGCGAGAACGTCATCGCACAGCTCGACAACCTCAAGACCCATCCCTCCGTTGCACTGGGACTCGCGCAAGGCCGCCTCAATTTGCACGGATGGGTCTACGACATCGAATCCGGCTCGATCGACGCGCTCGACGCCGCGACTCGCCGGTTCGTGCCGCTCGCCGCGCATCCCGATGTCACCGCGACGCCCGCCGAGTGCGTGCCTGCGCTCTGATTCCCGGCTCGTCACACCGACTGCCGATCTCACTAGGTTGATTTACTCAAGGAGCAACATCATGACCCAATCGCAAGTCACACCGAACGCACGCGAAGCTCTGACGGAAATGATCGTCGACGCGAAGGTGCGCAAGAACCTCACGTTCGAAGCCATCAACGAAGGCACGGGCCTGAGCCTCGCATACACGACAGCCGCGCTGCTCGGTCAGCATGCGCTGCCGGAGAATGCCGCGAAGCTCGTCGCCGAACGCCTCGGGCTCGACGCCGACGCCGTGCGCCTGCTGCAAACCATTCCCGTGCGGGGCAGCATTCCGGGTGGCGTGCCGACCGATCCGACCGTCTACCGCTTCTACGAAATGGTGCAGGTGTACGGCTCGACGTTGAAGGCGCTGGTTCACGAGAAATTCGGCGACGGCATCATCAGCGCGATCAACTTCAAACTCGATATCCAGAAGGTTTCGGACCCGGAAGGTGGCGAGCGTGCCGTCATCACGCTCAACGGCAAGTATCTGCCGACCAAGCCGTTCTGAACCCATGATGCAAAGACGAAAATTCTTACTGAGCACCGGTGCCGCGCTTGCTTCGGGCGGCCTTGCGCTCTCGGGTTGCACGATGACGGGGCCGCGCTCCACGTCGAGCACCAACAACGCGCTGTCCCCCACAAGGAGATCCGAAATGACTTCACCCGCAGCAGTTCGTCCGCCGCTTCCGCCGTTCACGCTGGAGACGGCCATCGAGAAAGTCCGTCTCGCGGAAGACGGCTGGAATACGCGCGACGCCGCCAAGGTCGCGCTCGCCTATTCGCTCGACACGAAATGGCGCAATCGCGCCGAGTTCGCGAACAATCGAGCGCAAGCGCAGGCGTTCCTCGAGCGCAAGTGGAAGAAGGAGCACGAGTATCGTCTGATCAAGGAACTGTGGGCGTTCGGCGGCAATCGCATTGCCGTACGCTACGCCTACGAATGGCACGACGACTCGGGCAACTGGTTCCGCTCCTACGGCAACGAGAACTGGGAGTTCGGCGAGGATGGCCTTATGCAGCGCCGCTATGCGTGCATCAACGATATGCCGATCAAGGAATCCGAGCGCAAGTATCACTGGCCCCTGGGCCGTCGGCCGGACGATCATCCGGGGCTGAGCGAGTTGGGGCTTTGAAGCCCGGATCGCTACAGCCGCGGTGAGCGATTAGCGCCCAACGATCCGGTTGCGAAGAATGACGGATTGTTGGGCGTGTATTGAAGTTCACTGGTACTGCTAGTTTTGTCGGGCGGTGCGCGAATCTCGTCCGGTGATTCGGCTTGCAGAAACTATGAACCGCAACATCATTACAGTTAGTACCACTTAATTTATATCGAAACAAGGAAAGGGAAACATCATGAACAAGAGCATCCGTCACATTTCTTACGTCCTGTCGGCACTGACGCTGGCTGCTTCCACCACGACTGCGTTTGCTGCCTCTTCCGCAGAAGCGGCTGCACCGGGTTACCACTCCGCTGCACCGTTGATCCAGTGGAACGCGGCGCCGGAAGCCCAGCGCGCACTGACCCGCCGCGACGTGATCAACGAGCTGATCCAGGCCGAGCAGGACGGTACGCTGCAACGCCTGAACGATACGGTTTTCCACGGCTCGTGACGCCAGACCAAGCGGCTGCGACGAAGCGAGTCGTACGCCGCCTCACAAAGGGCGAGTCGCCTCGATGTGTTTATGTCCGGCGGATCGTCAGTTGCAGCATCCAATGCGGCAAGGATCACACCGAATTCGATCGTGAACGCTGCCTCGATCGCAGCCCACATCGGCATTGCCGATACCGCCGAATCTACGGCCAGCAAACACTCGGCTGACGGTTTGACCAAGCGCCCAGCAGTGGACCCAAATGTCGGATCGTTGCCGAGGCGGCGACGAGTCAGAAAAAGCGGGCTTCCTGTCGATGATCTCGGCAAAACGCGCTATTGCGGGCCAATCCCCTCGCGCGGCATCAGCTTCAAAGCAAGTTACTCAACTACGCAACGCCGGCGATGTCGGTGGTGGTCACGTCGGCTTTCCAAACTGCTCAGTCAGCAGTTGTAAGAACGCCCTGCTTGCCGCAGTACGATACGCACCCTTGCGCTCTAAGACGGCAGCCGTACGCGTTGGCAGAGGGGGATCGATCGGCACGGGATGTAGGCCCTCTTGCACGCGTGCGATGTGATCAGGGAGAACCGTCGCCAGCTGCCCGCGACGCACGATCTCGACGATTGCACCGACCGTATCCACTTCGATTGCGACAAGCGGTCGAATAGCGTGACGCGCAAAATGCTCATCGATGAACCGGCGCGTCGCGAATGTGTCGTTCAGCAAGACCAGCGGCTCCTTGCCAAAGTCAGGCCCCGCGAGTGCCTTGCGGCGTGCGGCACGCGGGTGGTTGCGGCCTACCACCAGGCTCAGCGTTTCCGCGAAGAGGGGTTGGCTTTCGATGTCGACCGAAAAGGCCGGATGGAATGCGACACCGATATCAAGCCTGTCGTCTGCAAGCTGCGCCTCCATCTGATCCTGTGTGAGTTCGCGGATGTCGATCCTGATGCCAGGATGCAGCTGGTGGAAGCCATCGACGACCGGCCCGACCAAGGAAGCCGTAAAGGTCGGCGTTACTGCGAAACGCAGGCTGCCCCGACTCAATTCCGCCACGTCGTGTATCGCCCTCACCCCTGCGTCAAGGTCCTGTAGCGCGAGCTTGGCATAACGCATCCACGCTTCGCCCGCGTCGGTCAGGTGCACAGTTCTGCCGGAACGGTCGAACAGCAGTGTTCCCAGGGTGTCCTCGAGCTGCCGGATCTGCTGCGACAAGGTGGGCTGCGATACATGAAGCGCCTCGGCAGCGCGCGTGAAGTTCTTCTGTTCTGCTACTGCAAGGAAGTAACGGATATGACGTAGCAGCACGGGAATTCCCTCACCTATTGGCTATCCCTATCGAATCTATCGCAAGCCAGTCTTGGACGCTATTGAAATTCGCGTCCATCCTTCATCCATCGAATCAAGGCACGCATCCAAGCCGATCATGAGGGAGGTCGTCGATGGGTTGCGGATACGCTGAACCGGGCCATTAGTACGCTCGCGCTGAGGGAAATTATTTTGGTTCGTAGACTTTCCTAATGATCTTCGTTCGAGCGACCATCGTGTCCGCCTTTTCTGCTTGCCATCGACCTCCCGCTCTGTGTCGTGCGGTCGCGCGTACCTTCGACCGTTCGTTTGCTCGGCGGCGAAACGCCGGGCGATGTGTTGCCCGAGTCTTACAACAGTGTTGGTCAAAACCACAGTCGTATGCCTGCCCGTTATCGTAGATGGGTGACCGTGTCCGGCGTTTCAGGAGGCTGCTCCACTTGGACCGAAGACGCGAAAGTTGGAGATGGCATCAATGGAGAACGGACCAGCTTTCAGCTGATTCCACTTCTTGCGAGTTTGCACCCACTGCGCGTGCTTAAATTGTGCAGCGTGTGCTGCATCGTGAAGCGCCGGATATCCAAAGTCGTCGGCATACTCGCGAAGGGCTGCCTGTCGCTCACGCCAATTGCCGGTACCTTGGTTAGCAAACGCGATATGTTCGAGGCACATGTGAAGGACCGTTGCTGCACAGCGTTCGCTCGATGAACGGTCTCTATATGACACAACACGATCAGCAAAGAGAACTGCTGCGTTGTTCTTTTCGATCGCTTCTGCGACGTCAATGTTGAAACCTGGAATGAAATGCGCACTCAAGGCGATGACTTCTTGCTGTTCCGTCGGCAGTGAAGAGTACCAGCCAAGGAAGTGGTCGAGCGGTGATTCAATATTTTCGTTTGACATAACTGAGTCGATCGGCACCAACTCTACCGACTCGGAAGCGGAGCGCGCCGCGCAAGCAAGGCGCGACCCGTATTGCACGAGTTTGGACGCACAAACCATAATGTCGCTGTGCGGCGTTATTTCGTTATCCTGCTGTTTTGCGATGTCTGCAAAAGCTACGCGCGACATTGATCGGCTGTTGTGGAGACGTGCGAAAAGCCCCGTTGCGCCCTCTTTGGTCCACCCTTGGATTCGAGTGAGAGAGCGAGTGGGGTCTATGGGCGTGCATTCACCTGTATCCCGCATCCGGTGCCTTGCCACTCGCACGGCCTGCACCACGAGCCATCCCGCTGCCGAAGCCTAGCGTTTGCGGAAGCTCCTTCCCACCAAGGTTCTCCGTTCCGAATGCAAACAGGATGCCATTCAGTCCGTATGTTATCCACCCGAGGAGACGCAGTGGATTCCAGAAGCAAGGGCTGCAAGGCTTACTGCCCACATGGAGTGGGCAGTAATCGCTAGAGGGTAGACTAGGTGAGAAGGACAGCGAGAGACCCTGGAGTTCCCAAGCTGGGTGGGGTTGCTCCGTCATACCAAACTTCGGGAGGCCGTCGTCACAGGGACTGCCTCACCGTTGCCTTCGTTTCCCCGCGTACTTCCAATCGAAAGGATACGATCAGCCCAGCTATTAGAGGCCGAGCTCCGACAAGCCGGGATGATCATCCGGCCGACGGCCCAGGGGCCAGTGATACTTGCGCTCGGATTCCTTGATCGGCATATCGTTGATGCACGCATAGCGGCGCTGCATGAGGCCATCCTCGCCAAACTCCCAGTTCTCGTTGCCGTAGGAGCGGAACCAGTTGCCCGAGTCGTCGTGCCATTCGTAGGCGTAGCGCACAGCAATGCGATTGCCGCCGAATGCCCACAGTTCCTTGATCAGACGATACTCGTGCTCCTTCTTCCACTTGCGCTCGAGGAACGCCTGCGCTTCCGCTCGATTGTTCGCGAACTCTGCGCGATTGCGCCATTTCGTGTCGAGCGAATAGGCGAGCGCGACCTTGGCGGCGTCGCGCGAATTCCAGCCATCTTCCGCGAGACGGACTTTCTCGATGGCGGATTCGCGTGTGAAAGGAGGAAGCGGCGGACGGAGTTCAGTGTTGGTCGACATGGTGTTACCTCAGTGGCTGGTGGATGAAGACCCGATACCGGGCCGAAGGGTGGATAAGAGCAGTGCTGCGTGTTCTCGATCGCTTAGTCTGGCGATTAGCCCGTGTGCAGGGCGGACTTCGCTCGCTTACACCACGAACGTGATGTAACCGCCCGAGTGCGTCATGATGTGCGCCCAACGAACGGCCGCGTACAGCCCCTCGGCGCATGCAAAGTCGCTGCCGTCAATCGCGACGACCCACTGGTCTTCTTTGAGGCGAAGCGCGAGTCGTTGGTTGTCGACCAGGTCGCTGTACCAGCGCCATGTGGCCGGATTCGACTTATCGGCCTGCAGAGCCTGATGAAGGGCAGTGACTTCGCAATCTGAGGGGCACATGACAGTCTCCTTGACGTACCGACCTCGAGTGATTGAGACAGGTCTGTCTCAATATTGGTGTAGACAGGTCTGTCTGTCAAGAAATTTCTGCGCCTCTCGGCGCCTGTGCAGAGACAGGTCTGTCTGCCATAATGGAGGCATGATTTGGCAAAAAAGGGGCCGAAATGTCACAACCCTCCGCACGCGACCGGATATTGGAAACCGCGGCGCGCCTGTTCTATCAGGACGGGTTCCGTGCCACGGGCATCGACAAGATCATCGCCGAGTCAGGCGTCGCAAAAATGTCGCTTTACCGGCACTTCGCCTCCAAGAGCGAACTTATTGCAGCGTTCCTGGACCGTCGTCATGAGTTCTGGATGCGCTGGTTTGTCGACGAGGTGGAGGCTCGTTTTGCTCAGCGTGCCGAGTTGTCCGTCGTCGCGGAAGCCCTAGGTGAATGGTTCGCGCAGGAAGACTTCCGTGGTTGCGCCTTTATCAATGTGGTCGCCGAAGCTGGATCGACGGGAGACCCAGGGCATCTTCAGCAGGCCGTATCCCATAAGCACGCGCTTGAGCAGTACATTTCTGAACTCGCTGGCCGCCTCGGGCTCCAGTCGCCTGCTACCGTCGCCGCAGATGCGATGATCTGCGTGGAAGGCATGATTGTGCGCTATCAGGTGACACATGATTCGACAGTGGTGGATTCGGGCAAGCGTGTACTGGCGAGAATCGAAGAAGGCGCGTCAACAAGGCGCAGGTCCAAAGCTGCCTGACGGGTCCTTTCTGCGTGGACATCAACACTGGTGTCGCGTTTCATGGATGCAGAGCCTCTCGGCCAAGTAACCCAGTTCCTCCACTTGCTCCGAGGCGCCCTGCCGTCGTCCGGCTTTCGCGCCACCGCCTGTCCACTTGCTTCCCGTGTGCACCGTTCGTACGTCGCAGCCTGCTCGGACACCAATGAAGCAGGTCGACCGACTCTCTACATCGGCGTGCGTCGGCGCTTCCCTGCCTGCATCCCGGTCGCCGTGCAGGCACAGATGGAGCACAAGCTGCAGCTGATCGCGGAACTGCGCTACGAAGCCTATTTCCTGACCGTGTACGACATCGTGCAATTTGCGCGCCGAAACGGCAACTTGTGCCAAGGCCGCGGGTCTGCCGCGAACTCGTGCATGTGCCACGCGCGCGGCGTGACTGAGGTCGACCCATCAGCCCAATCTATGGTTGACGGCAATCGGTAGGATTGGCGGAGATACCATATACGGCCTGGACTTCATCCATACCGAACTGTCGCAGGATGTCGGCTGGGACGGCCCAGGCTTCGCCGCGATCGTATCGTCGATCATCGAGAGCGGCACGCCGCCGTCGTTGATGGCGGACGTGCGCGACACGCTGCGCGGCAAGGGACTGGAGCCCTACGATTGCCTGAGCCCGGCGCTGATGGACATTCTGGCGACGCATACGGCCAAGGCCAAGGGGACGTACCGGGAGGCGTGAAGTCACGGCGCCACGGCCGGCGCGCGGCACGCATCGTCGTCGCGCCGGTCGTCGGGTCGGGCGACGACCACGAAACCGTGCGCGATCCTCAGTGCAAGTCATGGCGCCGCGAACGGGCGCCATGATCGAACAACCTTCCTGATGCGCCATGCCGCCCTGGCGCTCAGGCGCGACCGCCCCCGTCCACACGTGGGACGTCGCCGACCATCGTGACGAGAACCAGCGCGGCAATCAGGCCCAAGTGCTCGAAGAAGCTGTTGAGCGCCATGAAATGTTCGACGCCCGAGCGGTTCCAGAAATCGTTCGCCACGACCATCGCGACGAGCGTCAACATGCCGAGGCTGCCGGCGCCGAGCCACGTGAAGCGGCGAAACACCACGCAGAGCGAACCACCGATCTCGACGACAATCGCCAGCACCGCCCAAAGCGCGGCCGGGTGCAGGCCGAAATGCGCCTGCTCGGCCACCGCTTCGTCGAAATGCATCGCCTTGTTGATCCCGCCGATCAGAAACGCGGAGACGAGTGCAAGCCGTACCAGCGCACCGATCCACGGCTGCGCGAGCAGCACGCGGACCCATGCCGGGTTGCCGTAGAAGGTGCGCGTCGACATGTCAGATCGCCCAGCACGAACAGCCGAACGCGCCCCAGAAGCCCTTCGCGTCGGACGTCGGCAATGCGCTTGCCCATGCACCCCCGTGCGCATGCTGGTGCACGTTGCAGGCATTCGCGCAACCGCACATCGCTGCGGCCGCCGCCCGTTGCAGCGGTGCGCCGTTGCGCTGCGTCGCGCCCCAGCCGCCATAGCCGCCGTACTCGCGCACGGGCGACCAGTCCGGCATCGCGGGCGGAATCGGCGCGTCGTGCGACGCGAACGGCCCTGCGCCCCATACGATCTTTCCGCCGACCACGGTCAGCAATGCGGTCGTGCCCGCGATGTCGTCCTCGGCGCACGCGAAGAAATCGCGATCCGGGACCACCAGGTCGGCAAGCTGCCCGACGGCCACACGCCCTTTCTTCCCTTCCTCGTTCGAGAACCACGTCACGTATTCGGTCCACATGCGCAGCGCGGTCTCGCGATCGAGCAGGTTGCGCTGCGGATACATGCGCAGGCCGCCGACCGTCTTGCCCGTCACGAGCCACGCGAGCGACACCCACGGGTTGTACGAGGCAACACGCGTCGCGTCGGTGCCGGCCGAAACCTTGAGCCCCTTGCCGAGCATCTTCGCGACGGGCGGCGTTGCTTCAGCCGCCTGCGCACCGTAGCGCTCGACGAAGTATTCGCCCTGGTACGCCATCCGGTGCTGCACCGCGATGCCCCCGCCCAGCGCCGCAATACGATCCATCGATTTTTCGGTGATCGTCTCCGCGTGATCGAAGAACCAGTTCAGCCCTTCCAGCGGGATGTCCTTGTTGACCTTCTCGAACACGTCGAGCGCGCGGCTGATGGTTTCGTCGTAGGTCGCGTGCATGCGCCACGGCCAGCGGTTCTGCGCGAGCACGCGCACGACGCCTTCGAGATCGTCTTCCATCTGCGCCGGCAGGTCCGGACGCGCGACGCGGAAGTCCTCGAAATCCGCCGCCGAGAACACCAGCATTTCGCCCGCGCCGTTGTTGCGGAAATAGTCGGTGCCGTCGTGATACTTGGTGCTCTTCGTCCAGTTCACGAAGTCTTCCTTCTCGGCGTTCGGCTTCTGCGTGAACAGGTTGTACGCGATCCGGATCGTCATCTCGCCCGCATCGTGCAGCTTGCGGATCACTTCGTAATCGTCGGGGTAGTTCTGCGAACCGCCGCCTGCGTCGATCACGCCCGTCACGCCGAGACGGTTCAGTTCGCGCATGAAATGGCGCGTCGAGTTGTACTGGTATTCGAACGGCAGCTTCGGCCCCTTCGCGAGCGTCGCGTAGAGGATCGTCGCGTTCGGGTTCGCGAGCAGCAGGCCCGTCGGGTTGCCCGCGGCATCGCGCAGGATCGTGCCGCCCGGCGGCTCGGGTGTGTCCTTCGTATAGCCGACCACGCGCAGCGCGGCCGCGTTCAGCAGCGCGCGGTCGTACAGGTGCAGGATGAACACCGGCGTATCGGGCGCAGCTGCGTTGAGTTCGTCGATCGTCGGCAGGCGCTTCTCGACGAACTGATGTTCGGTGAAGCCGCCGACCACGCGCACCCACTGCGGCGCGGGCGTGATCGCGACCTGCCGCTTGAGCATGTCCATCGCGACCGCGAGCGAAGGCACGCCGTCCCAGCGCAGCTCCATGTTGTAATTCAGGCCGCCACGAATCACATGGCAGTGGTTATCGATCAGGCCCGGCAGCACGGCGCGGCCCCCGAGGTCGACGACCTTGGTCGCACGGCCGGCCAGCGGCATGACGTCCGCCTCGTTGCCGACCGCGACGAAGCGGCCCGCGGCGATCGCCACCGCCGTCGCGGTGGGGTTTGCGCGGTCGAGAGTCGTGAACCTTCCGTTGTGAAGGATCAGATCCGGTTGGGACTCGGTTGCGGTCATATACATCACCTCGTTTCGGTCAGAAGCCAAAGAGCTGTTTGAGGGTGGGGATAACCTGCACGCCGATCACCATGCCGAGCAGCCCGACCAGGGCAATCAGCGGCGGTGCCGGAGAGCGGACCTTGATTGCGCTGTAAATGACACCGATCAGCAAGCCCGCACCAAGGGAAACCAGATAAGGTTCCATACGATCAATTTCTCGGACAGGTTGGAATGCAGGCCCTAGGTCCTGACAAACGCCTGGCGGACGGCATCGTGAATCGTCACGTTCCACCGTCCGCGTCGACGCATCGCCGAGGCGGCGCGTCCGGATCGAACACGCCGCTTCGGCATCGACAGTCGCTGACTGTCCGCGCTTACTTCGCCGGCACGGCCGGGATCGACTCGTGCGGCGTCGCGGTGCGCGGCGCGGCCTTGTGGACCATCGTGTACGCGTAGTCGACGCCCATGCCGTACGCACCCGAATGTTCCTTGGCGATTGCCATCACGGCGTCATACGTCTCGCGGTGTGCCCAGTCGCGCTGCCACTCGAGCAGGACCTGCTGCCACGTCACCGGCACCACGCCGGCCTGGATCATCCGTTGCATCGCGAAGTCGTGCGCGTCCTTCGACGTGCCGCCCGATGCATCGGCCACCATGTAGATCTCGTAGTCGCCTTCGAGCATCGCGCAGAGCGCGAACGTCGTATTGCAGACTTCGGTCCACAGGCCCGAGACGACCACCTTCTTGCGACCGTTCGCGGCCAGCGCGTCGCGCACCTTCTGGTCATCCCACGAGTTCATCGACGTGCGTTCGAGCGTCTTCTGGTTCGGGAACACGTCGAGCAGTTCGGGATAGGTGTGACCCGAGAAGCTGTCGCTTTCGACGGTCGTGATCGTGGTCGGGATGTTGAATACCTTCGCGGCCTTCGCGAGCCCGACGACGTTGTTCTTCAGCGCCTGACGATCGATCGACTGCACGCCGAATGCCATCTGCGGCTGCTGGTCGATGAAGATCAGCTGGCTGTTATGGGGGGTGAGTACTTCAAGCTTCGGATTGCTCATGGCGGTCATGTCCTTTGACGCGGAGAAAAATTTGCCTGCCTCGCCGGCAAGCGGGAGGCGCCCAATGCGCTGTGCCGGAAGGTTCGCCTGCCAGCCGTTGTCATTCAACACGCGAATCGATGGTAATGCCACTTAATCAATTCTATTAATAAAATCCCTAAATTCAGGCCTTAAAAGATCTTAAAAACCGCAGAATTCAACGGTCACATCAGAAAAGACCTGCTAGGCTATCGAATGAATTCATGCTCGTCTCCGGATCGGTAGTTATCCGTATTTTTCACACGGTTGTCATTCACTTGTCTCTGAATCATGAAGCCGTACATTTCATCGCTGCTTGCCGGAATTCTCGCCGGCGCTGTCTACTACCTGATCGGCGTGCCGTCGCCTGCTCCGCCCACGATCGCGCTGGCCGGCCTGCTGGGCATTCTTGCCGGCGAACAGATCCTGCCGGTCGCACGCCGGATGCTCGGAGGGATTCATCTGAAAACCGCGTGGAACGAGGCGAAGTGCAGCCAGCACATGTTCGGCGCGCTGCCCGGCGCCCAGGCATCCGATGCCGCCGCGAAGAAACCTCAATAGACACCGTCGTACCCCAAGCTGATCGACCGGATTCGCGCAGGCAGATTGGCAGGCCCACCGATCTGCCGACGCCGACGGCACGCGGGTACGCCAAAGCGTGCAGCACACGCGAAGCGCGGCCCCGGTCGGCACGGCTCCCCCCGTGTGCCGACGCTCCGGAAACGGCACACACCACCAATACCGATCGGACGCCGCAACCGCGAGCGGCAATCCTGCGCGGACAGGATGGTGCCCCGGCTGCGATTCACGGACGAATTGTTCCGAATCGTATTGGACTCGGCGGTGCTTGGCGATAACATGGCAGGCCGACGCCCCCGTGGAATTCATCATGAAGCTGTCATTCGAAGCGCTCGAGGCACTGGACGCGATCGACCGCACCGGCACGTTCGCCGAAGCCGCGGAGCTCCTGCACCGCGTACCGTCCGCGCTGACTTATCTCGTACAAAAGCTCGAAAGCGACCTCGACCTCGCACTGTTCGACCGGAGCGGGCGCCGCGCGAAGCTCACGCACGCGGGTCGCGTGGTCGTCGAAGAGGGCCGCCGGCTGCTGCATGCCGCCGAACAGCTCGAGCTCAAGGCGCTGCGTGCCCAGCAAGGCTGGGAAACCGAGGTTCGCATCTGCATCGACGAGATCCTGCCGTTCGAGGCGTTGTGGCCCTACGTGCATACGTTCTACGGACTCGAAATGAACACGCGGCTGCGCCTGTCCACCGAAGTCCTCGGCGGCACCTGGGATGCGCTGATTTCGCGCCGCGCGGATCTCGTCGTCGGCGCGGCGGGCGAGCCACCGGAACTGCCGGACATCGTCGCGCGGCCGATCGGCACGCTCAGGCATGTGTTCGCCGTCGCCCCGACCCATCCGCTCGCGGCGCTGCCCGAACCGCTGTCGATGGCGTCGGTCGTCGAGCATCGCGGCGCCGTCATCAGCGATACCTCTCGCGAACTGCAGCCACGCTCGGTCGCCGTCGACGCCGGGCAGCCGTATCTCGCGGTCCCCACGCTCGCCGCAAAGCTGGCCGCGCAGTGCGAAGGACTCGCGGTGGGCACGCTGCCGGATTGCATCGCGGCACGCGCGATCGCGCAAGGCAAGCTCGTCGCACGCAAGGTGACCGGCATGCGCGACACGACGCATTGCTATATCGCGTGGCGCGGCGACGAGGCCGGACGCGCGTTGCACTGGTGGGTCGATCAGCTCGCCCACCCCGATCTCGTCGACCGCTTCACCGCGCTCGCCTGATTCCGCCGCCCGTCGGCCGCGCCCCTCGGTCGAACGTTTTCCCAAGATCTCCCGCCGCATCAGCCGAACGAATCGTGCAGGCGCTTCATCTCCTTCTCGAGCCATTCGATCAGGTTGAACGACGCGTGCGCCTTCGCGGCCGGCGGGATCATCATCTTTTCCTCGGTCGCGATGTGTTCGGTCAGGGATTCGCACATCAATCGTCCGAGTTCCGGCTTCCTCGCGATCAGCGGCGTCAGGTCGCGGCTGCTCAACTGATAGGCCGTCACCGCGGTCACGGCATAGACACTCGCATGAAGTTGCGTGCCGGCCAGCACGACGGACTGGCCGATCGCGTCGCCGGGCGCCATCCGCCTGACCTCCATGTCGCCCGTCGCGCCCGGCACGAACACCGATGCGACGCCGGACCCGACGATCGTCAGCAGGCGCGTATCGGAGTTCGACGCGTAAATCACCTCCCCTTTGTGGAATACGCGTGACGCCAGCGCGTCGGCCAGCACCGCCAGATCCTCGTCACCGAGTTGCCGGAAGAGTTCGACCGCGCGCAGCAGCCGTTGACCGCGCGACGCCGGCCGGTGCGCCGCGGCCGCTCCGCCAAGCGGGCGCAACGCGATGTCCGCGGCGGCCAGATGCCGATGGGCCAGATCGTAAAGCCGGTTACGCACCGCCACCTTTTTTTGCAGCGCGTCGACGTAACAGACGAGTTCGTATTCGACGGAGTTGGTCCTGAATGCCTTGACGACCGCGACCGGCGCGGGGCTGGCCAGCACGTCGAGCGAACTGGAGGCAGCCCGGTCGAGTGCATCGACGACGATGGCCGGCCGCACTTCCGGATCGATCTCGATCGTCAGCGTCACGCCGTGCACGCTCGGCGGTTCGCTCAGGTTGACGATCGTCGCCTTCGCCGCGGTGCTGTTCGGCACGACGACCAGGTTGCCGAGGCTATTGATCATCTTGGTCGCGCGCCAGTTGCTTTCGACGATCCGCCCTTCCAGCTCGCCGATGGCCACCGTATCGCCCAGGCGAAACGGCTGGGTGGTATTCAGGACGAGGCCCGAGAACACGTCGTTCAGCGTGTTCTGGACGGCCAGGCCCAGGATCACGGCCACCGCGCCCGAAGTCGCGACCAGGCCGCTCAGCGGCAAACCCAGGACATAGCCCAGCGCGGCCACCGCGGCCGCACCGAACACGGCGCCTGCGGCGATGTCATGAAACAGCCGCTGGTTGCGCCACGCGCGCGGCAGCAGCAGATGGTCGAGCATCAGGCTGAACACCAGCGCGCACTGCAGCCACCACGCGACACCGATCGCCTGGATCGCCAGCCGGTCGAACCGGTCGGGCGACGCTGGCACCGCGAGCGGGCTCACGCCGGTTGCGAACAGCACATAGGTCAGCGCGGCGAACGACGCACAGCGCCAGACCGCTTTCGTCGTCGAACGGCCTGGCCCGAGCAACCGCCATGCAACGAGGTCGGCAACGACGATCGGCGCGCCGTAAGCGACCGTGACCGACAGGTTCAGCATGCCGGAACAGGCCGCGTGCGCGTTGCGCGACGGGCGGGGAATCCGCGCGATCGCATGGCGCGCACTACCCGATCCGGCGAGCGGCCGCCGGCAGCGAATCGTGGCGAGAAAAGGCGGACTGGACAGGTTTCATGCGGTAGTCGTTCGATGACGCGCGAAGTCGCGGCGGCAACGCATGTGCCGCTGCCGCCCCGCGCTGGCATTCAGTGGCGTCGCGACATCGATGCTGCGGTGCGAGCCGGCCTGCTGCGCGCACGCCTGCGAATCGCCGACGGTCTCCGTACATGCAATGTAGACGCACCGGCCGGCCCGGTCCTGAGTTCAGGCTGAAACGTTCTGAATTCGCCGGCGGCGCGCGCCGTTACGATTCGCGCGGCGGCAACTCGGCCTCGCCCGCTTCGAACCCGAACGCGTGCACTTCGGACCACGCGTCGTGTACGACGTGCGTCGGCCCCGAGGTATGGGCGAGCGCGGCGGCATAGGCGGCCAGCAGGCGCACGCGCGCATTCTCGCGCGCACGTGTCTCGTCCATGTTCCGCATTGCATCGAGCGCCGCGCGCGCCCGTTCGCGACATTCGTCCACCAGCGACAGGTCGAACAGGCATGGGACCGCGACAGCCGCCAGCGCGACGCCGATGTCCGCATCGCCATTCTGCGAAAATGCCCAGTCGAGCGCCGCGCGCAGATTGCCGAGTTCGCGCCGGATCAGGTCGAGCCGCGATTCGGTCCGCGGCCCGTCGCCGCCACCGCCGGGCGCAAGCCTGAACAACGTATGGAAGTAGTTCGCATGCGCGCGTGCCGCGGCCGCGCATTCGCCGTTGTTCTCGAGCTGCTGCAGCGCATACGCACGCGTCGTAGTCAGCAGCCGGTAGCGCGGTGCGCCGTGCGCGCTCTCGAGGCTCAGCAGCGACTTCGAGACGAGGCCGGCGATCGTGTCGAGCAGGTCCGCATCGGCCAACCCCTTCGTTCCGACGATATCCCGCACCGCGTCGATCGAGAAGCTGTCGCGGAACACGCCGAGCCACCGCAACAGCAGGCGCTCCGCGTCCCCGAGCAAGCGGTAGCTCCAGTCGTACATCGCCTGCAGCGTCTGATGACGCGGCAAGGCCGTACGAAAACCGCCGGTCAGCAACCTGAAATGGTCGTCGAGATGCGCGGCCAGCACATCGATGCCGAGCACGGCCGCGCGTGCCGCTGCCAGTTCGATGGCGAGCGGGAGACCGTCGAGACGACGGCACACCGACGCCATCAGCGCCACACTGCGTTCGTCGAGCGGAAAGCGGGGATCGGCGGCACGCGCGCGCGCCGAGAACAGTTGCACCGCGCTGGCGCTCAGGGTCTGAGCATCGTCGGCGCCTTCGCCAGGGACATCGAGCGGCGGAATCGGACACAGCCGCTCGCCCTGGATACGCAGCGCCTCGCGGCTGGTCGCGAGGACGCGCAATCCGGCATCGGATTCGGTCAATGCGGTCGCGATCTGCGCGGCGGCGTCGAGCAGATGCTCGCAATTGTCGAGCACCAGCAACATCCGGCGGTTCGCCACGCTCGCCAGCACCGCTTCGAGCGTCAGCGATCCGGTCGGCTCCACGATGCCGAACGCACCCGCCAGTGCGTCGGGCACGAATCGCGGACTCGCCACCGTGGCCAGCGACACGAACGCGGCGCCATCCGGAAAGCGCGCCTCGGCCCGCATCGCCGCTTCGAGCGCGACCCGCGTCTTGCCGATGCCGCCCGCCCCGACCAGCGTCACGACGCGCGCAGTGTCGAGCGCCGCAAGGACGTCGGCGACGGTCTGCTCGCGGCCGACGAGCGCCGTCGGCGCGGCCGTCAGCCGCGACGTTGCGGGAGGTGCGGGCGCCGCGCCTTCGGCGTGGCCGCCAACCAGCCGATAGCCGCGCCCCGGCACCGTGACGATCAGGTTCCGGTCGTCGGCGAGCGCCTTGCGCAACGCGGCGATATGCACCTGCAGGTTGTTTTCCTCCACGATCGTGTGCGGCCACACGCGCTGCATGATTTCGTCTTTCGATACCAGTGCGCCGTTCGCACGAATCAGGAGTTCGAGAATTTCGAATGCGCGACTGCCGATACGCAGCAGCTTGCCGTTCGAGCGAATTTCACGTCTGTCGAGAAAAACGTGAAGTGTTCCAATCCGGATCATGGGAATTTTTAATCGATTGCATTCATCGATGCCCTGTCAGAAATGACACCGGTCTGACGGCAATGCTACGGCATTTGTCCGGTCAAATGATTCAAATTATCAGAACTCAAACAGCAAATTTTTTGAATAGATGAATGCCGCGATCGCCACGACGACGTGCCCCGCCCCAACTGGCAAGGCACGACGCACCACGGCAACCTGCATTTTCAATGCGTGAAATAGCCGTTTACTCATGAACCTGTTTCGTAGGATAAAACGGCCGATTGACCGAACTTGATTTCGTAGTCTCGTGAATTGAGATGGCGGTTCGGATGGCTCCCGAGAAAAAAGCCGGTAACAACGACGTGCAAGGCGCAGCGAAATCGATTCCGGCCGTGACGGCCGGTCGGATTTTCCGTTCAGAACGATTCAGGCGCCGCTCAGGACATTCAGCGGCGCGACGCGCGACGATGGTTCCACGGCGCCAGCGTCGAGCGACTGCCGTCACGCCGCGAGGAACACGACCATGGGCAACCGTATCGCCGGCATCCGGATTCCCGATGGCCCGATCGCACGGGAGGCCGCCGCGGCCGTGCGCGCCGGCAAGCCGGAACTCCTGTTCCGGCACGCGATGCGCGTGTTCGCGTTCGCGTCGATCATCGGGCTGCGTCGCGGCATCGCATTCGACGCCGAGCTGCTGTACGTCGCGGCGCTGTTCCATGACTTCGGACTGACGGAGCGCTACCGGCATTCGCGCCGGCGCTACGAAATCGACGGTGCGAATGCCGCGCATGCATTCCTCGGCGGATACGGCGTCGCTGCCGACGATGCGACTGAGGTGTGGCGTGCAATCGCGCTGCACACGACCTTTGGCATTCACCCGTACATGACGCCGTTGACGGCGCTGCTCGGCGCGGGCATCGAGACGGATCTCTTTGCACGCCATTTCGACGAAGTGAGCCGGTCCGAACGTGACGAGATCCTCAACGCGTGGCCACGCGGCCCGTGTTTCAAGGAACTGTTCCTCGAGGCGCTCGCCGCGGGCACCGCGCATCGCCCCGCGACTGCGTTCGGCAACGTCTGCGCCGACGTGCTCGACCGGTGCGACCCGGATTATCGCCGGACGAATTTCTGCGGCCTCGTGCTCGGGTCGAAATGGACGGAGTGAGCCGGCCGGTCGGCCGGGCCCGCTCCGCCACGTCACGGCAGCAACCGCCGTCGAGTCATGCGCGGGCGAACGCCAGCAGCTCGTCATTCAATCGTCGCGCGTGCGTCAGATACAACGCATGCGGCCCGCCCTCGTAGACGCTCAGCATCGCGTGCGGCACGCGCTTCGCCGCGGCGGCGCCCGTGAGCGCGAGCGGCACCGTCTGGTCGTCGTCGCCGTGAATCACGAGCGTCGGCACGTCGAACTTGTCGAGATCCGCCCTGAAATCGGTCTCGGAAAACGCGCCGACGCAATCGAGCGTGCCCTTCAAGCCGCCCTGCAGCGCCATGAAGGACGTCCAGTCGAGCGCGGCGCGCGAGATCGTCGAAGCGGCCCGGTTCGAACCGGTGAACAGCGGCCAGAAGTGCTCGAAGAATGCCGCGCGGTCGGCCATGATGCCCGCGCGGATACCGTCGAACACGGCCACGTCGACACCGTCCGGATGGTCGTCGCGCCGCGCGACCAGCGGCGTCACCGATCCGATCAGGACGGCCTTCGCGATGTGTCGCGTGCCGTGCCGGCCGATGTAGCGGGCCACTTCGCCGCCGCCCATCGAAAAGCCGACGAGCGTCACGTCGCGCAGCCCGAGCGTCTCGATCAGCGTCGCGAGGTCGTCCGCCAGCGTATCGTAGTCGTAGCCCGTCCACGGCTGGCCGGACCGGCCGAAGCCGCGCCGGTCGTAGGCGATGCAGCGAAAGCCGTTCGACGCGAGATGATGCATCTGGACGTCCCACATGTCCGCATTCAACGGCCAGCCGTGAATGAACACGACCGGTCGCCCTGCTCCCCAGTCCTTGTAGTGAATCGAAACGCCGTCGCGTGTCGTGAACGTGCTCATGCGGATTTCTTCCTCAGCGGTGAAAAAGTGGCGGCCGCCAGCCAGGGCCGACGGACGGATCATGAACGGGACAGCCTGGCGATGAACCGCTCCAGTTCGGACGCGAGGATCACCTCCCGGTAGTTCGCGGGGCGCTTCGCGCCGCGCCATTGCGGCTTGTAGATCGCATCGCCCGTGTGAATCGTGATGCCGGTCAGCGCGCAGCGCCCGAGGGCGCGAGACTTTGCGCTGATCCAGCGCTGCTCGTCGTAGCGGCAGCGCGTCGGGTCGCTCCACGAGATCAACACCGACGAATCGGTCTGCCGCTCGGCGGCGACGATCGCGCACCGGCGGCGCGCGCCGCCGCTCGACGCGGGCGGCGCGTCGTCACGATGGCGACGGCGCACGGGGTCCGGGTCGCGAAGATGCGACGGCGCACACCGACTCGCGGCCGGCGACGGGTCGAGCAGCGTCATCACGTGCTCCCAGCGATTGAATTCGTCCATGGCGGCGTACCCAGGCAAGTGGCGAGCGGTCCGGATGTTGCACACCCGCCCGCGTCGCGATCGCCATCCGCCGACGCGGACCGGCACCGACCCGCGACGGGATGACCTGATGCTGACGATAGCGAGCCGCCGCTGAAGAGTCTTTATTCCGGGCTTAAATTTTCTGGCCGGTGCGTTTGCGCGGCATGCGCCGCGACCGGCTTCATGAAAATTCAGCCCGATTTCAGTACATGGCGGATGACCGCGGGATAGGCTCCTGTCGACGTTCGTTCGCTGCCTTCGCGCGCCTGCCGGCCCGCGACCGCGAACGCACGCCGGCTGCCGGCGCGATGGCCGCATGCGGGCAGATCCGAACCATCCATCCAACGCGGCATCGTTCCACCGCACGTTCAAGGAGTTCCCATGCGTCCAGCAGACATCGACGCCGTTCCCTCGGCGCGTCGCCGAGACATGCTGCTTGCCGGCGCGACCGCCGTTGCAGCCGCCGCGCTGCCGGCCGCCGCCGCCGCCGCCCCCAAACACGCCGCTTCCGCCCATCAAGGAGCCCATGCGATGAACACGATCACCACCAAAGACGGTACGCAGATTTACTTCAAGGACTGGGGCAGCGGCCGCCCGGTCGTCTTCTCGCACGGCTGGCCGCTGTGCGCCGACGCGTGGGACTCGCAGATGCTGTTCCTCGTGCAGCACGGCTACCGCGTGATCGCGCACGATCGCCGCGGTCACGGCCGCTCGAGCCAGCCGTCGCAAGGCAACGACATGGACACGTATGCCGACGATCTCGCGGCGCTGATGAATGCGCTCGACCTGCGCGAAGCCACGCTCGTCGGCCACTCCACCGGCGGCGGCGAAGTCGCGCACTACATCGGGCGCCACGGCACGAAGCGTGTGTCGAAGGCCGTGCTGATCGGCGCCGTGCCGCCGCAGATGGTGAAATCGGCGTCCAATCCCGGCGGCCTGCCGATGGACGTGTTCGACGGGATCCGCAAAAACGTCGCCGAGAACCGTTCGCAGTTCTACAAGGATCTCGCCGTGCCGTTCTTCGGCTTCAACCGTCCGAATGCCAAGGTGTCGCAGGGCACGATCGACGCGTTCTGGGCGCAGGGCATGATGGGCGGCATCCATGGCCAGTATCTGTGCGTCAAGGAATTCTCCGAGGTCGACTACACCGACGACCTGAAGAAGATCGACGTCCCGACGCTGATCCTGCACGGCGACGACGACCAGATCGTGCCGATCGACGATTCGGCTCGCCTGTCCGCGAAGATCGTGAAGCACGCGGAGCTCAAGATCATCCCCGGCGGCGCGCACGGGATGTGCGTCGTCGACGCAGACCGGATCAATGCCGAACTGCTCGCGTTTCTGAAAGCCTAAGCGCACGCGTCACCGTACGGCGCGCCCGGCCACCAGGCCGGCGCGTCGTTCAGCAAGTTTCAGGATTTTTCAGGTCGTCGCGATTCCGTTGCGGCGTGCACGATCGCCAGGATCGTCGATGCGGGATATCCGCCGGTCCGGCGTCGGGCGCTTACGGCGCACGCGCCGGCCTGAGCAGCATGCCGATCAGCGCCCCCGCGACCGCGAACGTCATCGCGACACGGAAATTGTCTGCGAGTGCGAGCGTCGTCGCCTGGACGCGGACGGCCCGATCGAGCAACACATAGGCCGCCTGGTCGCCGGTCGCGAAGGTCGCGCCGTGCGACACGAGCGCCGCCGCGCCGGCTCGCAAGCGCTCCAGCGTTTGCGGATCCGACAGTGTGACATGCAGACCGACGAGATTCGAATGGGTAGCCTCCATGATGCGCTGGATCACCGCGATCGACGTCGTGCCGAGTTGCCCGCTCAGCAGGCGCGTCGTCTGCACGACGGCGCCGAACGTCAGCGCGTGCTCGGCCGTCACGTGCTTGCCGAAGAAGAACACGACCGACGTGAGCGCCATCGTCTGACCCAATGCCTGAAGCAGTTGCGACGGGATGAAGTCGGGTTCGGCCCAGACGGGCGTGAGTTGCGCGCCGAGCGCGAACGCGACCGCCACCATCGCAAAGCCAGACACGATCAGCCGGCGCGGATCGACGCGTTGCAGCAGCCACGCCACGCACGGCGCGAACAGCAGTTGCGGCATCGCGATCCAGCGCAGCGTGTCGCCGATCTGCAGCGGGCGCAGCCCGTAGGTGCTCGCGAGAAATGCCGACGGAATGAAGCTCGTGTTGAGCACGGTAAAGCGCACGAGGCCGACGAGCAGGATCAGCAACGCGACGTTGGGCAGCGCGAGGTAGCCGAGATCGAGCCCGGCCCGTCGCGATGCCAGTTCGTGGATCAGGAACGCGGCCACCATCACGATGCCGATGCACAGCAGCGCGACGATCAGCGGCGACTGGAACCAGAACAGCCGCTCGCCCTGATCGAGCGCGATGCACAGGCACGCGAACCCGCCGGCGCCGAGCAGCATGCCGCGCGCGTCGATGCCGGACGCGAGGCGCTTGATCGGCTCGGTGGACAGCGACAGCATCAGGCAGACGATGAACGGCACGGTCAGCAGCGCGTTCTGCCAGAACAGCCAGCGCCAGCTCAGGTGTTCGCTGTACCACCCTTCGAGCGTCGCCGAGAGGTTGAGCGACATCTCGAGGTTCATCGCATACGCGGCGATGCCGAACGGAATCAGCCGTGGCGGCAGCGTGCGGACGACGAACCCGACGGTCAGCGGCACGAACACGCCGGACGCGAAACCGGCCACGCTCTGGAACACGATGAACGTGC
Organism: Burkholderia sp. Bp9004; assembly: GCF_003858025.1. Classification (NCBI taxonomy): domain Bacteria; kingdom Pseudomonadati; phylum Pseudomonadota; class Betaproteobacteria; order Burkholderiales; family Burkholderiaceae; genus Burkholderia; species Burkholderia sp. Bp9004. The sequence continues at coordinate 79,433 of NZ_QTQD01000013.1, read as the reverse complement.
CGAAATTCGTGCACAGCGGCAGCACGCTTTCGACGACCAGGAATACCGCGGCACCCGCCAGCAGCACGCGACGCGTGCCGAACACGAAGGCCGCCGCGATCGCGAGCGGCCCGACGAACATCTGCGATGCGATGAACGCGGTGTTGATCCACGCGCCCTCGTCGAAACCGACGCCGAGCGCGCCGCGCACGTCGGCGAGCCCGAGCGACGTGATGCGCGACGTCAAGGTCGAAATGATCGCGCCGAGCAGCACCGCCGCGATCGCGGCGATCGAACGAAACGTCGGTATGTCGGAGGCCGGCGCTGCGGCCGGCGCCGGTGTCGTGCCACCGGGGGCGAACGTGGTGTTCATCGTCGAGCGGCTCCCGCACAAAAGGCTCGCGCAAGCATAGCGCGATGTGACGAATCCCGTCTGTTCCATGGAGTATCCCGATCGTGACCCCGAACTCGCCGGACGTGCCGCCCACCTCCCCCGCGCGCTCGCGCAAGTGGCCGGTCGTATTGATCGCCGGATGCGCGCTGCTGCTCGTCGCGCTGCTGGTCTATGAATTCGACGCGCATGACCGCGGCACCGACGACGCGTACGTGACAAGCCACCTGCACGTGATCTCGCCGCGCGTGGCCGGCACGGTCGAGCGCGTGCTGGTGGACGACAACCGGTTCGTGCATGCGGGCGACCCGCTCGTGCAGCTCGATCCGCGCGATTTCGACGTGCGCGTCGCGCTGCAGCGCGCCCGCGTCGCACAAGCGCACTCCGATGCGAGCCGTGCGAAGGCGCTGGTCGAGCAAGCCGACGCGGCGCTCGTGTCGGCACGCGCGGACGCCGAGAAGGCCGAGCTCGACTACGCACGGGCACGCGAACTGACCCGCGAAACCCCGCGCGGATTGTCGCAGCAGGAATTCGATGCCGCCAACGCGGCGCGCAAGTCCGCCCGCGCGCGCATCGACGCGGCCGAAGCGCAGCAGCGCAGCGCACAGGCCGCGCGGCAGGCCGCCGATGCCGTGTCGAACCAGAACGACGCCGAGTTGCGCGATGCGGAGCTGCAGCGTCAGTACACGACCGTCGTGGCGCCGTCGGACGGCTACGTCGGCAAGAAGACGGTCGAGACCGGCGAGCATGTCGCCCCCGGTCAGGCGCTGCTCACGGTCGTCGAACCGCACCCGTGGGTGGTTGCGAACTTCCGTGAAACCCAGCTTCGCCATGTGCGCACCGGCGACGTCGTGCAGTTGCGCTTCGACGCGCTGCCGGACCGGACCTTCAGCGGACACGTCGACAGCCTGTCGCCCGCGACCGGCGGGCAATTCTCGCTGTTGCCGCCCGACAACGCGACCGGCAACTTCACGAAGGTCACGCAGCGGGTGCCCGTCAAGATCCTGCTGGACGGCCCGGCCTCGACCGAGCCGCGTATTCGGCCCGGCCTGTCGGTCATCGTCTCGCTGCAACGCAGCCGCACGCAGCCATGACCCGCCTCGCCGCCCTGCTCGCCGCCGGCCTGTTGAGCGCATGCACGATCGCGCCGCAGCCGCTCGCTCCCGTCGCGGTCGGCTCCGACCGGTTCCGCCATGCTGACGCGCCTGGCGAACTCGCACCCTCGCTCGTCGAATGGCCCGCATCGTTCGGCGATCCGCCACTCGTCGCGCTCGTCGATGCCGCGCTCGCCGGCAATCAGGACATCCGCGCCGCCGCGGCGCGCGTCGACCAGGCGCAGGCGCTGCTCGGTGTGCGCGAAGCCGCACTGGCGCCGACCGTCAGCGTCGATCCGTCGTTCAGCCGCTCGCGCGTATCCGGCACGGTCGACAACGCATTGCCGAAACGCACGATGCACAACTGGTCGGTGCCGTTCAACGCCAGCTATGAAGTCGATCTGTGGGGGCGCCTGCGTGGCGATGCGGAGATCGGCAGGCAGAACGTGCTGCAGGCCGACGCGGATCGTGCAGCCGTTCGACTACGCGTCGCGACGGATGTCGCGAGCGACTACCTGACGCTCCATTTCGTCGAGCAGGATCTCGCGACGCTCGCCCGCGCGATCGAGCTGCGACGCACCGCGCTCGACGTGATCGCCGCGCGCGTGCGGGCCGGCGCGGCAAGCGATCTCGACGCGCTGCGTGCGGCGGCCGATCTCGATACGGCTCGCGCCGATTTCGCTGACAGCCGGCGGCTGCGCGAAAACCTCGTCGATGCGCTCGCCGTGCTGACGGGTGTGTCGCCGACCGCCTTCACGGTCGCGCCGACGGCGTCCGCCATGCGCGTGCCGGACGTGCCGCCCGGTCTGCCGTCCGCGCTGCTCGCGCAACGCCCGGACGTCTATGCGGCGGCACGCCGCGTCGACGCGGCGTCACTCGAAATCGGCGTCGCGCGCACCGCGTGGCTTCCGACCTTGACGCTGACCGCCCAGGGCGGATTCGCCAGCCGCGACCTCCACACGTTTCTCGATCGCAACAGTTCGCTATGGGGCCTCGGCGCGAGCGTGGCCGAAACGGTGTTCGACGGCGGCAAGCGCGAGGCCGCGGTGGCCGCCGCGACGGCCGGCGCGGCACTCGCCGACGCGAACTATCGCGCCACCGCGCTGGGCGCGTTGCGCGAAGTCCAGGATGCGCTCAACGACATCGCCGCGCAGAAGGAGCGGATCGTGCGCTACGACAGCGCGGCCCGCGCCACCGAAGCAGCGGCGCGGTTGTCGCTGAACCGTTACGGGCACGGCTACGTCAGTTATCTCGAGGTCATCGACGCGGACCGGGACGCACTGACCGCGCAACGCCAGCTGATTCATAGCCGCCAGGCACTCGCCATCGCGACGGTCGATCTCGTGCGCGCGCTGGGCGGCGGATGGGCGCCGCCTGCAGCGAAACCGGCGAACGTCGCGAATCGCGAAGACCGGTTCTGAAAAAACATCAACGCGCCCTCGGCCTCGGTTCAAACGGCCTCACGTATTTTCATATCGCTCTTAAGCTAACCTAACGTTTTTTGCGTTGCCTGGCGCCGGCGTGCCGCATAAATTGGTCATGTCCGAATCCACTGAAGCGAGACGTGTCATGGATCGCCTGAAAACGCTCGAGATACTCAAGACGGTTGCCGAACAAGGCAGCTTCACGAAAGCCGCCGAAGCCCATCGGCTCGGCGTTCCCTGCATCAGCCGCGCGATCCGGTGCCTGGAAACGTCGCTCGGCGTGCTGCTGTTTCACCGTACGACGCGCAAGGTGACGCTGACGCGCGTCGGCCAGGACGTGCTCGAGCAGGCGCGCGCGTTGCTGGAGCAATACGAGCACTTTTCGGATTGCTGTCACGCCAATGCCAGCGAGATGGAAGGCGACATCTCGATCGAGGTGTCGAACCTGTTCGGCGTCGATCGCCTGGTGCCGGTGCTGGCCGATTTCAATCGGCAGCATCCGCTCGTGCGAATCCGGGTCGACTGGGTCGACCACCCGAGCGCGGCCCTGAGCGGCGAAACGGATCTCTCGATCGTCACCGAACGCACGTCGAGCCTGACGTGCATCGAGCGGCGCCTTGGCCGCATCCCGATGGGCCTTTACGCGAGCCCGGTGTATCGAGCCGCGGGTGGGGTAACCGACTCGCCACAGGCGCTCGAACGCATGGATGCGCGCGGCGGCAAACCGGGTAGCGGCTCGGTATGGCCGCTGCGGCACCGACGTACCGGCGCGAGCGCCGAGATACGGCTGGCCGGCGCGATCCGCTCGAACTGCCTCGATGCGCTGATTCTCGCGACAGCCCGCGGCACCGGCTTCGCGGTGCTTCCAGAGCATCTCGCGCGGCCGCTCGAGCGCGACGGCGCACTCGTTCGCCTGTTGCCCGACTGGCAGGTCGGTGACCTCGACGCATCGCTGCTCTATCACTCGCGCCGGAACCTGCCCGCGCGCATCAGAACGCTCGCCGAACATCTCGTCGCCGCGTTCGACGACAACCCCGATGCCGGGCCGGCAGCGCGACACGACGCGCACGCTGTCACGCACACTGCGGATGCCGACAGCGAAGTGGCCGCATGAATGCCGTCGTCCGCATCGTCCCGGCCCGGCGCACCGCGTCGAAGCCGGCGCCGTTGCGTCGAACGATCCAGCGCTCCCGCTCAGTCGCGCACGCCAGCCGGGCCCACGCCCAGCGCCTCGGCTTGCCGCACGAGATCCGGCAGCGTGCGGACCTGCATCTTCTTCATGACCTGGGCCCGATGCACCTTCACCGTGATTTCCTGCAGGCCGAGATTCGCTGCGATCTGCTTGTTCATCAGGCCAGCGACCACCAGGCTCATCACTTCGCGTTCGCGTGGCGTCAACGACGCATAGGCCGCGCGCACCGCGTCCAGCGCACGGTCGCGCGCGAGGCGTTCGCCATCGCGGGCCAGTGCGTGGCCGACGGCATCGAGCATCGCATCGTCGTCGAACGGCTTCGTCAGGAAGTCGAGCGCGCCGCCTTTCATCGCCTTTACCGTCGTGGCCACGTCGCCGTAACCCGTCATGAACAGGATCGGCACGTTCAGGCCCGCTCGCACCGCTTCCTCCTGAAGGGCCAGCCCGCTCTCGTCGGCAAGACGCACGTCGAGGATCAGGCAACTCGGCACGGCAGGCCGCTCGAACGCGAGAAACGCCCGCGACGACGCGAACGTCTCGACACGCCATCCCGCCGAACGCAACAGCGAGCTCAACGCGCGCCGCAGCGTTTCGTCGTCGTCGACCACATAGACGATCGGGGCGGAGTCGCCCCCGCCCCGGTTGCCGATCGACGTCATATCCGGCGTGCTCGCCATTGCATTCCCTGTGTAGGCATCCGCTTCATTATCGAATGATAAACTAAGAAAAGGCCGACCGGAACCGCCGCGCCGCCTGCGGCGCGGCCGGTCGACGGGCCACCGCTCACGCAGGCGGCGCGCCGGATGCGATGTGATCGATCAGGTTGAGCATATCGTCCGATGGAAACGGCTTGCGCAAGAACGCGACCGCGCCTTGCGCAAGCGCGCGACGGACCGACTCGTCGTCGCCGTGCGCCGACATGAAGATGACCGGAAGCGTCGCCTTGCGCTGGACCAGCAGACGCTGGACGTCGAGACCGCTCATCCCCTTCATCTTCAGATCGACCAGCACGCAAACCACGTCGTCCAGCGGGCCGGCCGCGAGGAATTCCTCGCCCGACGCGAACGGCAATGCGGTATGGCCAGCCGATTTCAGCAGGCTGGCAAGACTCTTACGGACCGACGCATCGTCATCGATGATGCAAACAATGGCCATGAAATGAGAACCTGAAAATTTTGTCAATCCAGAACATCGCCATGCAGCTTACGCCGCGTCGGACGGCGTTACCGCTGCGCGCCACGCGCGCACAACCCGTGTGTCACGCCCACGACCGTGCCGCCAGCAGCGGTTGCACGGACGTCGCCTGCGCCGGCGGCAGCGTCTCCGCGCGCGCCTCGCCGACGAAGGACGCACACCGCGCATGCAGGCGACCGGCTTCGCCCGACTCCGCCAGCTTCTCGAGCGCATACGCGCGCACGACCTCGAGCAGCGAATAATGCTTCGAGAGTCCGACCGAATGGACGACCAGCAGCGATTTCGATGCAAGGCTGACCAGGCAGTCGAGCACGCGGGCGGCGCCCAGTTCGTCGCAGGCGGCCAGCGCGCACGCCGCATCGAGCCGGAACGCATCCGGAAATACCGCGAGGCGGCACAGCACGGTGCGCTCCGCATCGTCGAGCAGCCGATAGCTCCATTCGATGGTGGCCCTGAGGTTCTGCTGGCGCGGATGCGCCGTACGCAGACCGCCTGACAACGACAGGACAGACTTGTCGAGATCGGCTGCCAGCCCCTGGATCCCGAGCAACGCGACGCGGGCCGCGCCGAGCTCGAGCGCGAGCGGCAGGCCGCTCAGGCGGCGGCAGATGGTCGCGATCGCGTCCAGCGTCTTCGCATCCGCGGGGATGTCGGTGCCCATCGCGCGCGCCCGGGCCAGAAACATGCGCACCGCACCGCACGCGACGATCTCGCCGTCGTTCGCGCCGGCCGGCGGCACGGGCAGCGGCCCGACGCGATAAACGCGCTCGCCGGCGACACGCAGCGGTTCGCGGCTGGTCACGACGAGTATCGTGCCGGCATTCGCCTCCGCGATCGCTTCGCAGAGGTCCGCCAGTTCGTCGACGTGCTGCTCGGCGTTATCGAGCACCAGCATGACGCGCTGCGCGGCGATCGCGCGCACGACGTCGGCCGGCCCGGCGGCCGGGCCGAGCGGCAGGTCGAGCGCGTCCAGCACCGCGGACTCCAGCGTCGCGCCGCCCTGCCAGCCGGCAAGATCGATCCGGACCATCTCGATGCCGCGCACTGCCGACCAGGCCGTCGCCACCTCCAGCGCGAGATGCGTCTTGCCGACGCCGCCGGGGCCGACCAGCGTCACGAGCGCCTCGCGCTCGAGCAGCGCGTGCAGTTCGGCCGCTTCCTGCTCGCGGCCGATCAGCGGACATTTGCGCGGCGCGGTGCCCGCGCGGGCGCCGCGCGCCGGCTCGACCCGGTCCGGCTGACGGTCCGCATAGGCCAGGTCGGCCGGCGGCGCGAGCCGATAGCCGCGGCCCGATTCGGTTCGTATCCACCCGTGCTTGCCGCCGAACAGCTTGCGCAGCGTCGAGACGTGCACCTGGATGTTGTTCTCGACCACGATCGTGTTCGGCCACACCGCTTGCATGATCTCGTCCTTCGACACGAGCCTGCCGGCCGCCTTCACCAGCAGCTCGAGAATCTCGAATGCCCGGGCGCCGATATACCGGGGCTGCCCGTCGACGCAGACTTCGCGGCACTCAAGGGAAACCGTCACCCGCCCGAACGTGTACATGATCCGCACTCGCTTATGCTGCTCCGCACCTTGCGCCGCCTCGCGAGGCGACACCCCCTGTTCGGCCCGCCGGACACGCATCGATGCGTGTCGGGAGGCTTGAACCTATCGTATGGCGTGGCAGGCGCGCCGGCCATTATCTATAGGTTTAGTCGGGTACCGGCCGGCTCGGTCGTCGGGAATGGTGCGCGGGGGGGTCCTGCAGAGTTCGTCGGGCTGATGGACAATGCACGGGCCGCCGCCCGAACGTGCGCAATCCAGCCCGGCCGATTTCGTATGACGCGCCGGTTACACCCTGCTCCACCGAACCTGCCCCTACCGTGAACCAACCCTTGCGCGCCCCGGACGACACGAAGCGAATGGATGCCGACTGGCTGGCGCGCGCCCGCCTGTCGAATGCCGTCCGATCGGGCGACGTGCTGTGGTTCGACCTGACCGACGCAGCAACGGGCCAGGTGTGGTCCGCGTGCCAGACCGGGTGGGAATCCGACCAGCGCTGCCGGCAATTCGAGCACGAATACGCATTGAACGAAGCGCTGGAGCCGGCGTGGGCGCTCATGCCGGTTGCGCTGATCCGCGCCGCGGACGGCCCGGTGCTCGTCTATCCCCGCCCGGACGTGCGCGGCTTCGACACGCTGGCGGACGGGCGGCTGCCGCTCGACGTCTTTCTCGACGCGGCGATCCAGGCCGCGCGCACGCTCGGGGAGCTTCATCGGCGCGGCTGGCTGCATGGCGATCTGCAACCGGCCAGTTTCGTCATCGCACCGGACGGCACGGTGATGCTCCGCTCGTTCGCCCATGCGTGGGACCGTCGGACGGAACGCGCCGTGGCGAGTACGATGCGCACCGATTTCGCGGCCTACGCGGCGCCCGAAGTCTCCGACGGCTCATGCGTCGACGAGCGTTCCGACCTGTACGCGTTCGGCATCACGCTGTTCCGACTGCTGACGGGCGCGATGCCTTACAAGGCCACGTCGACGTCCGAATGGGTCCACGCGCATGTCGCCATGCAGCCGGCGACGGCCACCACCTTTCGCGACGACCTGCCTGCCGTCCTGAGCGACCTGATCCTGAAACTGATCGCCAAGGAGCCCGCCGATCGCTACCCGTCCTGCGAAACGGTGCAGCACGATCTCGAACGTATCCGGCGCGACTGGCTGGCCGCAGGCCGCGTCGAGCCGTTCGCGCTCGGCGGCAGCGATCCGCTCGCCGGCTTGCGCGCGCCCGATCAGCTGGTCGGCCGCGAAGCCGAATCCCGCCGGCTCGAGGCGGTGCTGGCGGCCGTATCGCGAACCGGCGAAACGGCCATTGTCCTGATCGACGGGCCGGCCGGCGTCGGCAAGACCGCACTGGCGGAGGACTTCATGCGCCATGCGCGAGCGGCGCGGCGCACGGCCTGGTGCACGTCGGCGAAGGTCGATCAATTCCAGCCCGCACGGCCCTACGCGCCCGTGCTGCAGGCATTGCGCGCGCTGTTCGGCAGCGCGCTGGCCAGGCCCGACGACGAAATCGCGGCGATCGCCGCGCGGCTGCGCGACTGTGTGGGCCGTCAGGCAAGCCTGCTGTCCGGCATCCTCCCGGAGATTGCGTGGCTGCTCGATGTCGAGCCCGTCGCGTTCGACCATACCGATGCGATTCCGGAATTTCATCTGTGCCAGATCGTCGTGAATGCCTTCCGTGCGTTCGCGGCGCCGGCCGAACCGCTGGTCATGGCGCTGGACGACATCCAGTGGGCAGACGACGCGACGCTCGCGTTTCTTGCGTCGATCGCGGTCGATCCGCCGGCCAATTTCTGCATCGTGGCCGGTTATCGAAGCGGGCCGCAACACGATCACACACCGGCGTTCCGCCGCTTCCTGCAACAGCTCGACCCCGTCCGCCTGTCGGCCTTGACGCTGGCGCCGCTCGACGCACCCGACGTCACGCACATGCTGGCCGGCATGCTCGGGGAGGCGCCGGCCCGGCTGTCGGGGCTCGGCGACATCGTTCACCGCAGGACGGGCGGCAATCCGTTCCACATCCAGCACCTGCTGCGCACGCTGATCGACGAGCAGCTCCTCGGCTACGACCCGATGCAGCAAACGTGGCAGTGGCGTTCGTCGGACATCGACGCGCACCACCCGACCGAGAACGTCGTGAGCCTGCTCGCGATCCGGATGCAGCGGCTGCCGCCTGAATCGAGAACGCTGCTGTCGCTGCTGGCCTATATCGGCACCGATGCCGACGACGCGCTGTTGTGCGCCGCCGCCGGCAAGACGTGGGCCGAACTCCGTTTCTGGCTGGACCCCGCGCGCCAGGCGGGCCTCGTGTCGCTCTCCGGCAACCGCTGGCGCTTCGTTCACGACCGCATCCTCGAAGCCGTCCACGCACTTGCCGGGCGCGCGGAGCGCGCGCAGTCCCACGCCCGGATCGCCGCCGCGATGCTCGGCCGCGCGAACGCGCGGTCGACCGAATCCCTGCTGGAACTCGCCACCCAGATCGAGCAGGCGAAAACCGCGCCGCTCGACAGCGTGCTCGCGCTCGCTTTCGCGGATGCCCTGGTCGCCGCCGCCGAGGCGGCGGCCCCGGCCGCCGCGCGCGATCGCGCGCTGTCGTTTCTCGCGTCCGCGCAAGCGCTGCTCGGTCCTCATGCGTGGTCGCAGCACTACGGTCTCGCAAGCCGGATCGGCATCCTGCGCAGCGGCCTGCTGCTCGCGATCGGCGAAACCGCGCAGGCATCCGACGCGATCGACGAGCTCATGGCGCGTACGCGCACGCCGGCCGATCGTGCCGAGGCGCACCGGCTGAAGGCCGCGCAACTCACGGTGGAGTCGCGCTACCGGCAGGCCGTCGACGTCGCGCTGGCCGGGCTGGCGCTGCTCGGCGTGGAACTGCCGCCCGAGCCGGCCGAAGCCGATCTCGCGGCAGCCTGCGACGCCGTGCGGGAAGCCCTCGACGGCCGTGCCATCCGCGACCTCGTCGACCTGCCCGTGATGACCGATACGCGCGTCGAAGCCACGATGGCGCTGCTGACCGCACTCGAAGCCGCAATGTTCTATCCGAGCGGCGGGCTGATGTTGCTGCATTTCGCGACGATGGTCCGGCTGACCCTGCGCCACGGCATCACCGCCGCGTCGGTGCAGGGGCTTGCGTGGTACGGCGTCAGCATCGTCGGGCATCACGACGCGTATGAAGACGGCTTCGAATTCGCGAAGGTCGCGCTCGCACTGGTCGATCGCCACGGCTTCGAGCGCTACCGCTCCGCGACGCTGATCGCGCTCGACCAGGTGAGCGTCTGGACCCAGCCGCTGTCCTACGCACTCGAACGCGCACGCGATGCGAAAGCGGCGGGCAATGCGAGCGCCGAGCTGCGCTGGATGTGCTACAGCTGCAACCATATCGTCAGCGATCTGCTCTCGATGGGCGAAGCACTGCCGGCGATCCGCGACGAGATCGATCCGCTGCTGCAGATCGCACGCGGCGCGCGTTACGACGACATCGTCGATCTCGTGTCCACCCAGTCCGAATTCATCGACGCGCTGCAGCTCGGCTACCACCGGCCGATCGGCTCCTGGCGTGCCCGGCCGTCGACGAAGACACCGATGTCGGTCCTGCAGTTCTGGACCGACGTGCTCGCCGGCCAGGCGGCCTTCATTTTCGGCGATGCGGACGCGGCGCGTGCGTCGCTCGAGGCAGCCGCTTCGAGCGCGTGGTCGACGCCCGCGCACATCATGCTGTCCGACTTCCACCTGTTCGGCGTACTGGCCGGCATCGCGAGCGACCGCGGCGCCACGCCGCCCGAGCGGCTGCTCGAACGCCATGCGCCGCAACGCGCCCGCTTCGCCGCGTGGAGCGAACGCAATCCGGCGACGTTCCGCAACAAGCTCGCGCTGATCGACGCCGAATTCGCGCGCGTGCGCGGCGACCATATCGTCGCGATGCAGCAGTACGAGGCGTCGGCCAGCGTCGCGGCGGAACACGGTTTCGTGCACGAACAGGCGCTCGCGCACGAACTGGCCGCGCATCACGCCACGTCGCTCGGGCTCGCCGGCCCCGCGCGCCACCAATTGCGGCTCGCCCATGCGTGCTACCGGCGCTGGGGCGCGACCGGCAAGGCGCAGGCGATGGAAGCGCAGCATCCGTTCCTCGTGATGGACCCGTCGCCGGGCGGCCCTGCCCTGCCCGCGCGCGAAGATCTCGATTTCGCGCTCGCGATGCGCGCGGCCCATTCGCTATCCGAAGAAATCGTGCTGGAGCGCCTGATCCAGACACTGATGCGCAACATGATCGTGTACGCCGGCGCACGCTATGGCCTGCTGCTGCTCGCCCGGCACGACCGGCTGACGATCGAGGCGACCGCGCGCGTCGTCGGCAGCGACGTGATCGTCGATATTGCCCGCGGCGAACCGACCGAGCAGGATGTCCCGCTGTCGATCCTGAACACCGTCGCCCGGACCCGCAAGCCGGTCGTGCTCGCGAACGCGCAGCGCGAAGGCATGCCCGACCACGCCGACAGCCTGCGCGCGCATCCGACGCGCTCGCTGTTCTGCCTGCCGCTGTTGAAGCAGGGTGCGCTGATCGGCGTGCTGTATCTCGAGAATGCGTTGACCAACGGCGTGTTTTCGCCGCGACGCATCGCGATGCTGGAAGTGCTCGCGCCGCAAGCGGCCAATGCGCTCGAATCCGCCCGGCTCTATGCGGAACTGATCGACGAGAACGCGCGCCGGCTCGAGACCGAGGCCGCGCTGCGGCATGCGCGGACCGAGCTCGCGCGCACCGCGCACATGACGGTGATGGGCGAGCTGGCCGCATCGATCGCGCACGAGATCAATCAGCCGCTGACGAGCATCGTGTCGAGCGTCGGCGCGTGCATGCGCTGGCTGCGCGGCACGCAGCCCGATCTCGGCGAAGCGCTCGCGAGCCTCGAGGACATTCGTGCATCCGGCGTGCGGGCGGCCGACATCGTCCGCGCGCTGCGATCGCTCGCACGCCAGGCACCGCCCGCGCTGGCGCCGCTCGCGATCGACGACCTGATTCGCGACATGCTGCACCTCACCGCGACCGAAATCGACGCGAAGCAGGTCGCGCTGTGCGTCGACCTGCATTGCAACGACATCCGCGTGATGGCGGATCGCACCCAGATCCAGCAGGTGATCCTGAACCTGGTCACCAACGCGCTCGACGCGATGGACGGACTGGCCACAACGTGCGAACTCGAGATCGCGTCGCACGTCGGCGACGGTTACGCGGTCGTCTCCGTCGCCGACCGCGGCGCCGGTATCGATGCCGAGATCGCGAACCGGATCTTCGATCCGTTCTTCACGACGAAATCGCACGGCATGGGAATGGGCCTCGCGATCTGCCGATCGATCGTCGAAGCGCATGGCGGCACGCTCGAAGCCGCGCCGCGCGACGGGAACGGCACCGTACTGACGTTCCGGCTGCCGGTTTCAACGACGCGCTGACGCAGGGGCCGAGCACGCGGCGGAACCGGCGCCGCGCGGCTCGGGCTCAAGTGCCACTCGGCCGATGCGCGTCTTCGCCGAGGAACCGGTGCACGAACGTCACGGCCATCGCCCCTTCGCCGACCGCCGACGCCACCCGCTTGACCGAACCCGAGCGCACATCGCCCGCCGCGAACGAACCGGGCACACTCGTTTCCAGATAATAAGGCCGGCGTTCGAGCGGCCACACGCGCTCGAATGCCGGGCAGTCGTACAGGTCGCTGCCGGTCACCAGATAGCCGCCCGGATTGCGGATGATGTTCGTATCCCGGGCCCATTCGGTGTTCGGTGCACCGCCGATGCAGACGAACAGGTGCGTCGCCGGCAGCACTTCGCTCGCACCGTCTTCCGAACGAATCACGATCGCTTCGAGGCGGCCGTCGCCGTGCAGCGCGTCGACGGTCGAGCCGTACCGCACCGTCACGTTCGGCATGCGCTCGATCCGGTCGATCAGGTAGCGCGACAGCGTCGCCGCCAGCGACGCGCCCCTGACGATCATCGTGACTTCGCGCGCGTGCCGCGCGAAGTTCATCGCGGCCTGCCCCGCCGAATTGCCGCCGCCGACGATGAACACGTGCTTGCCTTCGCACATCGGCGCTTCGCTCGACCCCGCGCCGTAGAACAGCCCGGCGTTGAGAAACTTCTGTTCGTCGGGCAGGCCGAGACTGCGGTATTCGATCCCGGTCGCGCAGATGTTCGAGCGCGCGGTCAGGATCGAGCCATCGGCCAGGTCGACGCGAATTTTTCCGTCGACGAACGTCGCGTGCACGCCCTCGCGCATCATCAGCAGTTCGACGCCGAACTTCACCGCCTGCTGGCGCGCGCGCTCGGCCAGCTCGGCGCCCGGAATGCCCTCCGGGAACCCCATGTAATTCTCGATCAGCGAACTCGTGCCCGCCTGCCCGCCGATCGCATCGCGTTCGATCACGACGGCCCGCAGCCCTTCCGACGCCGCGTAGACGGCCGCCGACAGGCCAGCCGGACCGGCGCCGTAAATCGATACGTCGTACTCGATGAAACGCGGCCGGGTGACCCAGCCGAGCTTGGCGGCTATCTCCGGCAGCGTCGGCTGGAAGATGCACGAGCCGTCCGGAAAAATGACGGCCGGCAACCGGATGTCGCGCAGCGGCGCGATGCCCAGTTCGCGCACGCAATCGGTGTCGGACGTCAACTCGCACCATTCGTACTCGACCACGCCGCGCTTCAGGAAGTCGCGGATTGCGTAGGCCTCCTTGCTGTTCGGCAAGCCGATTACCTTGACATGCTGCGACTGAGTCATAAGCGCCTCCCGAAGATCGCCATGTCGGATCCCGGCCGGATGTCGCACCGGCCGCACTCGTGACTGTACGTCCTCCCTGCCCTCCGGCCGACACGCTTAACAAGAATTAAGGTCCGCTCGCGACGCGACCGTCCACAATGAACCGTATCCAACCCCGCTCGCAGCTTCGCGCCGGCCGCGCCGCGAGCGATCTCCGGCGCCGGCATTGGAGCGGAAGATGGCCACGACCTGCACCCATCTCGGTGAAGCACGCATCCTGACCACCGACAAGGACTACTGCGAGGAATGCGTGAAGTCGGGCAGCGGGTGGGTGCATTTGCGCCTGTGCCTGACTTGCGGGCACGTCGGCTGTTGCGACTCGTCGCCGAATCGCCACGCCAGCCGGCATTTCCACGAAACGACTCACCCACTGGCGCGTTCGATCGAACCCGGCGAGCGCTGGGTCTGGTGCTATGCCGACGACGTCATGGCCGGCGAGATCGCGTCGTAGCGCACCGTGCACCGGCATCCGGCACCGTTTCTGGCCTAGGGTTAACACGGTTCGATTGCGGCTTCTTCTCACCGCTTTTTTCGACTAGTATTTATCGAACGATAACTTATCTATCGATAAACAAGAGGTTCGCCATGCCAGTATCCCGACTCGCGCACTACTCGATCCGCACGCTCGATCTCGAGAAATCGTGCCGCTTCTACGAACGTGTGCTCGGCTTCAAACGCGGCTATCGCCCGCCGTTCGACTTTCCCGGCGCATGGCTCTACAAGGGCGGCGACGAAGCCGATTTCGGCACGGTCCACATCATCGGCGTCGATCCGGCGAACCCCGACGGACTCGCGGCCTATCTCGGCGACAAGGATCTTCCCGCAACGGGCACCGGAACCGTCGACCACATCGCGTTCCTCGCGACCGGCGTCGAGGCGATGTGGGACACGCTGCGTGCCGAAAACGTCGCGTGGCGCGACCGCACGGTGCCGGGCCTCGGGCTGCACCAGGTCTTCATCGAGGATCCGTCCGGCGTGACGATCGAGCTCAACTTCCCTGCCGCCGAAGTCGCGGGCCTGACACTTCCCGCCGCCGCTGCATCGGCCGGCAACTCCCGTGGAGACTGACATGAACAACAGCACTTCGACGAATCGCAAGGCCGCCATCATCGGCGGTTCGCTGGGCGGGCTGTTTGCCGCGAATCTGCTGCTGCGCAACGGCTGGGACGTGGATGTGTTCGAACGCGTGCCCGAGGCGCTCTCGGGCCGCGGCGCCGGCATCGTCACGCACCCGGAACTGTTCGACGTGATGCTCGCCGCGGGCGTGCGCATCGACGCATCGATCGGCGTGAAGGTCGAATCGCGCATCACGCTGGCCGCAGACGGCACCGTGGAGTCGGAACGCAGGCTGCCGCAGACGCTCACCGCGTGGAGCAAGATGTACCACGTGCTGCGCGCCGCGCTGCCCGACCAGCATTACCACTCGGGCGGCGTCGTCACCGATGTCGCGGACGGACCGGATCGCGCATCGGTCACGCTGTCCGACGGCTCGATCGTGCATGCCGATCTCGTGATCGCGGCCGACGGATTCCGCTCCGCGATCCGCGAGAAATTCCTGCCGGATGCGCAATTGCAGTACGCGGGCTACGTCGCCTGGCGCGGGCTGGTCGACGAAGCCGACCTGTCGGACGCGACCCACGCGACGCTGTTCGATAAATTCGCGTTCGGCCTGCCGCCGCACGAGCAGATCCTCGGCTATCCGGTCGCCGGCCAGGGCAACAGCACGAAACCCGGCGAGCGCCGCTACAACTTCGTCTGGTATCGCGCGACTCGCGAAGCGTCCGACCTGCCGAACCTGCTGACCGACGAGACCGGCAAGCTGTGGGCGGGCGGCATTCCACCGACGCTGATCCGGCGCGATGTCCTCGCCGAGCTGGAAGACGCGGCGCACGCGCTGCTTGCGCCGCAGTTCGCCGAGGTCGTGGCGCGCGCGACGCAACCGCTGTTCCAGCCGATCTACGACCTCGAAGTGCCGAATATGGCGTTCGGCCGGATCGCGCTGCTCGGCGACGCCGCGTTCGTCGCTCGGCCGCATTGCGGAATGGGTGTCACGAAGGCAGCCGGCGATGCGCTCGCGCTCGTCACGGCGCTCGCCACGCGCACCGACACACTCGACGCGCTGTGCGAATACAGCGAAACGCGCACGGCATTCGGTGCCGCGATCGTGCAGCACGCGCGCCACCTCGGCGCCTACATGCAGGCGCAACTGAAGAACGACACCGAACGCGCAATGGCCGAGCGCTATCGCACGCCGGAAGTCGTGATGCGGGAAACCGCCGTTCCGCCGCATTTCTGAGCGGGCACGGGCACGGGCGCGGCGTGCGCGACGCGCGGCGCCCTCTGCCCGTTGCCCGGCCCGGATACCCAAACCAAAAGGAGACACCGTGAACCACCCCATTCCGGCTGCCGCCGGCACCGCGCCCGACCTGGACGCGCCGGCGCAGGCCACGCATCCGCTGCTGCGCGATGCCCGCTTTCGCGATCTCGTCAGGCGCAGAAGGCTGTTCGCCTGGTCGCTGACCCTCGTCATGCTCACCCTCTATTTCGCGTTCATCCTGACGCTGGCGTTTTCGCCGACGCTGCTCGGACAGCCGATCGTGCCGGGCCGGCCTACGCCATGGGGCATCCCGATCGGGTTCGGCATGTTCGTCGTCACGTTCGCACTGGTCGCGCTTTACGTGTATCGGGCCAATTCGGAATACGACACGATCGTCGCGTCCATTCGTCACGGAGGCGATCAATGAAACGCCTGCTCCTCGCATCGATCTTCTTCGTCGTCGCCGCCGGCACGGCGTCGGCATTCGCGGCCGGCCCCGCGACGCTGGCGCACGGGCACAATCCCGTCGCGATCGGCATGTTCCTGCTGTTCGTCGCGTCGACGCTTTTCATCACGCGCTGGGCCGCGCGCAAGAACCACAGCGTGGCCGACCACTACGCCGCGGGCGGCAAGATCACCGCGTTCCAGAACGGCTGGGCGATCGCCGGCGACTACATGTCGGCGGCGTCGCTGCTCGGCATCTCCGCGCTGGTGTTCACGAGCGGCTACGACGGCCTGATCTATTCGGTCGGCTTCCTCGCGAGCTGGCCGATCATCCTGTTCCTGATCGCCGAGCCGCTGCGCAACCTCGGCAAGTACACGCTCGCCGACGTCGTGTCCTATCGCCTCCGGCAACGGCCGATCCGCGCGTTCGCGGCCTCGAGCTCGATCGTCATCGTGCTGCTGTATCTCGTGTCGCAGATGGTCGGCGCGGGCAAGCTGGTCGAGCTGCTGTTCGGCCTGAACTACACGGTCGCGGTGCTGTTCGTCGGCGTGCTGATGGTCGTCTACGTGTTCTTCGGCGGGATGCTGGCGACGACCTGGATCCAGATCATCAAGGCCGTGCTGCTGCTCGCCGGTGCGGCCTTCATGGCGATCATGGTGCTGAGCCGTTTCGGCTTCAGCCTCGATGCGCTGTTCGCGCAGGCGATTCTCGTCCATCCGAAACACGCGGCGATCATGCGCCCCGGCGGCCTGGTATCCGATCCGGTCTCGGCCGTGTCGCTCGGCCTCGCGCTGATCTTCGGCACGGCGGGCCTGCCGCACATCCTGATGCGCTTCTTCACGGTCGGCGACGTCAAGGCGGCCCGCAAGAGCATCCTCTATGCGACCGGCATCGTCGGCGCGGGTTACGTGCTGATCCTCATCATCGGCTTCGGCACCATCGCGCTCGTGGCGTCGGACCCGCAATACCACGACGCGTCCGGCGCGATCACGGGCGGCGCGAACATGGTGGCGATCCATCTCGCGCATGCGGTCGGCGGCAACGTGTTCCTCGGCTTCATCTGCGCGGTCGCGTTCTCGACCATTCTGGCCGTGGTCGCCGGACTGACGCTCGCAGGTTCGTCGGCGATCTCGCACGACCTCTATGCGAACGTGCTGCGTCGCGGTCAGGCGTCCGATCGTGAGGAAATGCGCGTGGCCCGCGGGACGACCCTGGTACTCGGCGTGCTCGCGATCCTGCTCGGCATCGCGTTCGAGAAGCAGAACATCGCGTTCATCGTCAGCCTCACGTTCTCGATCGCGGCAAGCTCGAATTTTCCCGTGCTGCTGCTCTCGATCTACTGGCGCGGCCTGACGACGCGCGGCGCGGTGCTGGGCGGCCTGACCGGGCTCGCGACCGCCGTCACGCTGACCGTGCTGAGCCCGACCGTCTGGGTGCAGGTGCTCGGTCATGCGCATGCGGTCTATCCGTACGAATATCCGGCACTGTTCTCGATGGCGGCGGCGTTCGCCGGCGTCGTCCTGTTCTCCGTCACCGATCGCTCGGCCCGTGCGCAACGAGAACGCGCGCAGTTCGACACGCAGCTCGTCACATGCGAAATGGGCGCGACGCAACGCGGCTGATCCGCACGCACCGAAAAATCGACATCCCATGAGAGACACCATGTTGAATTGCACCTGCTGCATGTCGCCGGCGCGGCGCCGCCTGCTCGGCGCGTTTGCCGCGCTCGCCGGTACGGCCGTCGCCGGACGCCCCGCATCGGCGGCCGACACCGCGAGCGCACCTGCCGCCGTGCCGCCGCACCGGCCCCGTTCGATCGACATCCACGCGCACTACTACCCGGAGAGCTTTTGCGACCTGGTCGGCGGCGAAGGCAAGCGCTTCGGCGGCGCGTTCACGTGCGACGATGCGTCGTTCACGTTCCGGACGCCCGCCGGCGGCCTCGGGCCGCTGCCGATGAAGTTCATCGACGTCGACCAGCGGCTCAAGGACATGGACGCATCCGGCGTCGACGTCCAGGCGCTGTCGCTCAGCGTGCCGATGGCCTACTGGGGCGACCGGCCGTTCAACGCGAAGCTCGCGCGCGACTGGAATTCGGCCGCGTCGCGCGTCTACCAACGGCACCCGACGCGTTTCGTCGTCCTCGCGACGCTGCCGATGCTGAACGCCACCGACGCGATCGACGAACTCGAGCGCGCGGCGCAGTTGCCGGGCGTGCGCGGGGTGTACATGGGCACCAACATCGACAACCGCGATCTCGACGATCCGCTGTTCGCGCCGGTGTTCGCGCGTATCGAGCAACTGGGCCTGCCCGTGTTCCTGCATCCGCAGCAAACGGTCGGCGGCGCGCGGCTCGGCGATTTTTACCTGAGCAACCTGCTCGGCAATCCGTTCGATACGGCGATCGCGGGCTCGCACCTGATCCTGGGCGGCGTGCTCGACCGCCACCCGACCCTGCACGTCACGCTGCCGCACGCGGGCGGCGCGTTGCCGATCCTCTTCGGACGCCTCGACGCGGGCTGGACCGCCCGCCCCGAAACGCGCCGGCTCGCGCAAAAGCCCAGCAGCTATCTGCGGCGCTTCAGCTACGACACGGTGTCTCATTCGGGCCCCGTGCTGAACTTCCTGATGGAGAACGTCGGGGTCGACCGGCTCGTGCTCGGCAGCGACTACTGTTTCGACATGGGTTACGAGCAGCCGGTCCGCTTTCTCGACCGCCTCGACCTGACGGCGGAACAGCGTTCGATGATCCTCGGCGGCAACGCGGGCAAGCTGCTGAGAATCTAGCGCGAACGTTCCGACCGGCGTTGCGTGGGCGTCGGACGACGCCTGCACGCTCGGCGCAGCCCGTTGCCGGACATGGCATCATCCGGCGAACCGTGAGGACTGGCGTGCGACGCCACGCATCACGAAAGCCGGCCTGCAACGCACACCGCGTTTCGAACACGGGAGTCACGCACGATGAAGATAGTCATTGCAGGCGGTTCGATCGCCGGCCTCGCGGCCGCGCTGACGCTCGATTGCATCGGGCACGACGTCACGGTCTGCGAGCGTTCGCGCACGCCGCTGCGCGGCCAGGGCGGCGGCGTCGCCGTGCTGCGACGCATGATGTCGTTTCTCGAACAGCATGGACGCCATTGCCGCCAGATGATCAGCGTGCCGGCGCATCGGCGGCGCTGGATCGATCGCGACGGCATCGTCACGCGCGACGAACCTGAGATGCTGCCGTTCTCGTCGTGGGACGCCGTCTATCGCTCCCTGTGCGAGACGCTGCCGCGCGGGCGCATCCACTACGGCCGCACGGTCACCGGTTTCGACCAGGACGCGGACGGTGTCGACGTGCACGTTGACGACGAACGCATTCGCGCGGACGTGCTGATTGCCGCCGACGGTTCCGGTTCGAACCTGCGCGCGCGCATCTTCCCCGGCTATACGCCATCGTTTGCCGGTTACCTCGCGTGGCGCGGCATCGTCGACGAAGCCGATTTCGACGCCGCCGCGATCGCATCGCTGGTCGAGAACATGACGCTGCACAAGGCGCCGGGCGAGCTGTTCATGGCGTTCCTGATTCCCGCGCTCGACGGCTCACTCGCGCCAGGCGCGCGCCGCTTCAACTGGCTGTGGTATCGCAACGAAGCCGATCCCGACGCGCTGCGCCGCCACCTGACCGATCGGAACGGCAACGTTCATCACGCGTCCGTGCATCCGGGGCAGCTTGCCGACGACACCGTCGCGACGCTGCGGCAACTCGCCGTCGAACGGCTGCCTGCCTCCCTGTCACAACTGGTGCTCGCGACGCGCGCGCCATTCAACCAGGCGATTTTCGACGCATTGAGCCCCGGCTTCGTCGACGGCCGCGTCGCGCTGATCGGCGACGCGGCCTGTACCGTGCGCCCCCATACGGCGTCCGGCACGTCGAAGGCGGCGAGCGATGCCGTGTCGCTCGCCGAAGCGCTGCCGGCGGACGCGACCGACGTCGTCGAGCGCCTCGCGCAATGGTCGACGCGGCGGCGCGAGGAGGTGACGTCGTTGC
Source organism: Burkholderia sp. Bp9004 (assembly GCF_003858025.1). Lineage (NCBI taxonomy): Bacteria > Pseudomonadati > Pseudomonadota > Betaproteobacteria > Burkholderiales > Burkholderiaceae > Burkholderia > Burkholderia sp. Bp9004. Next base: position 59,014 of record NZ_QTQD01000013.1, on the reverse strand, counting down.
TCGACAAGGGTCCGCAACTTGCCGCGGCGTTCGGTCTCGGCACGTCGCGCTGACGCATGAACGCAACCGCCGGAACGGTTCGTGCGCCCGTTCAGAACGTTTCAGCGCAGCTTCAGGAAATGGCGTCGGCGCCCGCGTAGACTGCCTCCACCAACGAGCGCGCCGGCCACGGCCCGCGCGCGGCCCCCATCCCTGGAGTAACGACATGATCTCCGCCGCGAATCGCTGCCGCCGAGCAGGCCCGACATGGCCGAATCGATCGGCGATGCCGCACCGCCAGCCGGCGGCGCCGACCGGACCGCACGTCGCGAGCGCACGCACGCCGGGCCGCACATGTGGGTCCGTCCGACTCGGCAACCGGATCTGCGGTACCGCGTGCAATCGTCACGAGAACGCACGCGGCCGACGCGCCGTCCATTGCCCCGCCTGTCGAATGACGCCGGATGAACCGGTCCGCATGGAGCGCGCATGAAGCACAAACGACTCTGGTTCAGCGCGGCAGGCATCGCGATCATCGGCCTGGCGGCCGCGATCGGCATCATGTATCGGCCGTCGATCGCGCCGATCGATCCGCCGGCCCGCGCGTCGTTCGATCCGCAACTGATCAAGGCCGGCGCACGCGTGGTCGCGCTGGGCGACTGCGTCGTCTGCCACACCGCGAAGGACGGCAAGCCGTTCGCCGGCGGGCTGCCGCTCGCGACGCCGTTCGGCACGATCTACGCGACCAACATCACGCCGGATGCCGACACGGGCATCGGCCGCTGGTCGCAGGCCGCCTTCGCGCGCGCGCTGCGCAGCGGCATCGCCCGCGACGGCCATCCGCTCTACCCGGCCTTTCCGTACATTCACTTCACGCGGATGTCCGACCAGGACATCGCGGCCGCATACGCGTACCTGATGACACGCGAACCGGTTCAAGCGAAGTCGCCAGCGAACGACCTGATCTTCCCGCTCAACTTCCGGCCGCTGGTCGCGTTCTGGAACATCCTGTTCCTGCGCGAAGGCACGTACCAGCCGGACCCGTCGCAATCCGCGCAATGGAATCGCGGCAAGCTGCTCGTCGACGGCCTCGGACACTGCGCGTCGTGCCATTCGCCGCTCAACGCGATCGGTGGCGAGGAAGCAGGCAAGGCGTTCGACGGCGGCATCGTCGACGGCTGGGAAGCCCCGCCGCTCAATACGCTCGGCAACGCGGTCCACCCGTGGACGCAAGCGCAACTGGTCACGTACCTGCGCACCGGCCGCGCGAGCGAGCATGGCGCAGCCGCCGGACCGATGCTGCCCGTCACGCGCGATCTCGCGACGGTGCCGGTCGAGGATGTCGAGGCCATCGCGGCCTATATCCTGTCGATCCAGAAGCCGGCCGCCGCACGGCCCGCGACGACCGCCGCCGAACGCCATGCGACGACACCTGCCGGCCAGCGCGGCGCGGTGCTGTTCCAGGCGTCGTGCGCGCAGTGCCACGGGCCGGCATCGCCGATGCAGTCGATCGGCGAGCGGCCGACGCTCGCGTTCAGCACGGCGATCGCCGCCGACACGCCGCGCAACGCGATCCAGATGATGTTCAACGGGATCGGCTGGCATGGCGAGGACACGCTGAACTACATGCCGTCCTACATCGACCAGTACGACGACGCGCAGATCGCGGACCTCGCCGCATACATCCGCGAGACGTACTCCGATCGCCCCGCGTGGAGCGGCATCGATACCCTCGCCGCGAAGCTCAGAAAGGAGGACCGCACGCAATGATCACCCTCACCGTGAATGGCGTTCGGCACACGCTCGACATCGATCCATCCACGCCGCTGCTTTACGCGCTGCGCAACGACCTGCACCTGCACGGCGCGAAGTTCGGCTGCGGCCTCGGGCAATGCGGCGCGTGCACCGTGATCGTCGACGACAAGCCGATGTTCTCGTGCCTGATCCCGGTCGCCGCGATCGGCGAGCGCCGCGTCAGGACCATCGAAAGCCTCGGCACCGCAGAGCATCCGGGCAAGCTTCAGCAGGCGTTCATCGATCATCAGGCGGCGCAGTGCGGTTATTGCATCGCGGGCATGATCATGCGCGCGCAGGCGCTGCTCGAACGCAACCCGAAGCCGACCGAACGCGAGCTGCGCACGCACATGGAACCGAACCTGTGCCGTTGCGGCACCCACATGCGGATCCTGGCGGCCGTGCGCCAGGTCGCCGGGCTGCCGGAGCCGGAACCGTCTGCGGCGCCCGTCATGATCAACAAGGAAATCTGATGAACGCACCCGACGACATCGACGAAGGCCGCCGGCACTTCATGGTTTCCGGTGCGCTCTTCGTCGCGTTCACCCTCGCGCCGGCCGCGCGCGCGCTCGCCGAGGTCGTGATCGCGGACGAAGGCGCCGCCGTCCACGTCGCCAAGGCCACCGAAACGCTGGCCGGCAGCCTGAAGACCAACCCGCTGCTGGACGCGTGGATCAAGATCGCGCCCGACGGCAAGGTCACCGTGTTTACCGGCAAGGTCGAGCTCGGCACCGGCGTGCGCACCGCATTGCTGCAGGTGGCCGCCGAGGAGCTGAACATGAAGCCCTCGCTGATCACGTTCCTGACCGCCGACACCGGCGCGTCGCCCGACGAAGGCCTGACGGCCGGCAGCCACACGATGGCGGACAGCGGCTCCGCGTTGCTGAACGCCGCCGCGCAGGTGCGCGGGCTGCTGGTCGACGGCGCCGCGAAACAGTTCGGCGTCGATCCGCGCACGCTGACCGTCGCCGATGCCGTCATCAAGGCGCCGGACGGCCGCACGATGCGCTACGCCGACGCGGTGCGCACCGTCGACCTGCACCGCAACGCCACGCCGACGTCGCCGCTGAAACCGCCGGCCACGTTCGCCGTGATCGGCACGTCGCTGCCGCGCGTGGACATTCCGAACAAGGTCACGGGCGGCGTCAGCTACGTGCAGGACATGGACCTGCCCGGCATGCTGCATGCACGCGTCGTGATGCCGCCGGTGTACGACGCGAAACTGCTGTCGTTCGACGAAGCCGCGATCCTGAAGATGCCCGGTGTCGTGCGGATCGTGCGCAACGGCAGCATGCTCGCGGTCGTCGCGCAGGGCGAATGGCAGGCGGTCGTCGCGCAGCGCGCGCTGTCCGCCGGCTGCCGCTGGTCGCCCGGCCGGGCGCTGCCCGATCGCGCGACGGTCCACGCGGACCTGAAGCGGATCGCGACACAGCGCATCGAGATCGCCAACACGCATGCGCAAGCCGCGCCGGCGACGAAGACGCTCTCCGCCACGTTCCTGAAGAACTATCTGCTGCACGGCTCGATCGGGCCGTCCTGCTCGGTCGCCCATCTCGAGAACGGCACACTGACCGTGTGGACCCACTCGCAGGGCGTTTATCCGCTGCGCGACGCGCTCGCCGAGATGCTGTCGATGCCGAAGGCGAACGTGCGCTGCATCCACACCGAGGGCTCCGGCTGCTACGGACACAACGGTGCGGACGACGCGGCCGCGCATGCGGCGCTGATCGCGGCCGCGATGCCCGGCAAGCCGATTCGCGTCCAGTGGATGCGCGAGCAGGAACATACGTGGGACCACTTCACGCCGGCGATGGTCACCGAGCTCAGCGCGTCGCTCGACGCGAGCGGCCGCATCGTCGACTGGAACTACGCGCTGTGGAGCAGCTCGCACAACGAGCGCATCGTCAATGCCGGCCGGCTGCTGCCCGCACGCATGCTCGAGCCGCCGTTCGTCTCCGCGCCGTCGACGCCGATGCTGCAGCCCGAGGGCGGCGGCGATCGCAACGCGATTCCGCTGTACGCACTGCCGAACATGCACATCGTCAACAACTTCTCGCCGACGATGCCCCTGCAGACGTCGGCGATGCGCTCGCTCGGCGCGCACACGAACGTCTGGGCGATCGAAAGCTTCATGGACGAGCTGGCGCACGCCGCCGGCGTCGATCCGGTCGAATTCAGGCTGCGCCACATGCAGGATCACCGCGCGAGCCAGGTGATCCAGCTCGCCGCCACCAAATTCGGCTGGCCGCGGCCGCCGCGTGCACGCAATCGCGGCGTCGGCTTTGCGTTCGGCAAATACAAGAACCTGATGGCCTACGTGGCGATCGCGGTCGAGGTGTCGGTCGTCCCGGAAACCGGCCAGGTGACGCTCGAACGTGCGGAAGCGGCCGTCGACGCCGGCCAGATCGTATCGCCCGACGGCATTCGCAACCAGATCGAGGGTGGCATCATCCAGTCCGCGAGCTGGACGCTGTACGAGGCATTGAAATACGATACGCAACGCGTGCGCAGCTTCGACTGGAGCAGCTATCCGATTCTCCGCTTCGACGCCGCACCGCAAAGCATCAAGGTGCATCTGGTCAATCGTCCGGGCGCACCGTTCCTCGGCGCGGCCGAGGCGTCGATGGGGCCGACCGCGGGCGCGCTGGCCAACGCGATCTTCGACGCGACCGGCCAGCGCCTGCGCGAAATGCCGTTTGCCGGTGAAGGGCTCAGGAAACGCATCGACGCGTAGCGGCATCACACGACCACAACAAATCGCGCCGGCACGAACCGGCGCGGGCGACAAACAGGCTGGAGATTTCTGAACGATGGATACCTTGCTTTCGATGCGCGTGTTTACGCGCATCGTCGAGACGGGCAGCTTCACGCGCGCGTCGGACACGACCGGACTCACGACGCCGCGCGTGTCCGCGCTGCTGAGCACGCTCGAACAGCATCTCGGCTGCCGGCTGCTGAACCGGACGACGCGCCGGATTTCGCTGACCGAGGACGGGCAGGCCTATTACGAACGCTGCGTCGGCGTGCTGCGCGAGATCGACGACATGGAAGCGGCCGTCTCGCAGGCGCGCAACGTGCCGCGCGGCCGGCTGAAAGTGAACCTGCCGCCGGCCATGGCCAAGCAGATCATGGTGCCCGCCCTGCCCGAGTTTCTCGCCGCCCATCCCGGCATCTCGATCGAACTCGGCGTGACCGATCGCCAGATCGATCTCGTCGGCGAGGGTGTCGATTGCGTCGTGCGGATCGGCGCGCTCGACGATTCGGGGTTGGTTGCGAAACGGATCGGCAGCCTGACGACCTGCACGTGCGCGGCCCCCGCGTATCTCGAGCGATGCGGCGCACCCGAGACGGTGGACGATCTCGCGCAGCACGTCGCGGTCAGCCACATCTCGGCCGATACGGGCCGCCCGCGGTCCTGGGACTACGTCGTCGACGGCGAAACGCGGATCATCCAGATGTGCGGCACGGTCGCGGTCAACGACGCCGACACCTACATCGCAGCCGGCGTCGCGGGCATCGGCCTGATCAAGACCTCGCTCTACCTGGTCGAGCCGTATCTGCAATCGGGGCGCCTGCGCGAGGTGCTGACCGATTTCAACACGCCACCCCGGCCGATCTCGATCCTGTATCCGCCCAATCGGCATACGCCGGTCAAGCTCAAGGTCTTCGTCGACTGGCTCGCGGGGCTGTTCGCGCAGATTCCGACGCTGCAGGGCAAGCGCGGTTGAAGCCGGTCGTCGAAACCCGCCGTTGAAACCGATCGTCCGCGCCGCCGCGCGCACCGCATGAATCAAGTGAATTAAGACGCGGTTTAGGACTATTCAGTCCGCTCGATCCAGACTGCTCTCATCGGGCTTCGCGATCCGCGACATCCGCGCCGGAGGCCCGTTTCGAGAGGCGCATCATGAAGATCGCGATCGCCGGCGGTTCCATCGCCGGCCTGGCCGCCGCCGTCACGCTGAATTGCATCGGCCACGATGTCGTCGTCCACGAGTGCCGCGACCGGCCGTTGCCCGACCCCGGCGGCGGTCTCGCCGACGCCGGCGTGCGGTTCGCGACCGATCTCGGCCTCGGCGCCCGCGCATGAACCCGCCCACGATCTGCCCCCTTTGCGTGGCGCGCAATGCTCGATTGCGCCCCGGACGTATTCCCTTGTTATCGATCGATCAATAATCTTGACGGCAATGCAGCGGCGTCCGTTTCGCCGCGACGGCAATCGTAGCGCCGCCCGATGAACGGGCACCCGACCTCACTTTTCAAGGAGTCGACCATGTCAGCAGAATCCACCCCGGTTGCGGCCCACGGGCACGCGACCAAGCTCACGCAGGGCCTCATCCTGCTGTTCGCGTTCAGTTGCGGCGCGATCGTCGCGAACCTGTACTACGCGCAGCCGATCACCGAACTCATCGCGCCGAGCCTGCACATGTCCGGCGGAACCGCGAGCCTCATCGTGTCGCTGACGCAGATCGGCTACGCGCTCGGCCTGTTCTTCATCGTGCCGCTCGGCGACCTGCTCGAGAACCGCAAGCTGATGATCGTCACGGCCGTCGTGTCGATCGCGAGCCTCGCGGCCGCCGCGGTCGTCCAGACGCCCGGGCTGTTCCTCGCGATTTCGCTGCTGGTCGGCTTCAGCTCGGTTGCCGTCCAGATCCTGGTGCCGCTCGCCGCGCACCTCGCGCCGGACCATTCGCGCGGCCGCGTGGTCGGCACGATCATGAGCGGGCTGCTGCTCGGCATCCTGCTCGCGCGCCCGCTGTCGAGCGTGGTGGCCGATGCGTTCGGCTGGCGCTTCGTGTTCGCGGCCGCCGCCGTGCTGATGACGCTCGTGACGGCCGTGCTCGCGCTGACGATCCCGTCGCGCCAGCCCGATCATCGCGCAACCTACTTCGAACTGATCGGCTCGCTGCTGCATCTGGTCCGCACGATGCCGGTGCTGCGCCATCGCGCGTTCTACCAGGGCCTGATGTTCGCGTCGTTCAGCCTGTTCTGGACCGCCGTGCCCGTCGAGCTGACGCGTCACTACGGGCTGTCCCAATCGGCCATCGGCCTGTTCGCGCTCGTCGGTGCGATCGGCGCGACGTCGGCGCCGGTCGCGGGCCGCCTCGCGGATGCCGGTCATACCGTGCGGGCAACGCTGATCGCGCTGGTCGCCGGCACGCTGTCGTACGCGGTTGCGCTGATCCACGGCGCCGGCCTGTATGGCCTCGTCGTCACGGGCATCGTGCTCGATTTCGCAGTGCAGATGAACATGGTGCTCGGCCAGCGCGAGATCTACGCGCTGCATGCGGCGAGCCGCAACCGCCTGAACGCGCTGTACATGACGAGCATCTTCGTCGGCGGCGCGGTCGGCTCCGCGCTCGCGAGCCCGCTGTACGAGCATGGCGGCTGGCCGCTCGTCGCCGCCGTCGCCGGCGCGTTCCCGATCATTGCGCTTGCTCACTACCTCGTGATCGGGCGTCCGCACGCCGAACGCCACGCACAAGCCTGAACCAGCGCCGGCACCGGTTCACGCGCGAATCCCGCCCGGGCCGTTCGCGCGCCGGAACGCTGCCGGCACGTCACCGGCATCCCAACCGAACTTTCCGCAGGGCCCGTCGGACGATACGCACCGCCGCCCTGCTCCACGCAAAAGGAATCCATCATGTCTTCCCTGCTCAGCCACTACGATCTGCGCGGCCTGCCGCTTCCCAATCGTGTCGTGATGGGCCCGATGACGCGCTCGCGCGCGCCGTCGCGCGGCCAGCCGACCGGACTCATGGCCGAATACTACGCGCAACGCGCGTCCGCCGGCCTGATCGTGACCGAAGCGACCAACGTCAGCCCGGCCTCCGCGGCGTTCGAACTGACGCCGGGGCTCGTCACCGACGAGCAGGCGGCCGGCTGGAAGCAGATCACGGACGCGGTCCATGCGAACGGCGGCCGCATCTTCGCGCAGCTGTGGCACGGCGGCCGGGTCAGTTCGCTGACGCTGCTCGGCGGCGATGCGCCGCTGTCGCCGTCCGGCGTCAACGACGATCTCGAGCACTTGCAGGTGTGGGCGCAATTGCAGAACGGCTATTACACGAAGATTCACGCGACGCCGTCGCGCGCGATGACGACGGACGAAGTCGCCGCGACGGTCGGCGAATTCCGCCAGGCAGCCGTCCGCGCGATGGCAGCCGGCTTCGACGGCGTCGAGATCCACGCGGCCAACGGCTACCTGCCGCACCAGTTCCTGTCGTCGACGCTGAACCGCCGCGACGATCGTTACGGCGGCTCGGTCGCGAACCGCGCGCGCTTTCTCGAGGAAATCGTCGATGCGGTCGGCGGCGTGATGCCGCTCGACCGGGTGGGCGTGCGCATCTCACCGTACGCGAAGTACAACAACGTGCGCGACGCCAATCCGGATGCGACGTATGCGTACGTCGGCCGCATGCTCGACGAAGCCGGCGTCGCCTACGTGCACGCGGCAGACACCAACGGCTGGAGCGGCGAGCCCGACCTGCCGCGCATCGTCGAGAACACGCGCAAGCACTTCGGCGGCACGCTGATCGTCAACGGCGGCATCGCGCCGGATGCCGCGAATGCGCTGATCGATGCGGGCGACGCCGATCTCGTCGCCTTCGCGCGCGCGTACATCGCCAACCCGGATCTCGTCGAACGCCTCGCGGCGAATGCGCCGCTCGCGACGCCGAAGACGGTCGGCTGGTATGGCGGCGACCGCGCGGGATACGTCGACTATGCGCGTCACGACGTGGCGGGCCGGACCGCCTGAGCGGCGGCGCGCTGGGGCGACACCTTCAGGCGTCGTTCCAGCGCGCCCCCAGCATGCACGTGATCGGGCGCCGCGGCGGTGCCCGACGATCTCGACACCGAAATCGAGCGGCTGATCGACGCGTTTCTGCACGGCACGCCCGCCGCGCTGAAGCAGCTCGCGGCGGGCGCGTCACGCGCGACTGCTACGCGTCGCGTCGCACCGCAGCCGCGGGCGCGACGGGATTGCGCAACACGCCGAGCCGCTCGATCTCGACTTCGCACACGTCGCCGGCCTTCATCCAGAGCTGCGGTTCGCGCGCCATCCCGATACCAGCGGGCGTGCCCGTGACGATCACGTCGCCGGCCTGCAGCGTCATCACGTCGCTCACCAACGCGACCAGCGTCTCGACATCGAAAATCATGTCCGACGTCGACGCCTCCTGCACGATCACGCCATTCAGGCGCGTCTGGATCTTCAGCCCCTTGCAGCCGCGCGGCAGTTCATCGGCCGTGACGAACCATGGCCCGAATGCGCCGGTCCCGTCGAAGTTCTTGCCCATCGTCCACTGCGGCGTGCGGAACTGGTAATCCCGCAGCGTCGCGTCGTTGAATAGCGAATAGCCGGCGACGTGATCGAGCGCCCGCTTGCGCTCGATGCCGCGTCCACCCTTGCCGATCACCGCCACCAGCTCGCCCTCGTAGTCGAGCTGCGACGACTGCACCGGCAGCGCGATCGGGTCGCCGTGGCCGATCAGGCTCGACGCAAAACGCGCGAACACGGTCGGATAGGTCTGCTTCGCAAACCCGGTCTCGGTCGAGTGGTCGAGGTAGTTCAATCCGACACAGATGATCTTTCCGGGCCGTCCGAACGGCGGCAACACGCGCACCGCCTCGAGATCGACCGGCGCGCCGCGCGCGAGACACGCGCCCACCTCGGCAAGATCAGCGCCCTGCGCGAGCAACGCATCCAGATCGCCCGGATAGGCGGTGTCCCCGGCGGTCAGCCCGGCCCAGTGCCCGTTGTGCTCCACGGCCAGGCCGCGGCGTCCGCCTTGTTCATACACTGCAAATCGCATGGCACGCTCCTTGTTCGACGTCCAGGACGACGTCGGTTACTCGTCAATATTCGAGTCGGGCAGGCCGCCGCCGGAAGCGGCGGCGCGCCCTCTTTCGTCACGCTGTCGGGCAGCCGTTACTCGGCATCGCGCGTGCGGCGCGCCGCGACGATGTCGCGCAACGCGTCGGGCACCGGCCCGCCCGTTGCCCAGTCGAGCAATTGCACGGTGTGCACGAACGGGATGCCGACCGCGCCGGCCAGTTGCGTCATGCAACCGATATTGCCGGCCGCTGCAACCTCGGCGACCGTCGCACGCATCGCCGCGACCTTGCGCCGCTTCAGCTCGCCCGCGATCTCGGGCTGCAGCAGGTTGTAGACACCGGCCGATCCGCAGCACATGAAGCTGTCCGACGGCTGGACGACGTCGAACCCCGCGTCGCGCAGCAGGTCGAGCGGCGGATGCACGATCCGCTGACCGTGCTGCATCGAGCACGCCGCGTGATAGACGACCCGCAGCCCCGGCCGGATGACCGGTGCCTGCAAGCCGAGCTGGACCATGAATTCGGAAATGTCCTTCGCGAGCGCGCTGACGCGCGCCGCCTTGTCTTTCCAGGCCGAATCGAGCCGCAGCGCGTGACCGTACGCCTTGAGCGACGTCCCGCATCCCGACGTGTTGACGATGATCGCGTCGAGCCCCGCCGGCCGGTCTGCCTCGCGCAGCCACGCATCGATGTTCGCCTTCACCAGCGGCAGCGCCTGCGCCTCGCGCCCCATGTGCTCCGCCGGCGCACCGCAGCATCCCGCACCGCGCGCGATGACGACTTCGACGCCGTGCCGCTGCAACAACCGGATGGTCGCTTCGTTGATCGCGGGGTCGAGCACCGTCTGCACACAGCCGTTCAGCAGGCTGACCCGTGCGCGACGCGGTCCCTGTGCCGGAAACACCTGCGGGCGGTCGACCGGGCTCTCCACCGGCAACGGCACCGCGGGCGCCATCTCCAGCATCGCGCGCAACGTGCCGCCGAATGCCGAACGCAGCGGGCGGAACAGCCGGCCGGCGACGAGCGCGGCGCGAAACAACCGCTGGCTCGGAATCAGCACGGTCAGCGCACGACGGATCGTGCGCTGCACCGGCGGCCGGCGGAAATGGGTCTCGACGTATTCGCGACCGTGCGCGATCAGCTTCGAATACTGGACGTCCGACGGGCAGATCGCCTCGCACGCGAGGCACGTCAGGCAGCGATCGAGATGCTCGACCGTCTTCGGGTCCGGTGCGCCGCCCGACTCATACATGTTGCGCATCAGCACGATGCGGCCGCGCGGGCTGTCGTTCTCGTCGTGACGGACCTGATAGGTCGGGCAATGCGACAGGCACGTGCCGCAATGCACGCAGGTGCGGATAATGTCGTTGGACAGTGCGATGTCGGGGTCGGCCAGTGCCGCGTCGCCAATGCGGGTTCTCATGTCACGCTGCTCCCGTGTCGATGGGGTCGAGCCGGCCCGGATTGAGCACGCGGTTCGGATCGAACATGCCGCGCACGCGTTCGCCGAGTGCGCGCAGGTTGGCCGGACGTGGATGGAACGCACCGACCGTGCGCCGCAGCGCCGCCGGCGCCCGAAACAGGCACGCGTGCCCACCGGCCGCCGCGACGGCCTGCCTGAGCGACGCCGCCTGGGCCGCGACGGCGGCCGCGTCGGTGCGCACGAAGACGAGGCTGCCGCCCCAGTCGTAGATTGCATCGCCGCCCACCGCCGCGACCACGCGTGCGGCCTGCGTGCCAGGCAGCATCAGGCGCCAGATACATGCGTCGCGATCGTCCGCGAACGCCCGCAGGTCGCGCAACGCGCGCCAGAACGCACGACTCGCGTCGCCGTCGATCGTGCGGATCGCCAGCGAGCGGCCGACCCGCTTCGCGAGTTCCGCCCCGCGCGCCGCCACCGATGCGCCGGGGCCTTCCAGCCGCAACGCCGTCGTCGACGTGGTCGACGTATCGCGCCGCAGGCCGCCGACATGCGCGGCGGCGCTGACCTCGAACGGCAACCGCAACGCGTCCGCGAGCAGGCCGGTCGCCGCGCCGTCGTCGAGCCCGTCGACCAGCAGCGTGACTTCGTCCGGCCACGCGGGCTGCAGCTTCAGCGTGACCGCCGTCAGCGCGGCCAGCGTGCCGAACGACCCCGTGATCAGGCGCGGCACGTCGTAGCCGGTCACATTCTTCACGGTGCGTCCGCCGGCCTTGAACGCCTCTCCTCGACCGTTCACCCCTTCCACGCCGAGCACCGCGTCGCGCACGGCGCCCGACAGCACGCGCCGCGGCCCGGCCAGATTGCAGGCGACGACGCCGCCGATCGTGCCACGCGCCGGTTCGCCGCCGAACAACGGGCCGTAGTCCGGCGGCTCGAATGCGAGCTGCTGCCGATGTTCGGCCAGCGCCGCGCGCACCGTCTCGACCGGCGTGCCGGCGCGCACCTTGATCACGAGTTCCTCGGGTTCGTAGAAGTCGATGCCGGACAGGTCAGACAGATCGAGCAGCGCGTGCGCGTGCACCGGCTCGCCGAACCCGCGCTTGGTGCCGCCACCAACGATTTCGAACGAGTGGCCATCACGGTTGGCATCGGCGACGGCGTCGACGAGTTGCGCCGCGTCGCGCGGGCAGATGCGCACCTGCGTCGTGCGATCGTCGGTCACGTGCATGTCTTCCTCCTAGAAGCGGGGAACATCGGCGAACCGCATATTGCCGTCGCGCATCCGCAGACGGCCGAGTTCGACGCAACGGCACGGCGTCGGAAACACCTTGCCCGGATTGAGCAACTCGTCGGGATCGAACGCACACTTGAGCCGCTGCTGCTGCTCGAGGTCGTTTGGCTCGAACTGGTAAGGCATCAGGTCGCGCTTCTCGACGCCGATGCCGTGCTCACCGCTCAGCACCCCGCCGAGATCGACGCACGCGCGCAGGATGTCGGCGCCGAATGCCTCGGCTTTCTCGAGGTCACCGGGTTTCGCCGAATCGAACAGCACCATCGGATGCAAGTTGCCATCGCCGGCATGAAAGCAGTTCGCGTAGTCGAGACCGTGCCGCTTCGACAGGCTGTCGATGCGGCTCAGGATTTCGGCGAGCCGGCCGCGGGGAATCGTGCCGTCGGTCACGTAGATATCGCGCGCCACCTTGCCCATCGCGCCGAAGGCGAGCTTGCGCGCACGCCACAGCTGCTCGCGCTCGGCCTCGGTGCGGCTGATCCGCAGGTCCACGACGCCGGCGTCGCGCGCGATGCGCTCAACCTCCGCAGCCAGCGCGTCCACTTCGCTTTCGGTGCCGTCCAGTTCGCACAGCAGCAATGCCTCGACGCCCGGCGGCGGCAGCTCGCCGAGCAGCGACGCGACCGCGCCGATCACCTTGCGATCGACGAATTCAAGCCCGGCCGGCACGATCCCGTGAGCGATGATCGCGCCGACGCAGCGGCTCGCCGGCTCGACGTCGGCAAAACCAAGCGACAGCACGCGCGCCAGCGGCGGCTCCGGCGTCAGGCGCACCACGATCTCGGTCACGACCGCGAGCAGGCCTTCGGAGCCGATCAGCGCGCCGCACAGATCGAACTCGCCGTCGGCGCCGCCGACGAACGCGCCGCCCAGCGTGAGCACCTCGCCCGTCATCAGCACGATTTCCATCCCGGTGACGTGATTCGACGTGACGCCGTATTTCAGGCAATGCACGCCGCCCGAATTCTCGGCCACGTTGCCGCCGATCGTCGAAATCGCCTGGCTCGATGGGTCCGGCATGTAGCACAGCCCGAGCGAACGCACGGCCTCGGTCACCCGGACGTTCTGCACGCCCGGCTGCACACGCGCCACGCGATTCGCCGCGTCGACTTCTAGGATCCCGTTCATCCGGGCCGTGCCGAGCAGGACGGCATCCTCGAGCGGCAGCGCGCCGCCGGACAGCGACGTACCCGATCCGCGCGGCACGACCTTGACGTGTACCGCATGGCAATAGGCGAGCACGCGGCTCACCTGTGCAGTCGTTTCGGGCAGCACGACCAGCAGCGGCAATGCGCTGTATGCGGTGAGGCCGTCGCACTCGTACGGGCGCCGCTCCGCTTCGCTGTCGAGCACCCATTCGTCCCCGACGATCGCACGTAGATCGCGGGCGATCGTCGCGCGCCGCTCGACGACAGTCGAATCGACATCTGGCATTTTCACGCTCGGGCTCCTTGTACGCCGCATGCGGCGCGATTCACACGTGGATTAGAGGTCGCCGGCACCCCGGCGACAACTTAATCGTTGTGAAGTCGTCGTGAAGCGATCGATATCGGCCGTGCGCGCGGCAGCACAAGACAAATTCAGAACAATTCATCCGTCGCGCCGGGTGCTTCACCTATCCTCGAAAGGCATTTACGCATGCCCCCGCTGCGCGCAGCTCAACCCGAACAGGCCCCCCAACATGACCACCGTCACGCCTTCGATCACCCATCACACCGTCACCGCAAACGGCATTCGCCAGCACTACGTCGATGCCGGCAGCGGGCCCGTCGTCGTCCTGCTGCACGGTTTCCCGGAAACCAGCTTCGCGTGGCGTTTCCAGATCCCCGCGCTGGCGCAGCGCTACCGCGTGATCGCGCCCGATCTGCGCGGCTACGGCGAAACCGACAAGCCGGCCGCCGGTTACGACAAACGCAACATGGCGCGCGACATCGCCGGGCTGCTCGACACACTGGGCATCGGCCGCATCGCACTCGTCGGGCACGATCGCGGCGCGCGCGTCGCGACGCGTTTCTCGAAGGACTTCCCCGAGCGTGTCGATCGGCTCGTCGTGATGGACAACGTGCCGACGCGCATCGTCGCGCAGAACATGACCGCGCAAACGGCGCGCGCGTACTGGTTCTTCCTGTTCCACCAGGTGCCGGACCTGCCCGAAGCGCTGATCGCCGGCAAGGAAGCCGAGTGGCTCAGCCACTTCTTCTCCGACTGGTGCTACAACCCGCATGCGATCTCCGGTGACGCATTCGACACCTACGTGCGTGCGTATCGGCGCCCGGGCGCGGTGCGCGGCGCATTGGCCGACTATCGTGCGAACGCGGAGGACGTGAAGCAGGATCTCGTCGACGCGGACGTCAGGATCGCGTGCCCGACCATGGCGCTCTGGGGCGAGGATTTCTATGCGGTCGGCAAGATGTTCGACATGAAATCCGTGTGGGAAGGCATGGCGACGAACCTGCGTGCCGAACCGATCGCGCAGTGCGGGCACCTGCCGCAGGAAGAGCAGCCGGAGCGCGTGAATGCGCTGCTGCTCGACTTCCTGAAGCACTGGGAAGGTTGAATCGCCGCACCCATCACGGCTCATCGGAGGAAGGCATCATGAGCGACGTTTCAGGCCCGTTGGCGCTCGTCATCGGCGGATCGGTGGGCGGCCTTTTCACGGCGACCGCGCTGCGCGCGGCCGGATGGCGCGTCAAGGTCTTCGAGCAATCGCCGAACGACCTCGACAGCCGCGGCGGCGGCATCGTGCTGCAAGCGCCGATCGAGCGCGCGTTCGCATTCGGCGGCGTGCCCGTGCCGCGCGATGCGGGCGTCGATTCCGGCGACCGGATCTATCTCGACGAACACGACCGGGTCGTGCAACGCCTTTACATGCCGCAAACGCAGACCGCATGGAACGTGATCTACACGGCCCTGAAGCGCGCGCTGCCCGCCGGCGTCGTGCACGCCGGCGTATCGTTCGAGCGGTTCGAACAGGACGGCGACGGCGTGATCGCGCATTTCGCGGACGGGCGCGTCGAGCATGCCGACCTGCTGGTCGGCGCGGACGGCGGTCGCTCGAGCGTCCGCGCGCAACTGCTGCCCGATGCACGGCCCGCGTATGCGGGCTATGTCGCGTGGCGCGGGCTCGTCGACGAGCACCTGCTTCCCGACTCGGTGCTGCAGGTGCTGCGCGATCGGTTCACGTTCCAGCAAGGCGACGCGCATCTGTTCCTGACCTACCTCGTGCCCGGCCGCGACGGCGCGATCGAACCGGGCAGACGGCGCGTGAACTGGGTCTGGTACCGGCGGCTCGCAGCGGATCGCGTGCCGTCGCTGTTTCTCGCGCAGGACGGCACACAGCGCGATGGCTCGCTGCCGCCCGGCGCAATGCGCGACGACAACCGGCTCGAACTCGTGGAGGACGGCGAGCGGTTGCTTGCGCCGACGCTCGCCGCGCTCGTCGACGCGACGCAGGCACCGTTCGCGCAGGCGATCCTCGATCTTGAGGTCGAGCGCATGGCGTTCGGCCGCGCGGTGCTGCTCGGCGACGCGGCCTGCCTCGTGCGGCCGCACACGGCCGCCGGCGTCGCGAAAGCGGCGGAGAACGCGGTCGGTCTTGCGGTGGCGCTGCGCGGCGTCGCGCGCGGTCCCGCGTTCGACGCCGCGCTGCTGCGCTGGGAAGGGCTTCAGCTCACGACCAACGCTTCGCTGTCCGAACTCGGCATCTCGCTCGGCACCCGGATCATGGGACGCGCGTGACCGGCCACCGGCCGCGCGCGCCGCATCGTTCGATCACGCAATGCTCTCCACCACGCCGCCGTCGACCCGCAACGCGGCGCCCGTGGTCGCCGACGCCTGCGGAGAGCACACGTAGACGACCAGGTTCGCCACCTCCTCCGGCGTGATCGGCCGCCGGAGAATCGAACTGCCCCGATGCGCGCGCACGAAATCGATGCCGAACTGCTCGACCGACTTGCCCTGTCGCGCCGCCGTCGCCTCGACCATCGAGCGGAAGCCGTCCGACAGCGTCGGCCCCGGCAGGACCGCGTTCACGGTCACGCCGCTGCCGGCCGCCTGCTTCGCGATGCCGCGTGCGATGCTCAGCTGCGCGGTCTTCGAGAAGCCGTAGGCCAGCATGTCCGGCGGAACGTTCAACGCCGACTCCGACGACACGAACACCACACGCCCCCAGCCGCGCGCCATCATGCCTTTCAGATAACCGCGCGTAATCCGCACGCCGGACATTACGTTGACGAGGAAGTAGCGTTCCCATGCGTCGTCGTCCGTGCTGAAGATCGTGCCCGGCGCATAGAAGCCGACGTTGTTGACCAGAATGTTCACCGCGGGAAACGTCGTGACGAGGGCATCGCATGCCGCACGCGTACCGAGATCGCCAACGTGGCCGTCGACCTGAGCATTCGCGACGCTTGCGCGAATCGTGGCGAGCGCCGCATCGACGCTTGCCGGCGTCCGGCCGTTGACGATCGTCTTCGCCCCCGACGCGGCCAGCCCCGTCGCGATCGCGAGCCCGATGCCGGCCGTCGAGCCGCTGACGACGGCGAGCTTGCCGGAAAGATCGATATGCATGATGTGACTCTCGTTCGTGTCGAAAACGCTCGGCGGCCGCATGCACACTGTTCGCCGGCGCGTACGATCCGATGTTAGCCGCACCGGCGCCGCACCCCGCCTGAAATGTTCTTAAACGTCGCTGCGGAACCGGCGGGCGTGGGTGGCACGTATATCAAAAGCGGTGCGCCATCCCTACGGCATCCACGAACTGTTGGCGCGAAGCAGACGGCGTCATTCCGTTGATCGATGCAACCGCAGGCTGCCCGAGCGAATCGGTGCCGGACGCACGCTGATAGACCGCGATCATGTAGACGTCCGTACGTTTCGACAGCGCATAATGCACACCGGCGTTGACCTGGTTGTAATGCGCGCCGATCGCGTCCGGCCCGCGTGCGAGCGTGTACGAATACGATGCGCCGAGCGATACGGCAGCGCCGATACGATAGCTGCCGTTGAGTTCGACCGTATTGAAGCTCGCGCTGCCTGCATAACCGCGCGGATTGGGCCCCGAGTCCGAACCCAGCCCGACGAAGCGAGTGTTCGTATAGGCCGCGCCGATTGTCGCATTGCCGAGCGCATAGCTCGCGCCCGCGCCGATCGTTTCCTCTCGACTCGCCGACGCGTAACCGGCCATCACGGGGTTGCGCTGCGGCGCCGTTGCCGACCCGAACGAACCGATATTGTTCACCGCGCTGCCGCCGCCGTTCGGCTGTCCGCCCCACATCGACACGTTCGGCGCGGACGCGTTGAGATAACCGACGCCGATCCGCAGCGGACCGCCCACATAGCCCGCCCCGGCCGCAATGACCTGATTCTGGCCCGTGTGACCCGCGACACCGCCGAACTCATACATCGCGGCGGCCGACAATCCGTGCCAGACGGGCGTCGCGATCTTGACCGCATTGTTCTGCCGCACCGTCAGGCCCAGATCGTCGATGTCGTCCGGATGCGCGGTGATGAATCCGCCCCACTGCGTGACCGTCGTGAGCGGCGCGAGATAGTCGATCACCGGCGAATACTGACGGCCGAGCGTAACGCTGCCGAGCCGCTCGTTCGACACGCCGACGAACGCCTGGCGGCCGAACAGTGCGCCGCCCTGCCCGAGCGAACCATTTGCGACACTGAAGCCGTTCTCCAGCGTGAACACCGCAAAGGTTCCGGCGCCGAGGTCTTCCCGTCCGCGAATACCGAATCTGCTGCCGACGTAGGCCGACGTCGTGGCGTCCTGAAGCGATACCTGCCGGTCGCCGCGAAGCGCCCCCGCCACTCTGCCGGACTGCGCGTTGCTGACGAATACCACGTCGGGATTGACGATCCCGTACAACGTCACGCTGCTTTGCGCAGACGCGCCACACGCCCATCCGAGCGGCAAAACGGCCGCGACTATCCATGCTGTTCTCGCGATCGACATATCCCCTCTCTTGTTTGACTGAAAAATTAGACAGACCGATCCAGACTCAGTCGAAAGCGAACGGATGCTTTCTGTTATTTATACGTAATCCGAACAATATCGCTTATGCGACAGACGCCTTGTATTGCTGACGTGTCACTGGACCACCTGCCTCAGCCGGCATCAAGGCAGTCGATGATGGAAGCCGAACTTCGATGCCATGGACGCCGGCGAGACTCCCGGCGTCTCGCCGGTTCACCCGTGATCACGAACAGGAACGTTCCCGATAGCTTCGAGACGGAAACGTCTCACGTTCCTCCTCCTCGATACTTATCGGTTGATAAATTATAGCCGGCAGGACATGTCTCCGGCGCGGATCGCGAATCGGTGTTTACCCGTCCGGGATTTCCTCGGACGATGGAACCCCGACGCGACAGGCGCGTGATTTCCCGCGGCATCGCATCGCCTGGCTTGCTGGATGGATGGATCGATGGGATTGTGCCGGGTTTGGGCTAGATGGGCGCTCCGTTGCAGAGACCGCATACCTGGAGGATGGCACCCTGCACGCAAGCGGCCGCACCGGGTTACGACGCAATGAACTGGAACGCTTTGCGGTAAAACTGCGTGCCACCGATCATGTGGTACTTGAAGCGACCGGCAATGCGACTGCCATCGTCAACGTCTTGCGCCCGCATGTCGCGCTACGCCGAGCAACTCCAGTTGCTTCGTTTCCTTCTCGAGTTGCATCCGCAGAACTCGTAGAAACTGCTTTGCGTTATTGGAGTCGGCTGGTATGGCGGCGACCGCACCGGCGGCCGCCCGGCGCGACAATCGCCGGGCCGCCCCGACGGCCGACGAAGCCGGCCGGATCGTCCGGAACAAACCCTTCAGGCGTCTTTCCAGCGCGCGCCCAGCACGCGTCCGCAGAAATTCGGCCGGTGAAAATCCGGATCGGCCCGCTCGAGCACATCCGCGCTCCACGTGCCGAACGTCGTCGCCGGCCGGTGCGCGACCCCGCGTGCGATCGCGTCGAGAAACGCGTCACCGAACCCGTCGCCGCGCGGATACGCGGCGAGCAACGCCCGCCGCTCGTCGGCCGAATACGCGTCGAAGTCGGTTGCCATCAGGTCGGTCGCTACGGCGGACGCCAGCGCACGCGCGAGCGGCGACATGCGCGCGGCCACGCCGGGCGTCGTATGCAGTGCGATCGCGCGCCACACGTCGTCGCGCATGCGCTGCGACGTCTGATGGCGCAGCAGGAACGCCTGCGCGGCATCGGCGCTGTCGAGCTCGTAGCGCTCGGTCGAGCGGCCATACGCGGTGCTCAGTCCCATGTTCGCGTACATCGCGGCCACGTACAGCGCATCCGCATCGAGTGTCTCGCCTGCCCGGCGCGCAGCCAGCGACGCGAGGACGAACACCCGGCAAGCGTGATCGGTGATCACCTGCGGTAGCGACGCGCATGCCGCTTCGGCGGCGTCGATCGCCATCGGCGTCCGGGGAATGCGGACGCCGGCGACTTCGTCATCGGCCCGTGCGCAGGTGTGCGCAGAACTCATCTCGTCTCCTTCTGCCCCGCGCCGGGGGCGAATAATCACTCATTCATCGCGCGACACGTGCCAGGGTAGCCGGCCTGCCCGCTGACCGACGCCATCCTAAAATGCGAGACCGGGTTGACCGAATGCTTCGCACTGCTCGACAGTTTCCATCGCGGCGACATGAAGACGCTGCGCGAAACGACGCCCGCGACCGCGCGCGAAACCGACCTCCGGGCCGTCGCCGGCCGCCGCGCGCGGCTGCGCCGAAGCGGCCGGACGACGTTGGCCGATTCCGCCGGCGCCGCCGAATTCGGCCACCGGCGACCACGCGGGGCTGACCGGCAGCGGCGGCGGCGCGAGCGGCGCGAACTCGTCGTCCGCATGCACGACCTTGCCGTCGACGACCGTCAGCACCGACGACAGCAACTTGATCCGCGGTTCGTCGATCGTGAAGTAGTCGTCCGTCAGCACCGCGAAATCCGCGTACTGGCCGGGCACCAACGCGCCCTTGCGATCGTCCTCGTTCGAGAACCATGCACTGCCGACCGTGTAACGGCGCAGCGCTTCCATCCGGCTGAGCCGGTTGTGTTCGGGATAGAGCGCCGTGCCGCCGACGGTGCGCCCGGACACCATCCAGTACAGCGACACGAACGGGTTGTAGCTCGCGATGCGCGTCGCATCGGTGCCCGCGCCGACCGGCAGCCCGGCCGCCAGCATCGCGCGGATCGGCGGCGTGCGCGTGGCCGCTTCCGCGCCGTAGCGCGCAATGAAGTACTCGCCCTGGAACGCCATCCGGTGCTGAACCGTCACGCCGCCGCCGAGCGCGGCGATGCGCGCGATGTTCGCATCCGAAATCGTCTCGCAGTGGTCGAAGAACCAGCGCAGCCCGTCGAACGGCATGTCGCGGTTCACGGCTTCGAGCACGTTCAGGAAGCGGCCGATCGATTCGTCGTAGGTCGCGTGCAGCCGGAACGGCCAGCGGTGCCGCACCAGCAGCCGCACCACCGAGGCCAGTTCGGCCTCGAGCACGTCGGGCAGATCGGGGCGCGGTTCGAGAAAATTCCCGAAGTCGGCCGCGGAGTACACCAGCAGTTCGCCCGCGCCGTTCATCCGCAGGAACGCGTCGCCGTCGCCGGGCTTCGCCAGCGTCACCCAGCGCGCGTAGTCGTCGAGTTCCCGTCCGGGATGCTGCACGAACAGGCTGTATGCGATGCGCACCGTCAGTTCGCCGCGTTTCGCGAGCGCCAGGATCGCGCCGTAGTCGTCCGGAAAGGCCTGGAAATCACCGCCGGCGTCGATCGCGCTCGTCACGCCGAGGCGGTTCAGTTCGCGCATGAAGTGCCGCATCGAATTCATCTGGTCGTCGTGACCGAGCTTCGGGCCCTTCTCGAGCGCGGTGTGCAGGACGGCCATGTCCGGTCGCGCGATCAGCATGCCGGTCGGCCTGCCGAGGCGATCGCGCTGGATTTCGCCGCCGGGCGGATCGGACGTGTCGCGGCCATAGCCGATCGCGCGCAACGCGGCCGCGTTCAGGAGCGCGCTGTCGCCCAGGTGCATGATGAAGACCGGCGTGTCGGGCGCGATCGCGTTGAGTTCGGCCACGGTCGGCCCGCGCTTCTCCGCGAACTGGAATTCGGTCCAGCCGCCGACGACGCGCACCCACTGCGGCGCCGGCGTGCGCAGCACCTGGCGGCGCAGCATGGCGAGCGCATCGGCCAGCGTCGGCACGCCGTCCCAGCGCAGTTCCAGGTTGAAATTCAGGCCGCCGCGAATCACGTGCAGGTGCGAATCGTTCAGCCCCGGGATCACGGTGCGGCCGTTCAGGTCGATGCGAAGCGTGTCGGCGCGCGCGTGGCGCATTACGTCGGGCCCGCTGCCGGCCGCGAGGATCCGGCCGTCCTTCACCGCGAGCGCGGTCACGAACGACTGCCGGTCGTCCTGCGTCGCGATCTTGCCGTTGTATACGATGAGGTCCGCCGATTCCGCGGGTTCCGTCGCCTTAAGCACCGTCCTGCCTCCTGCTTGCGCCCAAAGCCGGCATACGGCCGCACGCGGCAGGCACCCGGACTGACGATACACGGACCATCCACTCCCCCTTGAACATTGAACGATCGGACCGGCAGGCTGCGGCGCGATGGCGCGGCGGCGTCTTGCGCGGGCCCGGCGCGCCGTTACGCCACCTGCTGCATCGCATCCGCCGCCTCGTGCCGCATGCGCGTACGGGCCGTCGACGGCGTCGTCTCCGGGCGAACGAAGTTCTGCACGCGCGCCAACCGGCGAACATCGAACGCGCGCGATTGCGGATCGAAATGCCCTGGCAGATTGGCCACCAGCGACGAAGCCTGCGCGGTACGCCCACGCTCGATCAGGTGATCGGCGAGATCCAGCATGCCGCGCAGCGCCCACATGGCTGCCCCTTGCCCGTTCGCGGTATGGATCCCCATCAGCAGATGACGGTGCCCGTCGGCTTCACAGGCGATCGCGAGGTCCGCATCGGCGGTGCGGGCCTGTTCGAGCATCGCGAGCCCCCGGGCGCGCAACAGTTCGGGCACGAACAGATGCTCGCCGTGCGCGCGGCAGCGCGCGAGCGTCGCATCGAGCTTCGTGCATGCCTCGGCCGCGCGGCCGGTGCGCGTCAGGCCTTCCGCGTACGCGACGGTCAGCGGTGCGAGCACGCGCCGGAATCCGCTCGTTTCGATGCGCCGCAGCGCAGGCTCGAGCCGCGCGAGACCGGCACCGGGGTGCCCGGTCTGCATGTCGAACTGCCCGGCCAGACATTCCGCGTGACTGAGCCAGATGTCGAATCCGTTCGCCTCGGCGGTCGATCGCAGCGTGCCGAGATAGTCGGAAATCACGTCGTGATCGCCATAGTGCAATGCAATCGGCACGGCCGCGGCGCCGAGCACGACGCACAACGCCAGCCCCGCCCCGGCGCGGCGCGCGCATTCGACCGCCTGCGCCGCCAGTCGCATCGCATATTCCGGATCGCCCTGCATCCACACGAGCCGCGTCAGCATCGTCCGGCCGAGCGTCGCGACGTCGATCCCCAGCGCTGCCTCCACGCACGACGGTTCGCCGGCCTCGGCCAGCTCGTCCGTCGCCGCCTCCAGCCGCTCGCGCGCCTGCGCGTGTTCGCCGAAGTAATGCAGCGAGGTCGCGACCATCGCGTTCGCCAGCACCCGCTGCGACCGGTCGCCCCGCCGCTCGGCGGCGCGCTCGAAGCGCGTCGCGTAGCGCAACGATTCGTGGATGTCGGAGCGCGTCAGCATCGTGTTCCACAGCCCGACCAGCGCACGCGCGTCGAATGCCTCGTCGCCGATCCGGCCCGCGAGCGCGAGCGTCCGGTCCCACATCGCGGCCGCCGTGTGCGTATCGCCATCGGTATGCAGCAGCGCCGCCGCATAGGCCGCGCGCAAGCGCATCTCGCGCGTCGCGTCGACGGACGCGGCCCCCCCGGCCTCGATCGCGTCGAGCGCTCGCCGCGCCGGTATCGAACATTCGCGCATCCGCGCCGGCGCCAGCAACGCGAGCGCCAACGCGTCCGCCTCCAGCTCCAGCGCCTGCGGCTCGGCCGCCACAGGCTCGCGCGGTGCCGGCGCACCGGCGGCCGGACGCAGGCTCGCGAGGTCCGCGGCTTGTGCCTGCGTCTGCATCCGTGCTTCCGCCTGCTCGCGCTCGTAGCGCGCATGACGCTCGGCGATGGCGTCGAATTCGCCCTCGTTGTGCAGCTTTTCGAGCGCATACGCGCGCGTCGATTCCGTCAACCGGTAGCGCGCCTGCGCGCCGTCGAACTCGACGGTCACCAGCGACTTCGCGACCAGTTCGCCGAGCACCGCGATCATCTCGGCGGCCGACATGCCGGGCTCCATCGCAACCTCGCGGGCGGCATCGAACGTAAACGGGCCGATGAAGCACGCCATCCGGCGAAACAGCGACCGCGTGGCCGCATCCAGCAGCACATAGCTCCAGTCGAACGTCGCCCGCAACGTCTGGTGGCGCGGCAGCGCCGAGCGCAGCCCGCCCGTCAGCAGGTTCAGCCTGTCGTCGAGACGGGACGCGACGATCTCGAGCCCGAGCGTCGCGACGCGCGCGGCAGCCAGCTCGATGGCAAGCGGCAGCCCGTCGAGACGCCGGCAGATGTCGCCGATCAGCCGGATGCCGGCCGGATCGACCGCGCAATCGGGCGTGGCGGCACGGATCCGCGCCAGGAACAGCTCGACGGCCGAATAGCGCTCGATCTCGTCGACGGATGCACCGCCGTCCGGCACCGCCAGCGGACTCACGCGAAACACGGCTTCGACCGAGATATGAAGCGGTTCGCGACTCGTCACGAGCACACGCAGCGATGTGGCGCGCGACGTCAGCGTATCGACGAGGTCGGCAACCAGATCGACGACGTGCTCCGCGTTGTCGAGCACAAGCAGGCCTGGCGACGCGGCGAACGCATCGCCGATCCGGTCGATGCCCGGCAAGCCGTCCGTCTCGAGTCCCAGTTCCGCGGCAATCGCGAGCAGCACGTCGTCGCGCGTCGCGGCACTCGCCAGCGCCACGAACAAGACGCGCTCGCCGGACCGGCTGCGCAGTTCGTGCGCGACCCGGTCGGCCAGGCTCGTCTTGCCGATGCCGCCCGCACCGACCAGCGTGACGACCGGCGCACGTTCGATCATGTCGACGATCTGCTCGATCTCGGCCTGACGTCCGACCAGCGGAGCCGGACGGGCAGCGACGACGGCGTCCTGCGGCAACGCGGTCGCGCGCGGCGGCGCCTCGTGCGCGACGGCGGGATTCGCGATCAGCAGGTAACCGCGGCCCGGCACCGTCTTGATCAGGTCGCGGTTCGCGCCCAGCGCCTTGCGCAACGTCGCGACATGGACCTGCAGCCGGTTCTCCTCGACGATCAGGCCCGGCCACACGGCATCCATGATGTCGTCCTTCGACACGACGGAACCGTTGGCGCGATGCAGTACTTCCAGTATGTCAAGCGCGCGTGCGCCGATACGCAACGACGCGCCGTGGCAGCGAATGTCTCGCTGCTCGAAATCCACCGACAACGTCCCGATCTGGATCATGGCCGCCTCCAGGTTCCCCACGATGACCGCCATGTGAACACGGCAGTTCACCGGGGCGGGAGTGCGCACCCGGCCAGCCCTGCAGGCCGGGCGCGATATCTCAAAAAGTGGGCCGAGTGTAAACGCCGTATAAATAAAAATCTTGAAGGAAAATGCACTGGCGACCTCCGCATGGGCACGCCCCCGAACCCGCGTCGCGCAAATACAAATGGGGCAACATCGACCGGAATAGCGCCTTCGCGCGCCTGCCGGGCCGGCGCGGCACGAATCGGTTCGCCGCAAGCATTTCGTCAGCCAGCGGACATTTATTCAAGTTATCTTGGGGGCTGCCGGACGCACCGTATAAACTGCGCGTAAAAATGCCCGCGCGCCGTACCCAACCGAAGGATTGTTCCGCCATGCAAGTCCCCCTCGTCGCGCCACCCGCGGCGCCGCCGAAAGACACGCTCGGATGTCTGTCGAGCCTGCTGTCCAAGGATATCGAAAGGTCGGTCGGCGGCCTGAAGCTCCATCGCAAATGCATGCGCGACGAGCAATTCGAGCGCATCGAGATGGCGGCCAGCGATCGCGGTTTCCTGATCGGCGTGTCGCTCAATGGCGGGCACCGGCGCACGATCTACGGCGGGGCCGGCAAATCCGAGCGGCGGTTTCAGCACAACTCGATCTACATTCGCGACTTTTCCCGGAATTTCCGCGCCGACCTGTACGGCAAGTTCGACTTCGTGCTCGTCGAGCTGTCGCACAGCTACCTCGACCGCCTCGGCCGCGAGCACGACGGCACGGAAATCGGCGGGCTGACCTGCGCGCCCGACGTGCAGGACGCGGTGCTGGGCCATCTCGCGCACGCCGTCGCCGACAGCCTCGACGCGCCCGGCGCGCTGAATACGCTGTTCGTCGAGCAGATGGGCCTCGCGATCGGCACGCATCTGGCATGCCGCTACGGCAATACGCGCACGCGCGACCTGCAGCGCAAGGGCGTACTCTCGCCGGCCAAAGCCGCGCTCGCCAAGGAGCTGCTGATGGAAAAGGCGGATCTCGGCGTGTCGATCGAGGAGGTCGCGAGTGAATGCGACCTGTCGCGCGGCTATTTCATCCGTGCGTTCTCGCGAACGACGGGACGCACGCCGCATCAATGGCTGCTCGAACAGCGCGTGATCCGCGCCCGGCAACTGATCGAGACGACCGACATGACGCTCGCGGAAATCGCGGTCGCCTGCGGCTTCTCGGACCAGAGCCACCTGAACCGCGTGTTCGCGCGGATCGTCGGCCATCCGCCCGGCGCATGGCGGCGCGAACTGTCGCGCTGATTCCGTCACGCGCGGCCACTGCTGCCGCGCGCCTTCGCGTCATCGAAGCGGTGTCGTGTCGTAGTTGACCGGCACCCAGTCATACTGCTCCCCATCCCTGCGCAAATGCCCGAGCCCGGGAAACGCGATGTGCGCGGCACCGACCAGATAACGCTTGTCCGCGACGCGCTTCAGCGTATCGCGCCGGGTGCGGCGCGCCGTGTCGGCATCGCTGTCGTACTGGACGGTCGCGTCCGGATCCTGCAACTGGATCGCCGCGACGTGCACGATGTCGCCCCACGCGAGCAGCCCGGCGTTACCGCTCTCGATCAGATAGGCCGTATGGCCCGGCGTATGACCGGGCATCGGCACCGCGCGAATGCCGGGGGCGAGCGTCGCTTCGCCGCGAAACGTCTTGAAGCGCCCGGCCGCGACGTACGGCGCGACCGACGCGGCCGCCGCATCGAAAAACGACGCGAGGAACGCCGGCGCCTGTGCCTTGTTGTCCGGATCGAGCCAATAATTCGCCTCGACCTCGTTCACGCGGACGACCGCATTCGGAAAGGTCATCCTGCCGTTCGACACGATGCCGCCGACGTGATCCTTGTGCAGGTGCGTGAGCAACACTTCGTCGATCTGCTCGGGCGCATAGCCTGCCGCACGCAAGTTGGCGAGCAGCTTGCCGCAGCAGTCGCCGTACAGCACGCCGGCGCCGGTATCGACGAGAATCCGCTTCGTTCCCGTATCGACCAGGAACGCATTGATCGACCCCTGTACCGGCGGTTCGAGAAACGCGCGATCGAGATCGCGCCGGATTTCGGCCTTCGACACATCGCGGAAGACCGTATCGATCGGAAACGGATGCGTGCCGTCAGACAGCGCGACGATCTGCAGATCGCCGAGCTTCTGCCGATAGAAGCCGGGGGCCTGGTCGCCGCCGCCCGGCTCTGCGGCGAACGCGACCGATGCGAG
Source organism: Burkholderia sp. Bp9004 (assembly GCF_003858025.1). Lineage (NCBI taxonomy): Bacteria > Pseudomonadati > Pseudomonadota > Betaproteobacteria > Burkholderiales > Burkholderiaceae > Burkholderia > Burkholderia sp. Bp9004. Next base: position 31,891 of record NZ_QTQD01000013.1, on the reverse strand, counting down.
GATGCCGAAGCACCACGCGACGAGCAGCATCCCGCCCGCGCGCGTGCGCCAATTCAGGTTCTTCATGTCCGTTTCCCGGTTGCATATCGACGTTGCGACATTGCGCGCCGGCTTGCCGGCCCGGCCGGCGACGTGCGCACGACACCGAGCTTACCGGCCCGGTTCGCAATAATCCTGAGCGGGACATGAATCGTTCTGAAAGCCGTGCCTCGGCGGGCCGGCCAAGATTCAGGCGATCTGGTCGAGCGCGCGCTGCGCGTCAATCAATGCATCGCGAAAGACGGCAGCCGGCTGCGCGCCACTGACGACCGACAGGCCGATGCGCGTCGACGGCACCGAAGCGACGCCTTCACGCACCGCCTCCGCTTCGAGCGCGACCACCGCGTCGAGCCCTTCGCCGGACGCGAGGAACGCACGCACCGCGTCGCCCGGCAAACCGGCGCCCGTCGCAATCTCGACCAGCACGTCCGCGTCGCCGATATCGCGGCCGTCGCGGAAATACGCGGCGAACAGCGCATCGACGAGCGCGACGGCGCTGCCGCGTTGCTGGGCGAACCAGACGAGCCGGTGTGCAAGCCGCGTGTTCGGCGTGCGCGCGATCCGCGCATGATCGAACACGAGGCCCGCCGCGCGGCCGGCTTCGGCCACATGCGCGTCGAGTGCCTGCGAGCGCGCCCAGCTGCCGAACTTCGCGCTCCGGTACGCCTTGCGGTCGATGCCGCCGGCCGGCATCGTCGGGTTCAGTTCGAACGGCACGAACCGGACGCTCACGTTGCCGGCCAGGCCTGCTTCGTCGATCGCTTCCGCGAGCCTGTGCTCCGCGATCCAGCACCACGGGCAGATGAGATCGTAGGTCACCGTTACTTCGAGGGGTTTCATCGCACGCTCCTTCCTGTACATTGCCAGTCCTGAAGATAGCGCTTGCGGGCCGGCGATAGAATGCGAACGGCACGCAACGCATCGTTACGATACGCACAAAGGCACGAAGTCACGAAGTTACAAGGGCGACGACATGGACAAGTTCTCCGCGCTGCGCGCGTTCGTGGAAGTAGCGGAAGCCGGCGGCTTCTCGAGCGCGGGACGACGTCTCGATCTCGCGGCCTCGTCGGTGGTGCGCGCGGTGGATGCGCTCGAGGCGTCGCTCGGCACCGTGCTGCTGAACCGCACGACGCGACAGGTCACGCTGTCCGATGCCGGTTCCGTGTACTACGCACGCGCGAAGCGGCTGCTCGAGGAACTCGCGGAAGCCGACGCACTGGTCGCCGATCGCGGCGACGAGCCGTCCGGGCCGCTGCGCGTGTCGGTGCCGGTCGCGTACGGCATGCGCCGCATCGCGCCGCACGTCGCGGCCTTCCTCGCGCGCTATCCGAAGCTCGATCTCGACCTGCAGCTCACCGACGAACGCGTCGATCTCGTAACCGGCCGGATCGATGTCGCGATCCGGCTCGGCGAAGCGGCCCCGTCCGCGGAAGTCGTCGCGCGACAGCTCGGCACGTTCCAACGCTATGTCGTCGCGAGCCACGACTACCTTGATGCACACGGCACGCCATCGGCGCCGGGCGAGCTGGTCGATCACGGCTGCCTGCGCTTTCATTTCGGCGGCGACCAGCAGGCGTGGACGTTTGCGGATGCGCACGGCACGACGAAAGTGCTCGTCACCGGGCGCCTGAAATCGAACCACAGCGAAGTGTTGCGCGATGCCGTGCTCGACGGTGCCGGCATCGCACTGCTGCCCGACTGGCTGGTCGATGCCGACGTCCAGTCGGGCCGCTTGCGCAGGCTCTTCGAACAGTACGACGTCATGCCCGATGCGGCGCGCTCGGTCGTCACCGCGCTGTACCTGCCGAATCAGCGCGGCTCGAAGCGCGTCACGGCGTTCATCGATTTCGTCGAGACGCTCGCCGGCGCGCAGCACTGAGCCGCGCGGCACGTCGCGTCACCAGCCGAACTTCGCCTCCACGCCGACATAGTCGGCATTGCGCGCGCCCAGCGCACGAATCGAATCGGCGAGCTGGAAGTGCACCGCCTCGACCGCCAGCGCCGTGTTCGCATTGACGAGCCAGTCCACGCGGGCCTGCGCGTACATGCCCGTCCACGCGCCGCCCTTGCCGGCCGTGCCGGGCACGGCCTGCATCCCTTGCCCGTAGATCGCGTCGGCCGTCGTCTCGCGCCACTGGAAACCGACCGCGGTCAGCACTGTCACGTTGCCGGCCGGCTTGAACGTCAGCGACGGCTTCACGTGAATCAGGTTGGTGTAGCCCGTATAGCCGGCGAGCGTGAAGTAAGAGCCGTTCGGGAACAGCGGGTTGAAGGTGCCCATGCGTCCGTCGCCGGGATGCTTGTCGCCCGACGCGCCGTCGACCTGGATGCCGATGCGCGGCGTGCCCGGCGTCTTCGCGAACGTGTAGCCGCCCAGCGCGCCGAACGCCCACGCACCGATCGTGTCCTGCCCGATGTGCCCGGTCTGCAGCATCGCCTCGGCGTCCCAGTCGAACCCGGAAGACTTGCCCGCGTAGCGCATGTCGAACACGTCGCGCCGCTCGGTGCCGGCCCCGCCCAGATAGCGCGCGTTGTCGCGCGTATAGCGCGACCAGTAGCCCGACAGGTCACCGGGCCCCACATCGTTGCGCTCGACGCGCACGCCGTCGAATCTGAGGTGCCGGTTCGACACGTCGTCGAATACCGCGTCGTTGCGATACTGCACAGGACGCGTCACATAGCCGATCAGCCGCCACTTGCCGATTTCGTAATCGGCCCACAGCGCATCGAACGCCTGGCGCACGTTCGGGCCGTCGCGCACCGACACGAACCGTTGCAAGTCGAACGCCATCTCCTGCCGGCCGATGCGCGCCTTGAACGTGCCGCCGCCCAACTGGTCGACATACGCGACGAACGCCTGCTCGATGTCGAGCTGATCCTTGTCGACCGGGCCGACCGTATCCTTGCCGAACGGCCGCGCATCGACGAACTGGACGAACGCCTGGAAATGTCCGGCATAGCGCAGATCCGCATGCACCGTCGCGCGCTGGATCACGTAGTTGTCGTCGTGGGCGGCGCCGAGCCCGAACAGCGGCGCGTTGTTCAGCTCGAAGCGCTCGCGCAGGTTCGCGCCGAGCGACAGGTAGGTCGACGGGTCGGCGCCGAGCGGGATGTACTTCAGCCCGTCGAGCGGCTTGCGCGGCACGCATGGATTCGCGAGCACCGACCAGTCTTCCTGCCAGCGGTTGAACAGCACCACAGGACGCGTCGCGGTGCACGTCGCGGCGGCGGTCGATGCCGGCGCCGCGGTTTCCTCGGCGCCAGCGGCCGTCCCGGCGTGCGTCGCGACGCCGCCCACCAGCATGGCCGCCGGCAACGCGCCACGCCACGCCCGCTTCATCGACCGCCTCATCGACCGCCGGTCCATCACTTCGACCGCGCGTGAATCTCGGCGACATAGCCGCCCGGGAACTGCACGAGCGCCGCATCGCGCCCGTCCGACGTGAAGGTCGGTACCAGAACGGTCACGCCGGCGGCCTTGGCCTTCTCCAGCGTGGCGGCAAGGTCCGCCACTTCGTAGCCGGTCATCTCGCGCCCGAACGGATAAGGCAGATGGCCGTCGGTGGCGAGCACGGTCATCTTGCCGAAGCCCGACTCGATGCGGATACGGCGGTACGTGTCGTTCGGCCGGCCGATCTCGATGCCCGGCGCCTTGCGCACGTCGGACACGACCTTGCCGCGCGAGAACGCGACGAAGTCGTGCACCAGCTTGCTCGCGCTTTCCGGCGACACGTACACGCGATTTTCCGGCACGGTCTGCAGCGGATCGTAGTGCGGCGCCTGGGTGTGCCAGTACAGCTGCATGTTCACGCCGCCCGGCCAGCGAATGATCGCGTCGCGGCCGATCGGATCGGGGAACGTGTCGACGACCACGTCCGCGCCATGCGCGCGCGCCGACTTCATCGCGACGTCCATGTCGGTGACGAGGTAGCCGGTGCGCTCCTCGCAGAACGGGTATGGGATCGGCGTCTTGAAGCCGAACACCGAGATCGTGCCGGACGGCGTGAACACGAGCTGCGACATCGTCTGGCTCGGCGTCGGCGTGACCTGGAATACGCCCTGCTGCGACTTCTTGCCGCCGAACGTGGCGACGAAGCTGTCGGTGAAGCGGTCGAAGTCTTCCGGCGCGACGCACACGTGCGTCGTGTCGTATTGCGGGCCGACCGAGACGGCCGGCACCTTCGCGGACGAGGTCTCGAGCAGACGCGTCTCGTCCGCATGGGCCGGCGCGGTCGCCAGCAATGCGCCGAGCACGGCCGTCGACGCGGCCGTCATCCGCAATACCTGTCGCAACTTCAGTGCAATCATCGAAATTCTCCTTGAAAGTGGTAAGCGCTGCCGTGCGTCGCGCGCGGATTCAGCGTGATGCCGGACCGTCGTCGGGCCGGCCGGATCGGTAGGCGAGGAAGCACAAGGTCGCGAGCGGCAGCGCCAGCGCCCAGAAGGCGGCGAATACGTATGCCGCGGCCCCCGCGCCCGCACCGAGCGCGAAGGCCGCGACCGGCGGCAGCGTGCGCCGCAGTCGCGCGCGCGCGGCGTCGCGTTCGGCCGGCGCGGCAAGCGGCACGAGCCAGTCGAACGCATCGATCACCGCCTGCGTGACGTTGCCCGTCATCACCGTGTTGGCGACGACCGAGCGGGCCGTCAGCCGGCCGTGCGCATTCTGGACACCCATTGCCGCAGCGCCGAGCAGACCGCACAGGATCGTGCGCGGCGCATCGGCGTCGGCGATCGGCGACGCCATCACGCCGGCCAGCATGAACCCTGCCAGCAGCACGGCCTGAAGCGCATAGAGCGAACGCGCGCGCGGGCCGTGGCCCAGCGAACGCATCCGGTGATCGAGCACGCGCGCGCCGACGATACCGGCGATGAAGGCCGGAAACGCGAGCCATTTGATCGCGAGCCCTTGCCCGACGCCGGCCAGCCCCGAGCCGATCAGGATGAAGTTGCCGGTGACGTGCGCGGTAAACAGGCCGAACAGCGCGACGAAGCCGAGTGTGTCGACGTAGCCGGCGATCGACGCAAGAAAGACGTCCTCGCCACGCACGTGATCGGGTGCCGCGGCCGCGGTTACCGGCTGCGTCGGCATGCCCCGGCCTCCTGGATGGCGACGGTTGCGCCGGCGCACGCGATGCCTGCGTCCGGCGAGATCAGATCACGCATGTTCCGCTCCGGTTGTGCCGAACGGCCCGGCGGTGCCGACTGGCGTCCGGTCCAAACGGCTGTTCGGAAGCAAGACTAGTTAAGGCGCGTCTTAATGTCATGGCGATGGGCCTGAATTTTCCTGAATTGGCTGCCCGGACGCCCGGACGGACGGCGCGGTCGACGCGACGCGCGGCACGTGCGCAACGGTTCGCGCATCGCGTCGGCAGGCACGCCCCGAGCGGCCCTCGCGGCCCGATCGTGTTATTTTTCGATCGATAGCTTAAGAGCGCACGCGATCAGGAGCCGATGCATGACCGAAAGAAAACGCAGCACGCCAGCCCGCGAGCGCGGGACGGATGCCGACGGCAACGCCGTCACACCGGGCCGGCGCCTCGCGCCGGAAGCGCGCGAGCGGCAAATCGTCGAGAAGGCGATCGAGCACTTCGCGACGCACGGCTTTTCCGGCAGCACGCGCGAGCTGGCGCGGCAGATCGGCGTCACCCAGCCGCTGCTGTACCGGTACTTTCCGAGCAAGGAAGCGCTGATCGATCGCGTGTACGACGAGGTCTACACGTGGAACCCGGACTGGGAAAAAATGATCGCGGATCGCACGGTCCCGCTGCAGGAGCGGCTGGTCGCGTTCTACCGCGCGTACGCGCAAACCATCCTGCGGCGCGAATGGATCCGCACCTTCATCTTCGCGGGGCTCAGCCGCGAGGGCTTCAACACGCGCTATCTGTCGCGGCTGCGCGAACGCGTGTTCCTGCCGGTGCTGCGCGAACTGCGCCACGAATACGACATCGCCACGCCGGCGACGGAGGCCCAGCGCAACGCGGAAATCGAGCTCGTCTGGAGCCTGCACGCGAGCATCTTCTATTTCGGCGTTCGCAAGTGGGTGTACGGGTTGCCGGTGCCCGACGATCTCGACACCGAAATCGAACGGCTGGTCGACGCGTTTCTCCACGGCACGCCCGCGACGCTGAAGCAGCTCGCGTCCGGCGCGGCCGCGCGGCGACGCCGCCGCGTGTAGCGCGGCCCCGCGCGCCGCCCGACGAATTCAGAACAATTCATCCGGTGTGCCGGTCGCTTCGCCTATCCTCGAAAGGCACTTGCGCCCGCGTCCGGGCGCCCGCGGACCGAACCGCACTGGGACCGTCACATGACCACCGACACGTCTTCGATCACTCATCGCACCGTCACCGCGAACGATCGGCGCCAGCACTACATCGACGCCGGCAGCGGGCCGGCCGCCGGCCACGACAAGCGCAAGATGGCGCGCGAAGAACAGCCGGAGCGCGTGAACGCGTTGCCGGTCGATTTCCTGAAGCATTGGGAATGGGTGATTCGCCGCGCGCGACAAATCATCGCGGGAAGGGAATCATGAGCGACGTTTCGGGCCCGTCGGCGATCGTCATCGGCGGATCGGTGGGCGGGCTGTTCACGGCGACCGCGCTGCGCGCGGCCGGATGGCGCGTCAAGGTATTCGAAGAGTCGCCCAACGACCTCGACAGCCGCGGCGGCGGCATCGTGCTGCAGCCGCCGATCGAGCGCGCGTTCGCATTCGGCGGCGTGCCGGTGCCGCGCGATGCGGGCGTCGATTCGGTCGACCGGATCTATCTCGACGAGCACGACCGGATCGTGCAGCGCCTTTACATGCCGCAAACGCAGACCGCGTGGAACGTGATCTACACCGCGCTGAAGCGCGCGCTGCCCGCCGGCGTCGTGCACGCTGGCGTATCGTTCGAGCGGTTCGAACAGGACGGCGCGCGCGTGATCGCGCATTTCGCGGACGGGCGCGTCGAGCATGCCGACCTGCTGGTCGGCGCGGACGGCGGCCGCTCGGCCGTGCGCGCCCAGCTGCTGCCCGACGCGCGGCCCGCGTATGCGGGCTACGTCGCATGGCGCGGGCTCGCCGACGAGCACACGCTTCCCGACACGGTGCTGCAAGTGCTGCGCGATCGGTTCACGTTCCAGCAAGGCAACGCGCATCTGTTCCTGACCTACCTCGTGCCCGGCCGCGACGGTGCGATCGAGCCGGGCAAGCGGCGCGTGAACTGGGTCTGGTACCGGCGGCTCGAGCAGGATCGCGTGCCGTCGCTGTTTCTCGCGCAGGACGGCACGCAGCGCGACGGCTCGCTGCCGCCCGGCGCAATGCGCGACGACAACCGGCTCGAACTCGTGGACACAGGCCGCCGGTTGCTCGCGCCAACGCTCGCCGCGCTCGTCGAGGCGACCCAGGCGCCGTTCGCGCAGGCGATCCTCGATCTCGCGGTCGAGCGCATGGCGTTCGGCCGCGCGGTGCTGCTCGGCGACGCGGCCTGCCTCGTGCGACCGCATACGGCCGCCGGTGTCGCGAAGGCGGCGGAGAACGCGGTTGGTCTCGCCGAAGCGCTGCGCGGCGGTGTGCGCACAAGCGCATTCGACGCCGCGCTGTCGCGCTGGGAGGCCGCCCAGCTCGCGAACAACGCTTCGCTGTCCGAACTCGGCATCTCGCTCGGCACGCGGATCATGGGACGGGCGTGACCGGCGGCAGGCCGGTGTCGAGATGCCGCGTGCCATGTTCGGCCGCGCGAGCTTCGAGCAGACGCAGCCGACTCGTGCGGATCGCCTGCCAGGCGCGGACGCGGCAGGTTCGCGCACCCGCTTACTGCTCCCGGGGCGCGCCGCGCGAAACGCCGCCAGCGAACCGGTTTCGCCACTGCCCGCCGGCGAACGCAGCGACGATCAGCGACAGGTAGCCGGTGACGAGAAGATGCCGCCAGCTGTCGAGCGCGGCACGATGGGCCACCAGCGTCGCGTCGGGGGCCGCGACGGCGAGACTGCCCGGCACCACCGCCCGCGTCATCTGCACGAATCCGGCCGCCGACAGCACGGGCAATAGTACGAGCACCCCCAGCAGCACAAACCTCGCGCGATGGAAAAACGCACGCCGGCGCAAATGAAACCACAACCCGAGGCTGCCATGCACCCACCCCGGCGCGAGCAGCGCGATCTGCAGGCCCTGCGTGCCGCTCGTCAGCAGCGCCACGACGACCCGTGCGTAGTTCGGCTCGAAGCCGTAGAACGACGTTGCGACGCGTGTGCCGACCACGTGGCGGATCAACAGCAGCGGCAGGCCGAGTCCCGCCCAAAGACGCAGCCATTCGGCCGGCGGCAGCGCCCAGTGCCGGCGGCCGTAGACGGTGCGGAGCGCCAGCGCGAAATGCAGGCCGGCCGCGCCGTACAGCAGGATCGTTCCGGGCAGGCTTTGCCAGACACCGATCGCGAGGTGCAGGCCACGCTCGGCAACGTCGACCGACCAGATGCCGAGCGCATGATTGACCATGTGAACGGAAATATAGATCCACAACATGATGCCGGAGCCGAGTTGCAGCCTCCGCGCTATCTTGTGCAGCCCATCATGCGCGGACGCCGGCTTCCCGGCATCGGCATCGTGCGCGTGCTGCGCGGGATACGGTGCGTGGTCGTGCGACGGCGGGCGCATGTCGACGTGTTCCCGGAAGGATGGTGACGCCGAGGCCTCGTCTGCGTTCGCGGGAACCTCGCGAGCGCGCCGCGCTCCGCGCAGGATGTCACGGGTTTGCGTGGGCTTGTCGTTCATCGAAACCTCCCCGTCGAAACGTGCGCTGAGTGATGCTGCCTGATCGGCATACCACCGAGCGGTCCCGTTTATTCCGGCGACGCGCGGCATCCTGCGCATGAAGCGCATCGCGCGGCCTCGGGAATAGGCGCCGGGCTCGCCCGGTATACCGGGTGTGAGCACGACGGATGCCGATCGCGATGCATAGGCCCCCGCCACAACGACGCCAGCGAAATCAAGGAGGCCCATCATGTCCAACGTCCTGTCCCACTGGATCCTGATCGGCTGCGACGCATACGACGAGTACGTGTTCGTGCCGTGGCTCAATAAAGCCGTGTATCAGCGCACAGTGACCTTGCAACGCGTTTGCCTCCTATGACGGCGAACCCTCCGGCAGTTTCAACCGACCGGGACCTGACTGCGCCACACCGCCGCCGGACTTATCCCGCCTGATTGCTGCCGCAGCGAACACCGTGAAGCAGTCGCATACTCGATGCATGGCCGTAGTTGGAGACGCCTCTTGCTCATGGTCACGGCAGAACCCGGCGCAGCCGACTATCGAGTCCTGGCCGGCCGGCGCTTGGCCGGACACCATCCCGTCGACGCGGCCGCCTCCTCCGGCAAACATCACAATTCATTTAACTTTCCGTGAGGACTTCGACACCGGCCGCTGACTACGATGGGCGCATGTTTTCAGGACCTGCTTCCAGGAGCCCATCATGCCCACCCGCAGACATCTGCTGCTGTTCGCCGGCGCCACCGGCCTCGCCACGCTCGCGGCGCTGTCGTCGGCCGGCCGCCGCACATTGGTCAGCCGCGCGTTCGCCGCGTCGACGGCCGCGCCGAAGATGGCCGCGCCATACGAGGTCACCCTCAGCGACACCGAATGGCATCGCCGGCTCACGCCCGCCCAGTACGCGATCCTGCGCGACGCCGGCACCGAGCGGCCGTACAGCAGCCCGCTGAACGACGAGCACCGCCCCGGCACGTTCGCGTGCGCGGGCTGCGGCCTCGCACTGTTCTCGTCGGCCACCAAGTTCGACAGCCACACGGGCTGGCCGAGCTTCTGGAAGCCGCTCGACCACGCTGTCGCGACCGACGCCGACACGTCGTTCGGGATGGTCCGCACCGAGGTGCACTGCCGCCGCTGCGGCGGCCATCTCGGCCACGTGTTCGACGACGGCCCGCCGCCCACCCACCTGCGCTATTGCATGAACGGGCTCGCGCTCGCCTTCCACCCGGCCGCCGCCTGATCCGGCCCCATCCTCGACCGACTGGAGAACGCACCATGCTGCTCATCGTCCTTGCCTATCTCGGCGGCGTGCTCACGATCCTGAGCCCGTGCATCCTGCCCGTGCTGCCGTTCGTGTTCGCGCGCGCCGACCAGCCGTTCGTGCGCACCGGCCTGCCGCTGCTGGCCGGCATGGCGCTCACGTTCGCCGTCGTCGCGACGCTCGCCGCCGTCGGCGGGGGCTGGGTCGCGCAGGCCAACCAGGCCGGCCGGTGGGTTGCCATCGTGCTGCTCGCGGTATTCGGCCTGACGCTGCTGATGCCGCGCCTCGCCGAACACCTGACGCGCCCGCTCGTCGCCGCAGGCAACCGCCTCACCGGCCTCGCGCAGCGCGACGGCCGCCCGGCCGGCCCGCTGTCGTCGCTGCTGCTCGGCGTCGCCACCGGCCTGCTGTGGGCGCCGTGCGCCGGCCCGATCCTCGGGCTCGTGCTGACCGGCGCCGCGCTGCGCGGCGCGAGCGTCGGCACGACGCTGCTGCTCGTTGCGTATGCGGCCGGCGCGGCGACGTCGCTCGGCGTCGCGCTCGTGATCGGCGGCAAGGTGTTCGCCGCGATGAAGCGCTCGCTCGGCGCGGGCGAATGGATCAAGCGCGGGATCGGCGCCGCGCTGCTGGCCAGCGTCGGCGCGATCGCGCTCGGCCTCGATACGGGTGCGCTCGCGCAGCTGTCGACCGTCACGACGGGCGGACTCGAGACGAAGCTCGTCGACCGGCTCGGCGGGCGCTCGAACGGCGCGCCGGCGGCGATGGACGCGACGGGTTCGCCGGCAAACGGCTCGGCAGACCACACCGCGAACGGTTCGGGCGGCGCGATGATGGCCGCGACGGCCGATGCCGTGCAGTCCGGCGGCGCGATGATGCGCGCGGCGGAGATCACGCCCGCGCCGAAGGCGCCCGCCGCGCTGCCCGTCGAAGGCACGCTGCCGTCGCTCGACGGCGCCGTGCAGTGGCTGAATTCGCCGCCGCTGACCGCGGCCGGCCTGCGCGGCAAGGTCGTGCTCATCGACTTCTGGACCTACTCGTGCATCAACTGCCTGCGCACGCTGCCGTACACCACGGCCTGGGCACGCAAGTACGCGCCGTACGGTCTCGTCGTGATCGGCGTGCACGCACCGGAGTTCGCGTTCGAGCGCGACATCGGCAACGTGAAAAAGGCCGTGCACGACCTCGGCATCGACTTCCCGGTCGCGATCGACAACCACTACACGATCTGGCGCGCGTTCAGCAACGAATACTGGCCCGCGCACTACTTCGTCGACGCACAGGGACGCGTGCGCCGCCACCACTTCGGCGAAGGCGAATACGCGCAGTCGGAACGCGCGATCCAGTCGCTGCTCGCCGAGGCAGGTCACCCGGAAGCGCTGAACGTGCCGCTCGGGCTCGCCGGCGCTCCCGCAAAAGGCGCGCTCGCGGCGGCCGACAGCGCCGACGTCCGCTCGCCCGAAACCTATGTCGGCTATGCGCGCGCGGACGACTTCACGTCGCCGGGCGGCGTGGTGCGCGACGCGGCACACCGCTACGACGCGCCCGCCCACCCCGACCTGAACGACTGGGGCCTCGCCGGCACCTGGCAGGTCGGCGCCGAGCGCGCGTCGCTCGCTGCGCCGTCCGGCCGGATCGTCTACCGCTTCCATGCGCGCGACCTGCACCTCGTGCTCGGCCCGGGTGCGAACGGCAAGCCGGTGCGCTTTCGCGTGACGCTCGACGGCGCGGCGCCCGGTGCCGCACACGGCACCGACGTCGACGCGCAGGGCTACGGCACGGTCACCGGGCAGCGCCTGTACCAGCTCGTCCGTCAGCCGGGCGCCATCGCCGACCGCACATTCGCGATCGAGTTTCTCGATCCGGGTGTCGATGCGTACGCATTCACGTTCGGTTGAACGCATGCCAGGCCGACACCCGACCGCCGTCTTCCCCAACGCATTCCGAAGGAGCCCACCATGAACCCGACACCCACCCGCGCTTCCACGCCGCGACGGCGCGCAGCGATGCTGCGCCGCATCGGCGCCCTCGCCGTCGCGGCCGCCGCCGTGTTCGGCTACCAGCGCATCGTCAACTCTGCCGAGCCGATGCGCACCGTGCCCGCGCCGACACTCGACGAAACACCCGGCGCATCGCACGACGAGACGGCCGTGCTTGCCGGCGGCTGTTTCTGGGGCGTGCAGGGCGTGTTCGAGCATGTGAAGGGCGTGAAGCAGGTCACGGCCGGTTATGCGGGCGGCGCGTCCGAAACCGCGCACTATGCACTCGTCGGGTCCGGGCTGACGGGGCACGCGGAATCGGTGCGCATCGTCTACGACCCGACGCAGATCACCTACGGCCGGCTGCTGCAGGTGTTCTTCTCGGTCGCCCACGATCCGACCGAACTCAACCGGCAAGGCCCAGACGAAGGGTCGCAATACCGGTCGGCAATCTTCCCGACCACCGCGCAGCAACGCGCGGTCGCGACCGCGTACGTCGCGCAGCTCGGCTCCGCGCACGTGTTTCCGGCGCCGGTCGTCACGCGTATCGAGGACTACAAGGGGTTCTACCCGGCCGAGGCCTATCACCAGAACTACCTCGAGCTGCATCCCGACGCGCCATACATCGCGTTCAACGACCTGCCGAAGGTCGCCGGACTGAAACACTACTTCCCGGCGCTGTACCGCGCCGATCCGGTGCTGTGGCGCGATGCCCGCTCGTGACCGGCCACCGGCCGCAGCCGGGCGGCCGCGCATGCCGCGCGCGCCGCCCGCGCCGCCCGCGCCCCGGTTGCGCCGCATCAAACAAACCGCGCCCGCCGTGCCGGTGCAAACCCGCATCGCGTCCGACATGCGGTGCAACTTCGCGTAGACTTCTCCCAAGCCACGCCGCTTGTTGCGGCGTCCGGACCTTCCGTCCAGCCAGGAGGCGTCACGCATGCGCGCAGTGCCTTTGTCTGACAGCAGCACCCTCGAAGAACCGTCCACCGGCGCGGTCGTGCGCGACCTGCGCCGCGTGCCCATCCATCCCGATCACTGGTATCCGCTCGCGTGGTCGCGCGAACTGAAGCGCGGCAAGACGCTCGGCGTGCGCTTCGCCGGCGATCCGATCGTGCTCGTGCGCACCGAATCCGGCGCCGTGTATGCGCTCGAAGATCGTTGCGCGCACCGCCAAGTGCCGCTGCATGCGGGCGTCGTGAGCGGCGAAACGCTGCGCTGCTGCTACCACGGCTGGACCTATGCGTGCGACAGCGGCCGTTGCGTCGACGTACCCTACCTCGGCCGCGAGCGTTTGCCCAACGGCGTGCGGGCGTACCCGTGCCGCGAGGCGCACGGACTGATCTTCGTGTTCCCCGGCGACGCGACGCTCGCCGACGAACGCCCTTTCCCCGCGCTCGAATCGGCGGACGACCGCGCATTCAAGACGCGCCGCTTCGGCCGCGAGGTCAAGTGCCACTACTCGTTCATGCACGAGAACCTGATGGACATGAACCATCAGTTCCTGCATCGCAAGCAGATGGGGCAGATGCGGGCGCGCGCACTCGGCCGGCGCCGCGGCGACGACTGGGTCGAGGTCGATTACACGTTCGCGCGCATGGAAGGCAAGCAGCCGGTCGGCGAGGCGCTCGTGTTCGGCTCGAGCAAGAAGCCCGGCGACCAGGCCGACAAGAGCGTGATGACGGTTCGCACCGGCTACCCGTACCAGACGCTGCAGATCCGCTCGAGCGAAGGCACGCTCGTGATGGACCTGTGGATCGTCTACGTGCCGCTCGATGCGGAACAGCGTACCAACCGCACGTTCGGACTGCTGTCGATCCACAAGCCCGGCATCCCGTTCGCGCTCGATCTCGCGTGGCCGCTGCTCGTCTGGTTCACCGAGCGGATCTTCCGCGAGGATCGCTGGATCGTCGAGCGCGAGCAGGAAGCGCACGACCGGCAGGGCGCCGACTGGAACCACGAGGTGTTTCCGGTCATCAACGAACTGCGCGACCTGCTGCGCCAGTGCGGCGCGCGCACCGTGATCCCGATCCGGGACGCGCGTGACGGCGCGTGATGCGCGCAGCGTGTCCGTTACAGACTGAACGCGCCCGGCAGCAACGCGCGGGCCGTCGTGACCTCGACGGCCCCTTTCAGGTTGGCCAGGATCACTTCGATGTCGGGCTTGCCGATCTCGATGATCACCTGACGGCACGCGCCGCACGGCGCGATCGGGCCGTCGGTATCGCCGACGACCGCGAGCCGCGTGAAGTCCCCCGGACGATAGCCGGCCGCGATCGCCGCGAACATCGCCGTGCGTTCCGCGCAATTGCACAGTCCGTACGACGCGTTCTCGACGTTGCAGCCGTGAAAAACCGTTCCGTCACGCGCCTGTAGCGCAGCGCCGACCTTGAAGCGCGAATACGGCGCATACGCGCGTTCGCGCGCCGCCCTGGCCTGTTCGATCAGTTCGTCTCGTTCCATCTCGATGGTGCCTCCAGTCGTGTGCGGGGATGCATCGACACGACGCATCCCGGCCGGCACGATACTCCCCCGTCATGTAAGGCGAGCACCGACACCGGCACGTTCCGCCGCGCCGGCATCGGCGCACGGTCAGCCGATCTGCTCGTAAATGGTCGGGTTCGCCTCGCCCGTCTCGCCCAGCACGTAGCTTTGCCGCACCTCGGCCACCGCACGTGCGGCCGCCACGTCGTCGCGGGCATGCACATAGCCGAGCGGCTGGCCGGCTTCGACACGCTGCCCGATCTCCGCGAGTGCCGTCAGGCCGACACGGTAGTCGATCGCATCCTCCGCGCGCGTGCGGCCGCCGCCGAGCGCGACGACCGCGAGCCCGAGCGCGCGGCAATCGACCCGCTTCACCACGCCACTCGCAGGCGACGGAACCGGCACGATCACATCCGCCCGCGCAAGATGATGCGCGGGCGCTTCGATCAGGTCCACGGGGCCGCCGAGCGTCGCCACCATTCGCGCGAAGCGTTCCGCCGCCGCGCCCGAGTCGAGCGCCTGCTGCAACATCGTGCGCGCCTGCGCGACGTCGCGCGCCAGCCCGCCGGTGACGAGCAACTGCGCCGACAGCGCCATCGTGACGTCATGCAGGCGCGCCGGTCGCGACTTGCCCGTCAGGTAGTCGATCGCACACGCGACTTCGAGTGCATTGCCCGCGCACGGCGCGAGCGACTGGTTCATGTCGGTCAGGATCGCGGTCGTCTTCATGCCGGCGCCGTTTCCGACGTCGACGATGCTACGTGCCAGCTCGGCCGACTTCTCGGCGGTCGGCATGAACGCGCCGGAGCCGACCTTGACGTCCATCACGAGCCCGTCGAGCCCCGCCGCGAGCTTCTTCGACAGGATCGACGCGGTGATCATCGCGACCGACTCGACGGTCGCCGTCACATCGCGAATCGCATAGATGCGCTTGTCCGCCGGCGCGAGCCGCGCGGTCTGCCCGATGATCGCGACGCCGACGTCACGCACCGTACGACGAAACGTGTCCGTGTCCGGTGTCACGTCGTAGCCGGGGATCGCACTGAGCTTGTCGAGCGTGCCGCCGGTATGGCCGAGCCCGCGCCCCGAGATCATCGGCACATAGCCACCGCATGCGGCCACCATCGGCCCGAGCATCAGCGACACGACATCGCCGACGCCCCCGGTCGAATGCTTGTCGATCACCGGTCCGCCGAGATCGAGCGCACGCCAGTCGAGCACGTCGCCCGAGTCGCGCTGCGCGATCGTCAGCGCGACGCGCTCGTCGGTGCTCAGGTCGTTGAAGTACACAGCCATCGCGAATGCCGCCACCTGGCCCTCGGTCACGCTGCCGTCGGTCACGCCGCGCACGAACGCGGCAATCTCGTCGCGATCGAGCGGCTGCCGGTCGCGCTTGCGGCGAATGAACTCCTGCGGCAGAAACATCGTTGCGTCTCCTTGCTCGCTCAGTGCAGCGAAAAGAACAGGCCGGCAATCGCGGCACTCATCAGGTTCGACAACGTCGCGGCCGTCAGCGCACGCAAGCCATGCCGCGCGACTTCCGAGCGGCGCTCCGGCGCGACCGCGCTGAAGCCGCCCGCGAGAATGGCGATCGACGAGAAGTTCGCGAAGCCGCACAACGCGAACGACACGATCGCGAGCGTCTTCGGGTCGAGCACCTGCAGGCCGGCCGCCGCGACGTGCGCGCCGCCCTTCAGATACGGCGACAGGTCGCCGTACGCGACGAACTCGTTGAAGATCAGCTTCTCGCCGATGAAGTTGCCGGCTAGCGCCGCGTCGTGCCACGGCACGCCGATGATCCACGCCAGCGGCGCGAACAGGTGGCCGATGATGCCCAGCAGCGTCACCTGCGGAAAGCCCGCGAACGCGGCCACGCCGCCGACGATGAGGTTCATCAGCGCGATGAGCCCCACGAACGCGATCAGCATCGCGCCGACATTGATCGCGATCCGCAGGCCCACCGACGCGCCGGACGCCGCAGCCTCGATCACGTTGGCGGCCCGCTTGTCGTCGAAATCGAGCCCGTCGACCACGACACGGCTCGGCTCCACGGTCGGGAACAGCAGCTTGCCGAACAGCAGCCCGCCCGGCACCGCCATGAACGATGCAGCGAGCAGGTACTCCATCTTCACGCCGAGACCGGCGTAGCCGACCAGCACCGAGCCTGCGACCGACGCCATGCCGCTCGCCATCACCGTGAAGATCTCGGCGCCCGTCATGTGCCGCACGAACGGCTTCACGAGTGCGGGCATTTCGCTCTGCCCGAGAAAGATCGTCGCGACGGCCGAGCACGCCTCGATGCGGCTCACGCCGAGCACTTTCGCGAGCCCCGCGCCGAGGATCGCGACGATCCACTTCATCACGCCCACGTAATACAGCACTGCGATCAGCGCGGTGACGAAGATGATCATCGGCAGCACGCGCAGGCCGAACACGAACCCACCGTCGCCGAACAGCTGGAACATCCGGGCGTCGACCAGCCCGCCGAACACGAACGCAATGCCGTGATTGCCCATGTCGAGCACGCGATTGACGCCGTTCGCGGCCGCCGCCAGCGCCGCGCGGCCCGACGGCACAAACAGCACCAGCGCGCCGATCGCGAACTGCGTGAGCAGCGCGGCGATCAGGGTCCGGCCGCTCACGGCGCGCCGGTTGTTCGACAGCAGATAGGCCACCAGCAGCAGGAACAGCATGCCCAGGAGACTGCGCAGAATATCCACCTCGTACTCCTTTCTCTCGATGTTTATTTGAATGATCGGCAGGCGGAACGGCACGCCCGTTTGACGCCGTCGGTGGATATTACTCGCCGTCATGCATGACGACAACGCAATCAAAATGGCATGCTCCGTGCGGTCTCGCTTGCGTCGTCGATTTGCTCAGTTCTTCTATGTACCTGGAAATCGGATGGACGTGACGATGCCCGATTCGTCCCATATATTGAGAGAATCGACGGGGGGCCGAGAGGATGCAGGGCCGGCGATGCACGTGACCGGCCGCGTGAACGCGCGCGGGGCGTGCCGTTCGAACAGACACGCCCCGCGCAACGGACGCAGTACGCCGCTCAGCCCGCGCGTTCGACCGGATGTGGCTCGCGCAGCCGGTTCGCGATGCGCGCGGCCTCGTAGTAGCCGGCCGCGGGTGGCCGCTTCAGATAGCGGCCCGCGCCGCGCACGGCACGCAGCTCGCCGTCGGCCCATGCGAGCGCACCGCGCGTGAGGGTGTGGGTCGCGACGCCCTGCACCGTCATCCCTTCGAACACGTTGAAATCGACCTGCTGGTGATGGGTCTTCACCGAGATCGTCTTCGTCGCGGATGGGTCCCACACGACCAGATCGGCATCGGCGCCGACCTGAACCGCCCCCTTGCGCGGATACAGGTTGAAGATCTGCGCGGCGTTCGTCGACGTGATCCGTACGAATTCATTCGGCGTGATGCGGCCATGATTCACGCCGTGATGCCACAGCACCGACATGCGATCCTCGACGCCGCCGCAGCCGTTCGGGATCTTCGTGAAGTCCTCGCGGCCCATCGCCTTCTGCGACGCGCAGAACACGCAGTGATCGGTCGCCGTCGTATGCAGCTGCCCCGCCTGCAGCCCACGCCACAGCGCTTCGCGATGCTCCGCCGAGCGGAACGGCGGGCTCATCACGTGCGCGGCCGCACGCGTCCAGTCCGGGTCGCGATACACCGACTCGTCGATCACCAGGTGCCCCGGCAGCACCTCGCCGAACACGCGCAGCCCTTCGCTGCGCGCGCGCGTGATCGCGTCAACCGCGTCCTTCGCCGACACGTGCACGATATACACGGGCACGCCGAGCACCTGCGCGATGCGGATCGCGCGGTTCGCAGCCTCGCCCTCCACCTCCGGCGGTCGCGACAGCGGATGCGCCTCCGGCCCCGTCATCCCGCGCGCGAGCAGCGCCTGCTGCAGCCGGAACACGAGTTCGCCGTTCTCCGCGTGCACCGTCGGCAGCGCGCCGAGTTCGAGCGAACGCGAGAAGCTGTTCACGAGGACCTCGTCATCGGCCATGATCGCGTTCTTGTACGCCATGAAGTGCTTGAAGCTCGACACGCCGTGCTCGCGCACGAGCGTGCCCATGTCGCGGTGCACCGATTCGTCCCACCACGTGACGGCCACGTGGAAGCCGTAGTCGGCCGCGGCCTTCTCGGCCCAGCCGCGCCACTCGTGGAACGCGTCCATCAGCGGCTGCTTCGGGCTCGGGATCACGAAGTCGATGATGCTGGTCGTGCCGCCCGACAATCCGGCGGCCGTGCCCGAGTAGAAGTCGTCGCTCGCCGTCGTGCCCATGAACGGCAGCTCCATGTGCGTATGCGGATCGATGCCGCCCGGCATCAAGTACTGGTCGTGCGCGTCGACCACCGTCGCGCCGGCCGGCGCGTCGATCGTCTCCGCGATCTGCAAGATCGTGCCGCCGTCCTGCGGGTCGGCACACAGTACGTCCGCGCGATAGGTGCGGTCCGCATCGACCACGGTGCCGCCGCGAATCAGGATTGCCATTTGGTTGCCTCCTCGTTGACTGTCGGGTGCCGCATGCGTTCGCGCATCAAGCGCTCGCGATCTGCGCGCGCTGTCCGGCGCGCCACTTCATCCAGGTACCGTACACGCCGGACGCCAGCACGAGGCCGACGAACCACGCATACGTGTAGAGCGTGTTGAAGAACGCCGGCACGTTCGGGAACGACGCCGGGAACGCGGTGTGCAGGAAGCCGGGCAGGTTCGGCAGCACGCCGATCGCGAGCGCCGCCAGCGCGGCCGGGTTCCAGCCGCGCGCGTAGCTGAAGTCGCCGCGCTCGTCGAACAGCGCGCGCGTATCGAGCCGCGTGCCGCGAATCAGGAAGTAGTCGACCATCAGGATGCCCGCGACCGGCCCGAGCAGCGCCGAATAACCGACGAGCCAGGTGAAGATGTAGCCGTCCGTCGTCGCGAGGATCTTCCACGGCATCATCACGATCGCGAGCGTCGCGGTGATCAGCCCGCCCGTGCGGTACGAGATCGCCTTCGGCCACAGGCTCGAGAAATCGTAAGCAGGACCGACCAGGTTCGCCGCAAGGTTGCAGCACATGGTATCGAGCGTGAGGATCACGAGCGCAATGCCGACGCCGATGCCCGTCATCCGGCTCGTCAGGTCGATCGGATCCCAGATCGCGTTGCCGTAGATCACGACGGTGGCCGACGTCACCACGACCGACACCACCGACAGCAGCGCCATCGGCAGCGGCAGCCCGATCGACTGCCCGATCACCTGGTCGCGCTGCGAATGCGCGAAGCGCGTGAAGTCGGGAATGTTCAGCGCGAGCGTCGCCCAGAAGCCGACCATCGCGGTCAGGCCCGGCCAGAACGTCGCCCAGAAGAGTCCCGCCTTCTTGCCGCCCGCGACGAACTGCGACGGCGCAGACAACATCGTGCCGAAGCCGCCCGCCTGCGACGTCGCCCACCACACGAGCGCGATGCACATCACGACCTTGATCGGCGCGGACCAGCTCTCGAGCCAGCGGATCGAATCGGTGCCGTGCCAGATGAAGTACAGCTGCAGCGCCCAGAACACGAGGAAGCACGCAAGTTGCCCGAACGAGATGCCGACGAGCGGCAGCGCGGCGCCGTGCAATGCGTTGCCGGTCAGGATGTTCAGCAGCGTATAGATCGCGCTGCCGCCAAGCCAGGTCTGGATGCCGTACCAGCCGCACGCGACGATCGCGCGCAGCAGCGCGGGCAGCTTCGCGCCCTGCGTGCCGAACGACGCGCGCACGAGCACCGCATACGGAATCCCGTGCTTCGCGCCCGCATGGCCGATCAGCAGCATCGGCACGAGCACGATCAGGTTGCCGAACAAAACGGTCAGCACGGCCTGCCACGGCGACATGCCTTCCTGGATCAGTCCGGCCGCAAGCATGTACGACGCGATGTTCATCACCATCCCGACCCACAGCGCCGCGAAGTGATACCAGCGCCACGTGCGCTGTGACGCCGTCGTCGGCGCGAGGTCGTCGTTGTACAGGCTGCCGGCCGGCGCCGCGGCGCTGTCGGGATCGGCGGGAATCGCTGCTGGTTTCATCGGACGCGCTCCACGTAAACGTCAGCGCCGGCATCGTGCGATGCCGGCAGAACAGGACACAAGCAGCAGTGCGGACGATGCCGCGCCGCCGGCCGCCGGTCAGGCCGCCTTCGCATGCTTCGCGGGTTCCGCCGGGCTCGCACCCGCGTCGGCACGCGCCGGGTTGTTCGGATGCGTGGTCCAGTTCGCGTAGTCGCCCGCGTCGACCCGCTCCATCGTGATGCATTGCTCGACCGGACACACATGCATGCAAAGATTGCACCCGACGCACTCCGCGTCCACCACCTCGAAGTGCCGCACGCCGTCCTTCTCGGCCGTGATCGCCTGGTGCGACGTGTCCTCGCACGCGATATGGCACAGCCCGCACTGGATGCAGCGGTCCTGGTCGATACGCGCCTTGATGTCGTACTTCAGGTTCAGATATTTCCAGTCGGTCACGTTCGGCACCGCGCGGCCGCGCACGTCGTCGAGGGTCGCGTAGCCCTTCTCGTCCATCCAGTTCGACAGCCCGTCGGCGAGGTCCGACACGATCCGGAATCCGTAATGCATCGCGGCGGTGCACACCTGCACGCTGCCGGCGCCGAGCACCATGAACTCGGCCGCGTCGCGCCACGACGAAATCCCGCCGATGCCGGAGATCGGCAGGTTCGGCGTTTCCGGGTCGCGCGCGATCTCCGCGACCATGTTCAGCGCGATCGGCTTGACCGCCGGGCCGCAGTAGCCGCCGTGCGTGCCCTTGCCGTCGACGGTGGGCATCGGCGCCATCTGGTCGAGGTCCACCGCGACGATCGAGTTGATCGTGTTGATCAGCGACACGCCGTCCGCGCCGCCCTTGTAGGCGGCACGCGAGCCCATCCGGATGTCGCTGATGTTCGGCGTGAGCTTCACGAGGCAGGGCATCTTCGTGCCTTCCTTGACCCAGCGCGTGACCATCTCGACGTATTCCGGCACCTGTCCGACCGCCGCGCCCATCCCGCGCTCGCTCATCCCGTGCGGGCAGCCGAAGTTCAGCTCGACCGCATCGGCGCCAGTATCCTCGACGAGCGGCAGGATCCATTTCCAGTCGCGCTCGTTGCACGGCACCATCAGCGATACGATCAGCGCGCGATCGGGCCAGTCGCGCTTCACCTGCGCGATCTCTTTCAGGTTCACGTCGAGCGGCCGGTCGGTGATCAGCTCGATGTTGTTCAGCCCGGCAATCCGCTGGCCGTTCCACTGCACCGCGCCGTAGCGCGAGCTGACGTTGACGACGTGCGGATCGAGCCCGAGCGTCTTCCAGACGACGCCGCCCCAGCCCGCCTCGAACGCGCGATTGACGTTGTACGCCTTGTCGGTCGGCGGCGCGGAGGCCAGCCAGAACGGATTCGGCGAAGTGATGCCTGCGATGGTGCAGCGAAGGTCGGCCATGTTCGGCTCCGTAAAAATGGGGCGTCTATCGTGATTCGCGTGGCGCGCGCAATGCACGCGATGCGCGGGATGCCGTTGCGTATGCCGCGCTCACGCGGCCTTGGCGGCGCGCCGCGCGAGCGCCGCGTCGATCGCCGCCGCCGCGCGCTTGCCGTCCTGCACGGCCTGCACCGTGAGGTCGATGCCGTCCGTCGCCGCGCAATCGCCGCCGGCCCACACGTCGGGCAACGCCGTGCGTCCGTCCGCGTCGACCGCGATGCGCGTGCCGTCCGCCGTCAGCAGCGCGGCCGCGACACCGTCCGGCACCAGCGTCTGGCCGATCGCTTTCAGCACCATGTCCGCGTCGACGGTGAAACGCTCGCCCGACGCGGCCTCGAATTCGACACCCGTCACATGTCCGTCCGCGCCCGCGATACGCACCGGCTTCGCGTGCGTGACGAGCGTGACGCCGCTCTTTTGCGCGAACTCGCGTTCGGCCCAGGTCGCGCTCATCGCGTCCACGCCGCGCCGGTACACCATCGTCACGCGCTCCGCACCGAGCTTGCGGCTCTGCACGGACGCGTCGATCGCCGTATTGCCGCCGCCGATCACGACCACGCGCCGCCCGACCGGCACGTTCTCCAGCGCGTCGGCCTGCCGCACCTGCTCGATGAAGTCGACCGCGTTCATCACGCCGCTCAATTCCTCGCCGTCGATCGCGAGCGTGCGCACGCCGCCCAGGCCCATCGCGAGAAACACCGCGTCATGCCGCTCGCGCAATGCGTCGAGCGTCACGTCGCGGCCGAGCGCAACGCCCGTCTGCAACGCGATGCCACCGACCGACAGCAGCCACTCGACTTCGCGTTGCGCGAAATCGTCGACCGTCTTGTACGCGGCGATCCCGTATTCGTTCAAGCCGCCCGCCTTCGGCCGCGCGTCGAACAGCGTGACGCGATGCCCGGCGAGCGCGAGCCGGTGCGCGCAAGCGAGCCCGGCCGGCCCCGCGCCGACCACCGAGACATGCCGCCCCGTATCGGGCGCACGCGTAAAGCGCACCGCGCCGCTCACCATCGCCCAGTCGGTCGCGTGCCGCTGCAGCGCGCCGATCGCGACCGGCTGCGCATCCTGGTGATTGCGCACGCACGCGCCTTCGCACAGGATCTCGGTCGGGCAAACGCGTGCGCACATCCCGCCGAGCGGATTCGCGGACAGGATGTCGGTCGCGGCACCCTTCAGGTTGCCGTTACCGATCTTGCGAATGAAGCTCGGGATGTCGATCTGCGTCGGGCAGGCCTGCACGCACGGCGCGTCGTAGCAGTAGTGGCAGCGGCTGGCGGCGGCCGCGGCGGCAGTCGGATCGAGCAGCGGCGCGATATCTGCGAATTCGCACGAGAGTTGCGTGGACGACAGGCGATGCGCGGCGATATCGCCGGTTGGCTTGGTGGTCATACGCGTTCCTTCGACTGGGTGGAGACAAAGCCGTCCCCGCCGGCTGCGAATGCACAGTCGGGGCGGTCCTGCTTGGGAATGCCACGGTCAGGCGATGAGCGGCCTGCCGGCTGCGCTAGATCCGGTCCGTCATGAAGCCGGCTCGCATGCGCGCGACAGCATCGCGTGCAGCAGCACGTTCGCGCCGGCCTCGATCCACGCAGGCGTCGCGTCCTCGATCTCGTTGTGACTGATGCCGTCGACGCAGGGAACGAACACCATCGACGTCGGCGCAACCTGCGCCAGATAGCACGCGTCATGCCCCGCACCCGACACGATGTCGCGATGTGAGTAGCCGAAGCGATCGGCCGCGCCGCGCACGGCCGCCACGCAGGCCGGATCGAACGCGACGGGCTTGTAGTAGAAAATCTGCTCGAGCGCGGTTTCGAGCCCGATCTCGCCCGCGATGCGCGCCACACCTTCGCGCAATGCAGCATCCATCTTCGCGAGCACCGCGTCGTCCGGATGACGGAAATCGACGGTGAAGAACACGCGGCCGGGAATCACGTTGCGCGAGTTCGGGTGAACCTGCATCATGCCGACCGTCGCGCAGCCGAACGGCGCGTGATCGAGGCCGATCCGGTTCACGAGATCGACCACGCGCGATGCGCCGAGCAGCGCATCGCGGCGTCGCGGCATCGGCGTCGGCCCCGCGTGCGCTTCCTGGCCGGTGAACGTGATCTCGTACCACCGCTGCCCCTGCGCGTCCGTCACGACGCCGATCGTCTTGCACTCCGCCTCGAGAATCGGCCCCTGCTCGATATGCAGCTCGAACGCCGCATGCAGCTTGCGGCCGCCGCAGGGTACGTCGCCCGCGTAGCCGATGCGCGCGAGTTCCTCGCCGATCGTCTTGCCGTCGACATCCTTGCGCGACAGCCCGTACTCGAGCGGGAACACACCCGCGAACACGCCCGACGCGACCATCGCCGGCGCAAAACGCGAACCTTCCTCGTTGGTCCAGATCACGACCTCGACCGGATGCTCGGTCTCGATGCCGTGATCGTTCAGACTGCGAATCACCTCGAGGCCGCCGAGCACGCCGTAGATGCCGTCGAAGCGGCCGCCCGTCGGCTGCGAATCCGCATGCGAGCCGGTAACGACCGGCGCCGCGTCGGCCACGCGGCCCGCGCGGCGCATGAACACGTTGCCCATCGTATCGACCGTCACCGTGCAACCGGCGGCTTTCGCCCAGCCGACGATCAGGTCGCGTCCGGCCTTGTCGAGATCGGTCAGCGCGAGGCGGCACACGCCGCCCTTCGGCGTCGCGCCGATCTTCGCGACTTCCATCAGGCTGTCCCACAACCGCTTGCCGTCGACCTTGATCGACGTGTCGAATGCTGCCCGCTTCACTGTTTCCGATACCGCGTTCATTCGTATCGCTCCTGTGGGGTCGGTCATGTTGTCATTCCGGTTGCCGCCGGTGCACGCATTGCCGCTGTCGGGGCAAGCCCGCACCGGCAAGGTGCAGATGCGCATCGTTCGTGTGATTCGTCCGACCGATCGGCGGATTGCCGGCACTGCATTCCGTCGATCATCAAATCCTGTCCGATTGGACAGGTTTTAGACGATCAAAATGCCCAGCGCAATGTCTTTCTTGCGTGAATCGACCGAGCGAGAAACGTGCCACCGCATTGCAGCATCACGCGCGCCGAGGTGGGCGGGCACGTGCGTTCGATGCGAACCAGCGGCTAGAATGAAGCGCAACGCGGCATGCAAGCCGCGCGAGGGTAACGATGAAACATGACGAAGCGGCCGCCGAAGCCACCGGCGACGACGAAACGAATATGCCCTTGCGGCGACGCAAGGCGCATATCCGCGAGTCCAACGAAGCGCATCTGCTGGCCTGTGCGGAAGCCGTGTTCGCGGAGCGCGGGCTCGACGGCGCGAGCACGGCGATGATCGCCGAACGTGCGGGCCTGCCGAAGGCGAACCTGCATTACTACTTCCCGACGAAGCTTGCGCTGTACCGTCGCGTGCTCGACGACCTGTTCGAGGACTGGCATCGCGCGGCAGGTTCGTTCGAGGCCGGCGACGATCCGGTGGAAGCGATCGGCGGCTACGTGCGCGCGAAGATGGATCTGTCGCGACGGCGCCCGCTCGGCTCGAAAGTGTGGGCCAACGAGATCATCCACGGTGCCGCGCACATGCAGGACATCCTGTCGGAACGCGTGAAGCCCTGGTTCGACACGCGCGTGAAGGTGATCGAGGGCTGGATCGCGCGCGGGCTGCTCGCGCCGATCGACGCACACGCGTTGATGTACCTGATCTGGGCGACGACGCAGCACTATGCGGATTTCGATGCGCAGATCCGCGCGCTGAGCGGCAAGCGTGCGTTCACGCAGAAGGCGTTCGCCGAGAAGACCGAGCAGGTCGTGCAGCTCGTGATTCGTGCGTGCGGGGCCGTGTCGCCGGAGGCGAACGCGTAACGCGATCGCGCGCGCGCCGGAAAGCGAAACGGGCGACGGGCACGATGCCCGCCGCCCGCGTCGCGAGACGGCATGGGTGCCGTCTCTTGCGTGATGCATCAATGCGTTCGCGTTACGCGACCCGCTCGATCGCGATCGCCGTCGCCTCGCCGCCGCCGATGCACAGCGACGCGACGCCGCGCTTCAGGCCGTACGTTTCGAGCGCGGCCAGCAGCGTCACCATCACGCGTGCGCCCGATGCGCCGATCGGATGGCCGAGCGCACACGCGCCGCCGTGCACGTTGACCTTGTCGTGCGGCAGGTCGAGATCGCGCATCGCGGCCATCGCGACCACCGCGAAGGCTTCGTTGATCTCGAACAGGTCGACGTCGCGCAGGTTCCAGCCGGTCTTCTCCGACAGCTTGCGGATCGCGCCGATCGGTGCCGTCGCGAACAGGCCCGGCTTGTTCGCGTAGGTCGAATGCCCGACGATCACTGCCTTCGGCGCGAGGCCGAGCCGATCCGCTTCCGAGCGACGCATCATCACGAGCGCGGCCGCGCCGTCGGAAATCGACGACGAATTGGCCGCCGTCACCGTGCCGCCTTCGCGGAATGCCGGCTTGAGCGTCGGAATCTTGTCGAGCTTCGCTTTGCCCGGTTGCTCGTCGATCGACACGACGGCTTCCGTCTTGCCGGCCTTCACGGTCACCGGCGCGATCTCCGACACGAAGCGTCCTTCTGCAATCGCACGCTGCGCGCGCGTCAGCGATGCGATCGCGAACGCATCCTGCTCCTCGCGCGTGAACTGATATGCCTGCGCGCAATCCTCCGCGAACGTGCCCATCAGCCGGCCCTTGTCGTACGCGTCCTCGAGCCCGTCGAGGAACATGTGATCGAGCACCTGGCCATGCCCCATGCGCATCCCAGCGCGCGCCTTCGGCAGCAGGTACGGCGCATTCGTCATGCTCTCCATCCCGCCCGCGACGGCCACGTCCGCCGATCCGGCCAGCAGCAGGTCGTGCACGAACATCGCGGCCTTCATCCCGGAGCCGCACATCTTGTTGACCGTGGTCGCGCCCGCCGCCAGCGGCAAGCCCGCCTTCAGCGCGGCCTGCCGCGCCGGTGCCTGACCCTGGCCGGCCGGCAGCACGCAGCCGAACACGATTTCATCGATGCGCTCGGCGGGCACGTTCGCGCGTTCGAGCGCCGCACGAATCGCCGCCGCGCCAAGCTCGCTCGCGCTGGCCGCGGCCAGGTCGCCCTGAAAACCACCCATCGGCGTGCGCGCCGCGCCAACGATTACGATCGGATCCTGTGTCGTCATGATTGCATTCCTCCAGTGTCAGCGCGGTGCCATGCGCAGCGCGCCATCGAGACGGATGACTTCGCCGTTCAGCATCGTATTCTCGGCGACGTGGCGCACCAGCGCCGCAAATTCTTCCGGGCGGCCGAGCCGCGGCGGGAACGGCACGCTCTTGCCGAGCGCGTCCTGCACGTCCTGCGGCATGCCGGCCATCATCGGCGTCGCGAAGATGCCCGGCGCGATCGTCACCACACGAATGCCGAACCGCGCGAGTTCGCGCGCGATCGGCAGCGTCATGCCCACCACGCCGCTCTTCGATGCCGCATACGCGGCCTGCCCGATCTGTCCGTCGAACGCCGCGACCGACGCGGTGTTGACGATCACGCCGCGTTCGCCTTCCGCGTCGGCGTCATGCTTCGACATCGCTTCCGCAGCCAGCCGGATCATGTTGAACGTACCGACCAGGTTGATCGAAACCGCACGCGCGAAACGGTCGAGCGAATGCGGGCCTTCGCGGCCGACGACCTTCTCGCCCGGCGCGACGCCCGCGCAGTTCACGAGCGCATCGATGCGGCCGAACGCGTCGCGCGCGGCAGCAACGGCGGCCTGCCCGTCGGCTTCGCTCGTCACGTCGGTCTTCACGAAGCGTGCGGACGTACCTAGTTCGTGCGCGAGGCTCGCACCGGCGTCTTCATTGACGTCCAGCAGTACGGCCTTGCCGCCTTCGGCGACCACCATGCGCGCCACCGCTGCGCCGAGGCCCGAACCGGCACCCGTAATCAGAAAAACGCGATCCTTGATGTTCATTCGCAGTCCATAATCAATATTCAGGATTGAGCGGTCTTCTCGGCTTCCAGCTTGCGCAGCATGAAGCGCTGGATCTTGCCGCTCGGGGTTTTCGGCAGCGCGTCGACGAAGTCGATCGCGCGAGGATAGGCGTGTGCCGACAGCCGCCGCTTCACGTGCTGGCTCAGTTCTTCGGCCAGCGCCGGTGTGCCGTCGAAGTCTTTCGACAGCACGACGAACGCCTTGACGATCTCGGTGCGCTCCGGGTCCGGCACGCCGATCACCGCGGCCTCGCTGACGGCCGGATGCTCGATCAGCGCGCTTTCCACGTCGAACGGACCGATCCGGTAACCGGACGATGTGATCACGTCGTCCGCGCGGCCGATGAAGCTCACGGTGCCGTCCGGCTCGAGTTCGACGTTGTCGCCGGTGCGGTAATAGCCGCCCGCGATCGCCGGCGTGTCTTGCTGCCAGTAACCGTCGAACCACAGCAGCGGCGAGCGCGCGATGTCGATCGCGAGGATGCCGGGCTCGCCGGGGCCGAGTTCGCGGCCGGCTTCGTCGAGCACAGCGACGCGATAGCCGGGCATCGCGAAACCCGCCGAGCCGGCATGGACGACGTGCGCGAGCCCGTGATGATTGTTCACGACCATCCCGAGTTCGGTCTGGCCGTAGTGGTCGTAGATCGGCGCGCCGAGCGCCGCGTGGAACCAGCGCACGACTTCCGGATTCAGCGGTTCTCCCGCGCTGCTGACAACCCGCAGTTGCCCTTTCAGGCGCGCGGCCGCTTCGGTGCCGGCCGCCATCAGCATCCGGAACGCGGTCGGCGAACCAGCGAGGCTCGTGATGCCGAGCCGTTCGATCACGTCGTAGGTACTGTCGACCGTGAAAGCGCCCTCGTACAACGTCGTCGCATGGCCGAGCAGCAGCGGGCCCGTGATCGCGTAATAGAGGCCGTATGCCCAGCCCGGATCGGCGATGTTCCAGAAGCGGTCACTGGCGCGCAAGTCCACCGCGTCGCGCATGTACGCGCCGAACGCGAGCAGCGCGCGCAACGGCACCGGCACGCCCTTCGGCAAACCCGTCGTGCCCGACGTCGACATCATCATGAACAGGTCGGTGCCCTTGCGCGGGACCGGTTCAAATACGTCGCACTGCGCGTCGAGCGCCGCGCGGAAATCGATGTCGCGCGCCGGCAGCACGTCGCCCGAATCGCGCACCGTCGCGACCTGCGGGCAATCGACGATCTCGTCGAGCTTCGCGCGATTCGCGATGTTGGTGACGACCAGCCGCGCATCGCTCATGCGCAACCGGTGCTCGATCGCCTTCGGCCCAAACGCGGTGAAGAGCGGCTGATAGACGGCGCCCGCGCGCCACGTGCCGAGGATCGTCGCGACGAGTTCGGGCGTGCGCGGCAACAGGCCGGCAACCACGTCACCCGGCTTCACGCCCTGCTCGACCAGCAGGTTTGCGACCCGCGCCGACAGCGCCTGCATCTGCGCGAACGTGAAGCTGCAGTGCCGGCCGCCGACGTCGATCCAGTCGAGTGCGATCGCATTCGCGTCCGCCGCCGCATGCCGGTCGCAGCATTCGACGCAGGCGTTCAGGCCCTGCTCCAGGTCGCCGTGCAGATATGCGGCGGCGGTCTCGATACGGAAGCCGGCAACGGCGTCGGCGTAAGCCGGCACCACCCGGGTGGTTGCTCCATCACGCATGCGTGTCTCCTGTTCGTTATGTCCGCCGGCGAACCGGGGGTATATCGATGATGGTAGACAGCCGTCACATTGCAATCAATGACAAACAGAATCTAGAATCGTGATCGCTTTTGCCATGTCTGGAGGACATGAAAAAATGGGGCCGCAGATGATCTCGCCGGATTTCGTCGAGGACGCGCTCGAGAGCCTGCGCCGGCAGCAGATTCCGACCGAGCCCGTGCTGCGCGTTGCCGGCCTGCCGGCCACCGTGCGCGAGCCCGTCACGCCACAACAGTACGGTCGCCTGTGGCTGGCGATCGCCAACGCGATCGACGACGAATTCTTCGGGCTCGCGGCCCGCCCGATGCGGCGCGGCAGCTTCACGCTGCTGTGCCACGCCGTGCTGCACGCGGGCACGCTCGAGAAGGCGCTGCGGCGTGCGCTGCAGTTCCTGCGCGTGGTGCTCGACGAACCGCGTGGCGAGCTCGTGGTCGCCGACGGCCAGGCGCAGATCGTCCTCACGCAGGCGGGCGCACCGTATTCGGCGTTCGCGTACCGGACGTTCTGGCTGATCCTGCTCGGCGTCGCCTGCTGGCTGATCGGCCGACGCATTCCGCTACAGCGCATCGATTTCGCGTGCCCGAGCCCCGACCAGCGCAGCGACTACCACCAGTTCTTCGGCGTGCCCGTGAATTTTGACCGCCCGGACAGCCGGCTCGCGTTCAACGCCGCGTACCTCGCGCTGCCGACGATCCGCTCCGCGCAGGCGCTGAAACCCTTCCTGCGCGGCGCGCCCGGCAACCTGCTCGTGCGCTATCGGCACGACACCGGCTGGGTGGCGAAAACGCGTGCGCATCTCAAGGCGCAACCGGCCGCCGAATGGCCGGACTTCGACACGCTGGCCGTGCGCCTCGGCACGACGCCCGCGACGCTGCGGAGACGGTTGCGCAGCGAGGGGCAGAGCTTCGCGTCGATCAAGGACGAGCTGCGCGGTGCACTGGCCCAGTCGCTGCTGCGCGGGCACACGCTCAGCGTCGCGGAAATCGCGGCGGAACTCGGTTTTACGGAGCCCAGCGCGTTTCATCGCGCGTTCCGAAAATGGACCGGGACGAGCCCGGGCGCATTTCGGCGGGATGTCAATGCGGCGCGGGCGGAGCATTGAATTGCGGCGCGGGCGCGCGTCACACTCGGTGCGAGCGCGCAAAAGGGTAACGCTGACGTGCATGACCACTGTGAATTTCAGCAGCCGTGCGGTTGCTCAAGCTGTTGGCCTTCAAAGGAAGTTCTGGCAGAACCGTTCTCTTTTGCTTCAAGAGGCGATTCCTGCGCATTCGACGGCCACGCAATCGATTCGGCTGCGAGCACGTGATCACTCTGCAGTTTGTTGGTGCTCAATCGCCTCCGGCTGCGCCAACGACACGACGCAGCATCGACCACGCCGCATGCCGGCCCCAAGTTGCGCGTTGCGCTGCCCGACCACATACTGACCGGCCATGCGAACGAGGCGGCGTTGATGGTGACTGTCGATCAGGGTGCCGCTTCAGTGCTGGGTGTCGTGGGATCTGCCGCGTCCTTGCTGGCAGCCATTCCGTACGCGCGCGCAATCTACCGGCGCAGCGTTCCGCCGCACCTGTTCACGTGGCTCATCTGGTCGGTCGTCACGGCGATCGCGGCCGCCGGCCAGTCGGTTGCGGGTGCCGGACCGTCCGCATGGTGCATGGCGGCGATCGCACTCACCTGCTTTCTGACTTTCGTCGCGTGCCTGTTTCTCGAGATCTCAGCGGAGGCAATAGAAAGATCGATCGACTACGTCGCCGAAGCCGAAGCGATGGTGATCGGGTTCTGAATCCGGCTGTCGGCAGATTCGGATCTCCCGACGCCCGGTGAGCTATTCGTCCACCCGGAGCATATGGGGCAGGGCGTTGCCCGCGCGCTACGGAAGGAGATCCGGACGGAAGCGGCCAGGAGAGGGGCCGATGCTTTGTGATCGAGGCGGATCACAATGCCGTGCTGACCTGCTCCCCGCGTTTAGTACGGTGACGGTGTAGAGTCCGTTCCAGAGAGGAACGGCAATGAAAAAGCGATTCACCGAAGAGCAAATCATCGGCATCTTGAAGGAAGCCGAGGCTGGCCTGAAGCCGGCGGAGCTGTGCCGCAAGCACGGCATCTCGGAAGCGACCTACTACATATATGGACTGCTCCCAATAGCAAACGGAAGTTGACGGACACGGAAGTCGATTGCGTACATATATCCGGCGTC
>NZ_QTQD01000012.1:0-188318 GCF_003858025.1 Burkholderia sp. Bp9004 | reverse complement strand
TCGAGATCTACACGCTGATGGGCGCGCTCGCGCGCGAGGGCCGTGCGCTGGTGGTCGTATCGAGCGACCTGCGCGAGCTGATGCTGATCTGCGACCGGATCGGCGTGATGTCGGCCGGCCGCATGACCGCCGTGTTCGAACGCGGCAACTGGACCCAGGATGCGCTGCTGGCCGCGGCGTTCGCCGGCTTCGGCCGCGAAGCGCTGCCGGACGGCGTGCGGCATCCGGATGCGGAGGGCGCGCCGCGCGCGGCTTCCGGCACTTCGACCACAGGACGACAGCAATGACCCAGCCTCCCGTATCCCCGAGCGACGCAGGCGCGCAGCAGACCGTGACGGGGCGCCGCGCGCGCACGCTGTCCGGCACGCGGCTCGGCGTGTCGAACTATCTCGGGCTCGCCGGCGCGCTCGCCGCGATGATCGCGCTGTTCTCGGCGCTGAGTTCGCATTTTCTGACCTACGATACGTTCAGTACGATCGCGAACCAGATTCCCGATCTCGTCGTGATGTCGGTGGGGATGACCTTCGTGCTGATCATCGCCGGAATCGACCTGTCGGTCGGCTCGGTGCTCGCGCTGGCCGCGTCGATGGTCAGCGTGGCCGCGCTGAAATGGCAGTGGGGGCCGCTGCCGGCCGCGCTGATCGGGATCGCGGTCGCGACCGCGACGGGCTCGATGACGGGCGCGATCACGGTCGGCTGGCGGATTCCGTCGTTCATCGTGTCGCTCGGCGTGCTCGAGGCCGCGCGCGGCGTCGCATACCAGCTGACGAATTCGCGCACGGCCTACATCGGCGACGCGTTCGATTTCCTGTCGAATCCGATCGCGCTCGGCATCTCGCCGGCGTTCCTGATCGCGGTCGCAGTGATGATCGCGGCACAGTTCGTCCTCACGCGCACCGTGTTCGGACGCTATCTCGTCGGGATAGGCACGAACGAAGAGGCGGTACGGCTTGCCGGGGTTAACCCGCGTCCGTATAAAATCCTCGTATTCGCATTGATGGGCGCGCTCGCCGGGCTCGCGTCGCTGTTCCAGATCTCGCGGCTCGAGGCCGCCGATCCGAACGCGGGCGCGGGCGTCGAGCTGCAGGTGATCGCAGCCGTCGTGATCGGCGGCACGAGCCTGATGGGCGGGCGCGGCTCGGTGATCAGCACGTTCTTCGGCGTGTTGATCATCTCCGTGCTGGCCGCCGGGCTGGCGCAGATCGGCGCGAACGAGCCGACCAAACGGATCATCACCGGGGCGGTGATCGTGGTCGCGGTCGTGCTCGACACGTATCGCAGCCGGCGCGCGCGCGCGCGATAGAACTACTACACGGAAAGCAGACCAGAGAGAAACGGGAAATGGCGACGATCAAGGATGTGGCAGCCATGGCGGGCGTGTCGTTTACGACCGTCTCGCACGTGGTGAACAATTCGCGGCCGGTGTCCGCGGATGTGCGTGCGAAGGTCGAGGGTGCGATCCGCGAGCTGAATTACGTGCCATCGGCCGTGGCGCGCTCGCTGAAGGCGCGCTCGACGGCGACCATCGGCCTCGTCGTGCCGAACAGCACGAATCCGTACTTCGCGGAGCTTGCGCGCGGCATCGAGGACCAGTGCGCGGCCAACGGCTATTGCGTGTTCTTCTGCAACTCGGACGACGATCCCGTGAAGCAGCGCAACTACCTGCGCGTGCTGCAGGAAAAGCGCATCGACGGGCTGATCGTCGCATCGGCCGGCGAGGACGCGGTGCTCGCGCAGACACTCGCGGACGCGCATGCGCCGCTCGTCGTCGTCGACCGCAACATCGAGGGGCTTGCGGCCGACCTCGTGCAGATCGACCACGAACGCGGTGCCTATCTGGCGACGCGTCACCTGCTCGAACTCGGGCACGCGAAGATCGGCTGCATCACCGGGCCGACCGACACGGCCGTCAGCGCGATGCGCGTGCACGGCTTCATCCGCGCGATGGCCGAGCGCGGGATCGACATCGTGCCGGGCGCGATCGCGGAAAGCGATTTTTCGTGCCTCGGCGGCTACCACGCGGCATCGCGGCTGTTCGAGTCGGTGCATCCCAGCGCGATTTTCGCGGGCAACGACCTGATGGGCGTCGGCGCGCTGCGCGCGGCGGCCGAGCGCGGCATGCGCGTGCCGGACGACTGCTCGATCATCGGCTTCGACGACATCGAATTCTCCCGTTACACGTACCCGGCGCTGTCGACGGTCGGCCAGTCGGTGCGCGCGCTCGGCGAAATGGCCGCGCAAACGCTGATCGAGCGCATCGGCGGCGGTTCGACGGCTGCGCCGAGCCGTCGTCGCGTCGTGTCGCCGCGTCTCGTGCTGCGCGAATCGACGGCGATCTACCGCGAGCCGGCCGCGCCGGGCGGCCGCCCATGACGGCGCGCACGGCGGGCGCCGGCCGCGTGACGGTGGTCGGCAGCCTCAACATGGATCTCGTCGTGCGTGCGCCGCGGCTGCCGATGCCGGGCGAAACGCTCGCCGGGCATGAATACGCGCAGGCGGCGGGCGGCAAGGGCGGCAACCAGGCCGTTGCCGCCGCCCGGCTCGGCGCGCAGGTCGTGATGATCGGCTGCGTCGGCGCGGATGCGCACGGTACCGCGCTGCGGGCCGGCCTCGAGGCCGAAGGCATCGACTGCTCGCGGCTCGCGACGAGCGCGTCGGCGTCGACCGGTGTCGCGCTGATCGTGGTCGACGACGCGAGCCAGAACGCGATCGTGATCGTCGCGGGCGGCAATGGCGAAGTGACGACCGATACGGTGGCACGGCACGAGGCCGCACTCGCCGCGACCGACGTGCTGATCTGCCAGCTCGAGACGCCGCCGGACGCCGTGTTCGCGGCGCTGTCGGCCGGGCGGCGGCTCGGCCGCATCGTGGTGCTCAATCCGGCGCCGGCCGTCGCGCCGCTGCCGGACGGCTGGCTGCCGCTGGTCGATTACCTGATCCCGAACGAAGTGGAGGCGGCCGCGCTGACCGGGCTGCCGGTGCGCAATCCGGCCGAGGCGGAAGCCGCAGCGCGTGCGCTGCACGCGGCCGGCGCGCGCAACGTGCTGATCACGCTCGGCGCGCGCGGCGTGTGCGCGCTGACGGCCGACGGCGCGGCGCGCCATTATCCGGCACCCGTCGTCAAGGCCGTTGACACGACCGCGGCCGGCGATACCTTCATCGGCGGATTCGCCGCGCGGCTCGCGGCAGGCGAGGCGATCGACACGGCCATCCGCTTCGCGCAACGCGCGGCGGCGTTGTCGGTCACGCGCGCAGGCGCGCAGCCGTCGATTCCCACCCTCGCCGAGCTGGCCGAATAGGGCTGGATCGCGCCTCTCGGCCGGCGCGTGCGGAAGCAGGCGCCGGCCATCTCCCCCGATTGCACCATCACGATGCTTGCCACGCGATTTCGCGAGGCAGGCCTGCGATGCTTCGACCCTATTGTTCGGAAATGTGTAATTAACCGATGAATTGATGAAAAAATTGACGTGAATACCATCAAGCTGCGCAGCATCCGGTCGTAAATACATCAGGACGAAACACCGTTTCGAAAAACGGGCCTTGCCCGTTCATGACGACGCAATACAGGAAGAATGATGGTGATCGGAAACCTGACGATACGTGCACGCATCGGTTTGACCATGGCGTTTCTCGCGGTACTGCTGGGCGTGATCGGCGTGCTGGGCGTGTACGGGATGACGCGTGCGAACGACGCGACGCGCGAGATTTTCACGAACCAGATGCCGAGCGCGGTCGACGTGGCCGCTGCCGAAATGTACGCGGCGCGCGAGCGCCTGGCGCTCGATCGCGCCGCGCTGCTGGCGGGGACACCCGAATCGGCTGCCGCGGTGGAGCGGAGCCGCGCGATGCGCGCGCAGTCCGACGAGTGGTGGAAAAAGTACCTCGCGCTGCCGCGCGATGCGGAGGAGGACCGACTCGCGCAGGACGTCGCCGCGAAGCGCCAGGCGCTACAGCGCAGTTGCGACACGTTCGGAGGTCTTGTCGCGACGGGCGACCACGACCGGATCGGCGATGGCGCCAAGCAGCTCCAGGTGCTTTACAACGATCTCGCGGTTGCGAGCGAGGCGCTGCGCAATTTTCAGTTCAGCGCCGCGCAGTCGGGCTTCGATCATTCGGAATCGACGTTCGAAACGCTGCGCTTGCTGTCGATCGTCCTGCTGGCGGCTGGTCTGGTTGCCGCGGTGCTGTCTTGGTTGACGCTCAGTCGTGCGATCGGCCGTCCGCTTGCGGACGCACTCGCGCATTTCGACGCGATCGCCGCGGGCGACCTGCGACGCTCGATCGTGGTGCATCGGCGCGACGAAATGGGCCAGCTCCTCGACGGTCTCGCGAAGATGCAGCGCGGGCTGGTCGACACGGTGCGCACCGTGCGCGGCGGCAGCGAATCGATCGCGACCGCAGCCCGCCAGATCGCCGCCGGCAACATCGACCTGTCGTCGCGCACGGAAGAGCAGGCGTCCGCGCTGCAGGAAACCGCATCGAGCATGGAGCAGCTGACCGGCACCGTGAAGCAGAACGCGGACAATGCACGGCAGGCAAGCGCGCTGGCCGCGAACGCGTCGGAGATTGCAAACAAGGGAAATACGGTGGTCGGCCAGGTGGTCGGCACGATGGGCGAGATCAACGACAGTTCGGCGAAGATCGCGGACATCATCGCGATCATCGAGGGCATCGCGTTCCAGACCAACATTCTGGCGCTGAACGCGGCCGTCGAAGCCGCGCGCGCCGGCGAGGAAGGCCGCGGCTTCGCGGTCGTCGCGGGTGAGGTGCGCAGCCTCGCGCAGCGTTCGTCGAGCGCGGCCAAGGAGATCAAGGCGCTGATCGACGCGTCGGTGGAGCGTATTCGGACGGGCTCGACGCTGGTCGACGAAGCGGGCCGCACGATGAGCGACGTGATCGGTGCGGTGCAGCGCGTGACGGACATCATGGGCGAGATCGCGGCGGCGTCCGAGGAGCAGAGCGGCGGCATCGACCAGGTCGCGCGCGCGGTCGCGCAGATGGACGAGGTCACGCAGCAGAACGCCGCGCTCGTCGAGGAGGCGGCGGCCGCCGCGCAATCGCTCGATGAGCAGGCCGCGCGCCTGCGCGAAACGGCGTCGGTGTTCCGGATCGATGACGACGCGGCCGGGCCGGTCGCCGCCGCTGTGCGCCAGGCGCCGCGCGCGGTGGCCGCACCGGCTGTCGTGCAGGCTGTCGTGCCGGTTTCGCCGCCCGCACCATCCGGGGCGCGCAACGACCGCGATGCAGCACCGAAGCGCGCGGCGCCGGCTCGCAAGCCGGCGGCCGCGGCCGCTGCACCCGCACCGGTGGCCGCGTCTGCCGGCGCTGACGACTGGGAAACGTTCTGAGTCGCGCGCGCCGCGCATCTATCCCCATTTGGCAGCACCCGAGGCAGCACACGACGCCCGCGACATGCGGGCGTCGTCGCTTCGACGGCCGATGAAATGTGACAGCGCGCGTGAACGTGCGTGCGTCGCCACGCGCGTTGCATGTGCGCATCTGCGCTACGGGTATCTCCGGACGATGCGAAAAAATTTTGTAACGGTGCGCGCGGCGTGTCGTCGAAAACGTCTGCTCGAACGTATAGGGATGAAGGGGGGAGTGAAGGGCGCGGCGATGACGGCGGAGGCATCCAACGTACGAGATGTTCCGATGCTCGACGAGACGCGGCGGATGCAGTTTCTGCGGCTCGGGAGATCGATTGTAAAGCGTCGAAATGCGTTGTCCAAGCGGTGTTGTCGAGAATGACGAACTTCATACGAAGAGTTCGTGAAAAAAAATAAGAAAGGGTTTAGGATGAATTCGAACGCGCTTGCTTCTGCGCAGTCATAGAAGGCAGGCACGTCTTCAGACTCAGGCGAGGGAGGTAGCATGGATATTTACAGCAGCTTCGCGAACCGCTTCGAAAAAACGCGAGAGGAAGAGTTCTCGCTGGAGGAGTACCTCGCGCTCTGCAAGAACGATCCGTCAGCGTACGCCACGGCCGGCGAACGCATGCTGGCTGCAATCGGGGAACCGGAACAAGTCGATACCCGCAACGACCCGCGCCTGTCGCGGATCTTCGCGAACAAGGTTATCAAGGTCTATCCCGCGTTCCGTGAGTTCTACGGAATGGAGGAAGTGATCGAGCAGGTGGTCGCGTACTTCCGCCACGCTGCGCAAGGGCTCGAGGAAAAGAAGCAGATCCTCTACCTGCTCGGCCCGGTGGGCGGCGGGAAGTCGTCGATCGCCGAGCGCCTGAAGCAACTGATGGAGCGCGTGCCGTTCTATGCGCTGAAGGGTTCGCCCGTCAACGAATCGCCGCTCGGGCTGTTCGACTACGACGAGGACGGCCCGATCCTCGAAGAGCAATACGGCATTCCACGCC
Source organism: Burkholderia sp. Bp9004 (assembly GCF_003858025.1). NCBI lineage: Bacteria > Pseudomonadati > Pseudomonadota > Betaproteobacteria > Burkholderiales > Burkholderiaceae > Burkholderia > Burkholderia sp. Bp9004. The sequence continues at coordinate 181,951 of NZ_QTQD01000012.1, read as the reverse complement.
GCTACCTGAAGAGCATCCTGAGTCCGTGGGCCGTCAAGCGCCTGCACGAATACAACGGTGACATCCGCCAGTTCCGCGTGGTGCGCCGCTATCCGTCGATCCTTCGGCAGATCGGCATCGCGAAGACGGAGCCTGGCGACGAGAACAACCAGGACATCTCGTCGCTCGTCGGCAAGGTCGACATCCGCAAGCTCGAACAGTACGCGCAGGACGATGCCGATGCGTACAGCTATTCGGGCGGCCTGTGCCTGGCGAACCAGGGCCTGCTCGAATTCGTCGAAATGTTCAAGGCGCCGATCAAGGTGCTGCACCCACTCTTGACCGCGACGCAGGAAGGCAATTTCAAGGGTACCGAAGGATTCGGCGCGATTCCGTTCGACGGTGTGATTCTCGCGCACTCGAACGAGTCGGAGTGGAAGGCATTCCGCAACAACCGCAACAACGAGGCACTGCTCGACCGGATCTTCGTCGTGAAGGTGCCTTACTGCCTGCGCGTGTCGGAAGAGACGAAGATCTACGAGAAGCTGATCCGCAATTCGTCGCTGGCCGAAGCCGTGTGCGCGCCGGGCACGCTGAAGATGATGTCGCAGTTCTCGGTGCTGTCGCGCCTGCACGAGCCGGAGAATTCGAGCCTGTTCTCGAAGATGCAGGTGTATGACGGCGAAAACCTGAAGGACACCGATCCGAAGGCGAAGTCGTACCAGGAGTATCGCGATTACGCGGGCGTGGACGAAGGGATGACGGGCGTGTCGACACGCTTCGCGTTCAAGATCCTGTCGCGCGTGTTCAACTTCGATTCGAGCGAGGTCGCGGCGAACCCCGTGCACCTGATGTACGTGCTCGAACAGCAGATCGAACGCGAGCAGTTCCCGCCGGAGACCGAGCAGAAATACCTGTCGTTCGTGAAGGATGTGCTCGCGTCGCGCTATGCGGACTTCATTGGCAAGGAGATCCAGACGGCTTATCTCGAATCGTATTCGGAGTACGGGCAGAACATCTTCGACCGCTACGTCACGTATGCGGACTTCTGGATCCAGGATCAGGAATTCCGCGATCACGACACGGGCGAGAGCTTCGACCGCGCCGCGCTGAATGCGGAACTGGAGAAGATCGAGAAGCCGGCCGGGATCAGCAATCCGAAGGATTACCGCAACGAGATCGTGAACTTCGTGTTGCGCGCGCGGGCGGCGAACGCCGGGAAGAACCCCGTGTGGACGAGCTACGAGAAGTTGCGCGTCGTGATCGAGAAGAAGATGTTCTCGAATACCGAGGAACTGTTGCCGGTCATTTCGTTCAACGCGAAGGGGTCGGCGGAGGAGCAACGCAAGCATGAGGACTTTGTGAACCGGATGGTCGCGAAGGGCTATACGCCGAAGCAGGTGAGGCTGCTTTGCGACTGGTACCTGCGCGTGCGCAAGTCGTCATGACGCGCGCGGTACCGCGCCCGTACGGCGAGTCCGTACGGGCACCTTCAGAGGCGCCGCCCGCATGACGGCAGACGGCATGCGCGGCGAGTGCCCCGGCAGATCGATTTTCGAGCGGGAGACCGGGAGTGCTTCATCAAATCATCGACCGCAGGCTGGCCGGCAAGAACAAGAGCATCGCCAACCGCGAACGCTTTCTGCGTCGCGTCAAGAACTACATTCGTCGTGCCGTGTCCGACGCGGTGCGCGACCGTAGCATCAAGGATATCCAGAGCACGCAAAGCATCACGATTCCGCGCAAGGACATCGCCGAGCCGAATTTCCGGCACGGGCCTGGCGGGCGTCGTGAATACGTGCACCCGGGCAACGAAGACTACGTGCGCGGTGACAAGATTCCGCGTCCGCAGGGCGGCTCGGGTGGCGGCGGCAGTCAGGCGAGCAACGAGGGCGAAGGGCAGGACGACTTCGTGTTCGAGTTGTCGCGCGACGAATTCATGCAGTATTTCTTCGACGATCTCGAACTGCCGCGCCTCGTGAAGACGCACCTGCTGACGGTGCCGAGCTGGAAGAACGTGCGCGCGGGCTGGTCGGCGGAAGGCACACCGAACAACATCGACGTCGTGCGCTCGCTGCGCAGCGCGCTCGGCCGGCGCATCGCGCTCGGCTCGCCGCTCGTCAACGAGTTGCGCGAGCTGGAAGCGCAGCTCGAGGCGATGAAGCTCGACCCGGAAGACCGCCGCGCGGAAATCGCGACGCTCGAGGCCGAGATCCATCACCTGAAGGGGCGCATCTGGCGGATCCCGTTCATCGATCCGTTCGACCTGCGCTACATCAATCGCGTGAAGCAGCCGCAACCGTCGAGCCAGGCCGTGATGTTCTGCCTGATGGACGTGTCGGGCTCGATGGACGAGCAGCGCAAGGATCTCGCGAAGCGCTTCTTCATCCTCCTGTACCTGTTCCTGAAGCGCAACTACGAGCGCATCGAGGTCGTATTCATCCGTCACCACACGCGTGCCGAGGAGGTCGACGAGGACACCTTCTTCCATTCGACCGAAAGCGGCGGCACGGTCGTGTCGAGCGCGCTCGAACTGATGCGCAAGGTGATGAACGAGCGCTACTCGCCGACCGAGTGGAACATCTACGGCGCGCAGGCGTCCGACGGCGACAACTGGACCGACGATTCGCCGAAGTGTCGCAAAATCCTGGAAGAGGATATCCTCACCAAGACGCGTTACTTCGCGTATATCCAGGTCGCACCCGAAGAGCAGAATCTGTGGCTGGAGTATGCGCAACTGGCGCTGTCGCAACCGCACCTCGCGATGAAAAAAGTCGAATCGGCTGCCGACATTTACCCGGTGTTTCGCGAATTGTTCGAAAAGCAGGTGGAAACGTCATGACGACCCGCCATCTGCACAACGAGTCGCGCGGCTACGCGCCGCGCCCTTCCGGCGACGACACGGCCGGCCCTGCCGCATCGCAGCAAAGCGGCCGGACCGAGCCGGCGGCGCCGGCCGCCGACTTGCCCGGTGCCGGGCAGAAGGAAGCGCGTATGAACGTTGCCGAACGCAAGCCGCTGCCGTGCCCGTCCGACTGGACCTTTGAATTGCTCGAGGAGTACGACACGCACATCTCGCAGGTCGCCGAGCAGTACGAGCTCGACATCTATCCGATCCAGCTCGAACTGATCAGCGCCGAGCAGATGATGGATGCTTATGCGTCGGTCGGGATGCCGGTCAACTATCGCCACTGGTCGTTCGGCAAGCACTTCCTCGCGACCGAGAAGAGCTATCGCCGCGGCCAGATGGGGCTTGCCTACGAGATCGTCATCAACTCGAATCCGTGCATCGCGTATCTGATGGAAGAGAACACGATGACGATGCAGGCGCTCGTCATCGCGCACGCGGCGTACGGCCACAACTCGTTCTTCAAGGGCAACTATCTGTTCCGGCTGTGGACCGACGCGCATGCGATCATCGACTATCTCGTGTACGCGAAGAACTACGTCGCCGAATGCGAGGAGCGCTACGGGCTCGACCGCGTCGAGGAACTGCTCGATTCGTGCCATGCGCTGATGAACTACGGCGTCGACCGCTACAAGCGGCCGCAGAAGCCGTCCCTGTCGAAGGAGGCTGCGCTGCGGCGCGAGCGCGAGGCGTATCTGCAGTCGCAGGTCAACGAGCTGTGGCGCACGCTGCCGGGCAAGAAGCCCGAGCAGATGGAGGAGCAGGAGGAGCGCTATCCGCCCGAGCCGCAGGAGAACCTGCTGTATTTCGCGGAGAAGAACGCGCCGCTGCTCGAGCCGTGGGAGCGCGAAGTGATCCGCATCGTGCGCAAGATCGGCCAGTATTTCTATCCGCAGCGGCAGACGCAGGTGATGAACGAAGGCTGGGCGACGTTCTGGCACTACACGCTGCTCAATACGCTGTACAACCAGGGCAAGCTGGAAGACGGCTTCATGATGGAGTTCCTGCATTCGCACAGCAACGTGGTCTATCAGCCGCCGGTCACGAAGCCGTACTACAGCGGGATCAACCCGTATGCGCTCGGCTTCTCGATGATGAGCGACATCCGGCGGATCTGCGAGGCGCCGACGGAAGAGGACTACAAGTGGTTTCCGGAGATCGCGGGCACACCGTGGCTGCCGGCGATGCACTACGCGATGCGCAACTTCAAGGACGAGAGCTTCATTGCGCAGTACCTGTCGCCGAACCTGATCCGCGAGATGCGGCTGTTCTCGGTGCTCGACGACGACATGCGCGATTCGCTCGAGGTATCGGCGATCCACGACGAGTCCGGCTATCAGTACGTGCGGCAGGCGTTGTCGCGGCAGTACGACATCCATCACCGCGAGCCGAACATCCAGGTGTGGGCGGTGAACACGCGCGGCGACCGCAGCCTCACGTTGCGCCACTTCATGACCGACAACCGCCATCTGTCGAACGACAGCGACGAAGTGCTCAAGCACATGGCGCGGCTCTGGCAGTTCGACGTGTTCCTGGAAAGCGTCGACGAGGCCGGCACCGTGCGCAAGCGCTACGAGTGCCGCTACGTGCCGCCGGAGGTGCGTGTCTGAGCATCGAGACCGGGAATAGTTTGCACCGGACGCCAGCCTCGCGGCTGGCGTTTTCATATGACGAACGCGTGGCGCGAGAAAATTTTTCTACATCCGGACGAACCCGGAAAGCCTGTTACTTTACATTTCGCTAAAATCCCGTAGCGCCGTGCGCCGGAACCGGTGCCACGTGCGACCGCACGCGGCGGCCCCAGCCGTCTCGCCCAGAAAGCACTAAAAGGAACAGACCAACCCATGGACGTCCAGACCGACCAAGCTGCGCTGTCCGCGCAAGACACCCGGCGGCGCGTATTCGCCATCGTCGGCGCCTCGTCGGGCAACCTCGTCGAGTGGTTCGACTTCTACATCTACTCGTTCTGCGCGCTGTACTTCGCACCGGCGTTCTTCCCGAGCGGCAACACGACGACGCAACTGCTGAACACGGCCGGCGTGTTCGCGGCCGGCTTCCTGATGCGTCCGATCGGCGGCTGGCTGTTCGGCCGCATCGCCGACCGTCATGGCCGCCGCGCGGCGATGATGATCTCGGTGCTGATGATGTGCGGCGGCTCGCTCGTGATCGCGGTGCTGCCGACCTACGCGCAGATCGGCGCGCTCGCACCGGCGCTGCTGCTGGTCGCGCGTCTGTTCCAGGGCCTGTCGGTGGGCGGCGAATACGGGACGAGCGCGACCTACATGAGTGAGGTCGCGCTTAAGGGGCGGCGCGGCTTCTTCGCGTCGTTCCAGTACGTGACGCTGATCGGCGGCCAGCTGTGCGCGCTGCTGGTGCTGGTGATCCTGCAGCAGGCGCTGTCGAATGACGAACTGAAGGCGTGGGGCTGGCGCATTCCGTTCGTCTGCGGCGCGGCTGCCGCGCTGATCTCGCTGTACCTGCGCAAATCGCTCGACGAGACGTCGACGAGCGCATCGCGCGACAAGAAGGATGCGGGCACGATCCGCGGCGTGTGGCGTCACAAGGGCGCCTTCTTCACGGTGGTCGGCTTCACGGCCGGCGGTTCGCTGATCTTCTACACGTTCACCACGTACATGCAGAAGTACCTGGTGAACACGGCCGGCATGCATGCGAAGACGGCCAGCAACGTGATGACCGTCGCGCTGCTCGTCTATATGCTGATCCAGCCGGTGTTCGGCGCGCTGTCCGACAAGATCGGCCGCCGCACGTCCATGATCCTGTTCGGCGTGTTCGCGGTGATCGGCACGGTGCCGCTGATGCACGCGCTGAAGACCGTAACGAGCCCGACGGCCGCGTTCGTGCTGATCACGATCGCGCTCGCGATCGTCAGCTTCTACACGTCGATCAGCGGCCTCATCAAGGCCGAGATGTTCCCGCCCGAAGTGCGCGCGATGGGCGTCGGCCTGTCGTATGCGGTCGCGAACGCGATCTTCGGCGGCTCGGCCGAGTATGTCGCGCTGTGGTTCAAGTCGAAGGGCAGCGAGGAAACCTTCTACTGGTATGTGACCGCGCTGTGCGCGATCTCGCTGCTCGTGTCGTGGCGGATGCGCGATCCGAGCAAGGTAGGGTATCTGCGTCACGAGCCGTGATCGGCGGGGCAGCCTCGCGAGGCTGCCCGCATCGACCGGCAACGTGCAACGGGACGGCGCTCCGCCTCACAGGCGGCGCGCCGTTTTTTCATGCGCGACGGCTTCGCATGGACGCGTGCAAGCTCATCGCGGGACGCGCGATATCGATATCGGAATCGCTTCGTTGTTCGCCGCGGGCGGTGCTTTTATTCTGAACCCGTAGTTCGTGTGACACCTCCTTGACTGGGATTCGCGCCCGCTGCGTGCAGCGGGCGTCTTTTTTTTCGAAGCGTTCCGCGGTGCCCGCCGTCTGCAAGACTCATCACGAAAGCCGCAGAGCAAAGCACCATTTGTTGGTTCGGAATCGCCGCACGCGCTGATACGTTAGCGGCTTCGCGACGACACACAGCGTCGCGATGTTCCTCGAACCGGCCGCCGCGCGATCCGCGGCGGCCTTCAAAACAATTCAGGTCGTGCTCATGAAAATCCACACTCTCGCTACGTGGCTCGTCGGGGCCGCCCTCGTCACGGCCGGCACGGTCGCGCACGCGGACCGCCTCGACGACATCAGGAAGGCCGGCGTGCTGCGCGTCGCGACCTTCGACAGCAATCCGCCGTTCGGCTATGTCGACGGCAAGAGCAATCACATCGTCGGCCTCGACGTCGACTATGCGAAGGCATTGGCCGACAAGCTCGGCGTGAAGCTGCAACTGCAGCCGACCAATCCTGCGAACCGCATTCCGTTCCTGACTTCCGGCAAGGTCGACCTGGTGCTCGCGAACTTCACGATCACCGACGAGCGCGCGAAGCAGGTCGACTTCAGCATCCCGTATTTCTCGTCGGGCCAGCAGTTTCTCGCGAAGAAGGGCGTGCTGAAATCGGCCGACCAGTTGAACAGCCTGCGCGTCGGCGCGGACAAGGGCACGACGAACGAAATCACGCTGCGCGAGAAATTCCCGAAAGCGACGATCGTCGCGTACGACGACACGCCGTTCGCGTTCGCCGCGCTGCGCGCCGGCAACGTGCAGGCGATCACGCAGGACGGGCCGAAACTGATCGGCCTGCTCGCGAACGTGCCCGACAAGCAGAACTACGAGATCCCGGCGTTCACGATCTCGAACGACTACATGGGCGTCGGCGTGCCGAAGGGCGAGACACGCCTGCTCGGCTTCGTCAACGACACGCTGAAGGGCCTCGAGGCAAACGGCCGCGCGGGGCAGATCTACGACGCGTGGTTCGGGCCGACGACGAAGACGCCGCTCACGCGCATCTTCCGCATCGGCGACAAGACCTGAGTCCCACGCCAGGTGCGCCGCGTTCCGCCGCCGGCCACGCCGATGCGCAGGGGCCGCGGCGCCTTCCGTTTCTTTTCGATCGCGCGCTTCGCGCGCGCACCACGGCATGCTCGGGTTGGCTCCCAAATATCTGTCCTGGCTCTGGCAGGGCTTCCTGCTGACGCTCGGCCTCGCGGCCGCGTCGGCACTCGCCGCGACCGTCGGCGGGCTGCTGCTCGCCGTCATGCGGCATGCGCGCGGCGCCGTGCCGCGTACGCTGGCGGCCGGTTACGTCGTCGCGTTCCGCAACACGCCGCTGCTCGTGCAGTTGTTGTTCTGGTATTTCGGCGTCGCGTCGTTGCTGCCCGATACGTGGGTCGCGTGGCTGAACGCGCGCCATCAACTGAGTGCGGGCCCGTTCACGCTTGCGTGGCCGTCGTTCGAGTTCGTCGCGGGCTGGTTCGGGTTGAGCGCGTACACGGCCGCGTTCGTCGCGGAGGAGTGCGAAGCCGGGCTGCGCGGCGTGCGCCGCGCGCAGCACGATGCGGCTGCGGCGCTCGGCCTCACGCCAATGCAGTCGCTGCGCTACGTCGTGCTGCCGCAGGCCGTGCGCATCGCGCTGCCGCCGTTGTTCGGCCAATACATGAATCTCGTGAAGAACTCGTCGCTCGCGATGGCGATCGGCGTCGCCGAGCTGTCGTATGCGTCGCGGCAGGTCGAGACCGAGACGTTCAAGACCTTCGCCGCGTTCGGTGTCGCGACCGTGCTGTACATCGCCGCCGTGGCCGCGATCGAGGCCGGCGCATATGCGGCCACGCAATGGCGCGACCGGCTCGGGGCGGAGCGCTGACGATGGACTTCTCGCTGCTGCTCGACAACCTGCCGTACCTGCTCGTCGGCGCGTTCCCGGACGGCCCGCTCGGCGGTGCCGCGCTGTCGCTCATGCTCGCGATCGCATCGGCGCTCGCGTCCGCGGTGCTGGGCGTAGCGCTCGGCGTTGCGATGGCGCTCGCGCGCGGCCCGCTGCGCGTGCTGCTGCTCGCGCTCATCGGCTTCTTCCGCGCGATTCCCGTGCTGATGCTGATCTTCTGGACGTATTTCCTGATGCCGATGCTGCTGCACATGGACGTGCCGGGGCTCGCGACGGTCGTGTGCGCGCTGGCGCTGATCGGCGGTGCGTATCTCGCGCATGCCGTGCATGCGGGCATCGTCGCGGCAGGCGACGGGCAGTGGCAGGCGGGGCTGTCGCTCGGGCTCACGCGCTGGCAGACCGTGCGCTACGTGCTGCTGCCGCAGGCGATCCGGATCATGACGCCGTCGTTCGTCAACCAGTGGGTCGCGCTCGTGAAGGACACGTCGCTCGCGTACATCGTCGGCGTGCCGGAACTGTCGTTCGTCGCGACGCAGGTGAACAACCGGCTGATGGTCTATCCGGCGCCGATCTTCCTGTTCGTCGCGGCGATCTATCTGGTGCTGTGCACCTCGCTCGACGGCGCGGCGCGCTGGCTGCTGTCGCGTCGCCCGCGTGCGGAGCGCGTCGCGCGGGCGGCGGCCGAGCGCACGGAACCCGCGCGGTGACGGCGGGCGCGTGCGATGCCTGCGGCGCATGGCTGGCGATGAAGATCGGGCGCTTGCGGAGATCCGCTGCGGGCCGCGTCGCCGCTGCTCGAGCGGCGACGGGCGTGATGAGGCTCGTGGTGCGTCGGTGCGTCGGCGTCAGGACGCGCTGTAGTGCGTATCGAAGACCGCGCGCAGCGTCGACGGACCGGTCGCGAAGTCGCCCCACAGCGGGCCGTCGGTCTGCGCGAATGCGAACGGCGTCGTATTGATCGACGCGAGGCGGAAGCGCCATTGCGTCGCTTCCTGGCGGAACGCCGTGAGCTGCATGTCGGACAGCCCGGTCTGCGCGTTCGCGAGCGTGACGAGCGGATCGACCGGATCGTTCGCGACGCGCACTTCGAAGTGCAGATGCGGGCCGGTGGCCGCGCCGGTCATCCCGACCGAGCCGAGGCGTTGCCCCTGCTTCACGGTTTCGCCGGTCTTCAGTCCGCGCGCGTACGCGGACAGGTGTGCGTAGTAGGTCGAATAACCGTCCGCGTGATCGACGATCACGTAGTGGCCGTAGCCGCCCGGATCGGTGCCGACGAACGACACGACGCCATCGGCCGCCGCATTGACCGGCGTGCCGGACGGCGCGGCGAGGTCGACGCCGGTATGGAACGCCATCGCCTGCGACAGCGGGTGGATGCGTTCGCCGAAGAAGGAGCTGATGCGCGTCCACTTGACGGGCATCGTGAACGCGGCCGCCTCGAGCGGTGCGCCGTCGAGCGTGTAGTACGCGCCGTGGTCGGCGCCCGGCGCGCGGAACCAGATCGCGCCGAACGTGCGGCCCGCGACGCGCAGCTCGAGCGCGGTGAGGTGCGGCGTGCCGTTGTTGGTGTCGTACGCGAGGCGGTAGTAGTCGCCGCGCCGTGCGCCGGCGCGCATATCGACCTTGCCGGTGACGAGATCGCCGAGCTGGATGCGCACCTCGGGCGGTACGTCGAGACGGTTCAGCGTATCGGACAGCGTGAGTTCGATGTCGCCGGCGCGCATCCCGTGCTGCTGTTCGGGCGGCGCGAACTGGAACAGGCTCGTATAGCCGAGCATGTCGTTGCGGTGCGCGCTGAGCGGCGCGAACAGGCCCGGCTGCAGGCTGCGCTCGCCGCGTTCATTGAGTTCGTTGCGCTCGCCGATCGTGCGCGCGAGTTCGCTCGTCACGAAATGCTGCGCGGTGGGAAACGGCGTGTCGGACAGCACGCGCTGCGGCAGCGCGGCCGTGCCCGAATCGACAGCCCCCGGCAGTTGCGAGACGGCCGGCAGCGCGGCGGCGAGACCGAAGGCGGCGAGGGCGCCGAGGACGGCGGCCGGCACGAGCGCGCGCACGAGGCGCTGCGCGCGGCCGGGCGCGAAAGCATCAGGGGTTGCGGCAGGCTTGACCAAAGGTGTCCACATCCAGGAAAGCGGTTCAAAGAGGTGTGGGCGGGAGCCATCGGCGGCATGTCCGCCGGGTGGCGACGGGGGCAGGCGACGGGCGTGCAACAAAACAGGCCCCGCCAGGGGCCTGTGTCGTTTCCGTTCGACCCAACTCGCGGGCAGGCCCGCTTCGAACGGCGGCGTGAACTTTCCGGGTCGCACCCGGATTACCACGAAGACGCTAAAGAAAGATGACAGCGTCAGTCTACCGATGTTCCGCGAAACGTTAAAAATTTTAAAGAGGGTCAGCTCATTCGTTTCGCACTGCGGTAAATCGGGTTAAATCAGCATTTATTGCGCGGCTTTTCTTCAAGCAGGCAATTTTTGCGCGGGCACCCGTAGCGCGCTGGACGTTCTGACCGCGTCGAAGCCGGCGTCGAGCATCGCTTCCGCGTCGTTCCACAAATTGCCGCGCAACCGGTTGGTCCAGATCATCGACGCGAACACGCCTTCGAGCAGCGACACGAGATAGACGGCCGCGAGATGCACGTCGAGATCGGCGGCGAGTTCGCCGGCCGCGATCGCGCGGCGCAGCAGTGCCTTGGTGATGCGCAGTATCTGCAGCTCGAGCAGCATGCGGCGCCGCAGCAGCGCGCCGTTCTCCTCGCTCTGTTCGCACTTCGTATAGAGGATCACGAGCACGCGCTGCATCGAGCCCGGCTCGCCGCATCGCTGCAGGTAGTGCGACGCCGCCCGGCGCAGCGTGGCGAACGCGGGCAGGCTGTCGACCGTGTCGAAGCCTTCCGACGTGCGTGCGAACGCGCGGTCGCACATCGCGAGACACACTTCCATCTTGTTGCGGTAGTGGCCGTACACGGCGCCCCGCGACATCCCGGCGGCCTCGGCGAGGTCCGCCATCGCGGTTTGCGCGACGCCTTTCTCGAGCAGGACGAGCTCGGCGGCGTCGAGGATCCGGTGCTTGATGGCGAGCGATTCTTCCCGGGTCTTGCGGGCCATGGCGTGAATTTCCTTACAGTTCGCTGTCGCTTAATTGACACAGTGACGCGGTCGGATTGCAACCACATGTATTTAATCAGTCGTGACTGATTATAATCGGCCACCCTGAGCCGCCGCATTGTATCGGCGGCGAACGATCCGAGGTCATACATGAACAACAAACGCTCCCTGCGGCGCCGCCTTCGGCTGGCGCCGTTCGCGCTCGCAGCCACGCTGCTCGTGACCGGATGCGGAAAGGGCGAACAGGACAAGGCGCCGGAGGCCATTCAGCACGCGACGGTCGTCACGGTGCGTCCGACGGCCGTGCCGATGACCGTCGAATTGCCCGGCCGGCTCGACGCGTATCGGCAAGCGCAAGTGCGTGCGCGGGTCGCCGGCATCGTCACCGCGCGGACTTACGAAGAAGGGCAGGAAGTGAAGCAGGGCGCGGTGCTGTTCCGCATCGACCCGGCACCGCTGAAGGCCGCACGCGACGCAGCACAGGGCGCGCTCGCGAAGGCGCAGGCCGCCGCGCTCGCGGCGAGCGACAAGCGCCGCCGTTACGACGACCTGGTGCGCGACCATGCGGTCAGCGAGCGCGATCACACGGAGGCCGTTGCCGACGACGCGCAGGCGAAGGCCGGCGTCGCTTCGGCGAAGGCCGAACTCGCCCGCGCGCAACTGCAGCTCGACTATGCAACCGTCACCGCGCCGATTTCGGGCCGCGCGCGGCGCGCGCTCGTGACCGAAGGTGCGCTCGTCGGCCAGGACCAGGCGACGCCGCTCACGACCGTCGAGCAGCTCGATCCGATCTACGTGAATTTCTCGCAGCCGGCGGCCGACGTCGATGCGTTGCGCCGCGCGGTGAAGAGCGGTCGCGCGACGGGCATCGCGCAGCACGACGTCACGGTGACGCTGTTGCGTGCCGACGGCACCGCGTATCCGCTGAAGGGCAGGCTGCTGTTCAGCGATCTCGCGGTCGACCCGACCACCGATACCGTCGAGATGCGCGCGCTGTTCCCGAATCCCGAACGCGAACTGCTGCCGGGCGCGTACGTGCGGATCGCGCTCGACGCGGCCGTCGACCAGCGCGCGATCCTCGTGCCGCGCGATGCGCTGCTGCGCACGGCCGACCGCACGTCGGTGCGCGTGGTCGGCACGAACGGCAAGGTGAAGGACGTCGAGGTCGTTGCCGACCGGATGAGCGGACGCGAGTGGCGCATCACGCGCGGCCTCGCGGGCGGCGAGCGCGTGATCGTCGACAACGCCGCGCAGTTCGCCCCCGATACCGCCGTCAAGCCCGTCGAGCAGGCAACGCCGACGAAGGCTGCGTCACAGGCGGCCGCCCGTCAAACCTGACCGGTTTACCGAGACCAACATGGCACGTTTCTTCATCGATCGCCCCGTCTTCGCGTGGGTGATCGCACTCTTCATCATGCTCGGCGGCGCGTTCGCGATACGCGCGCTGCCCGTCGCGCAGTACCCGGACATCGCGCCACCCGTCGTCAGCATCTATGCGACGTACCCGGGCGCGTCCGCGCAGGTCGTCGAGGAATCGGTGACCGCGCTGATCGAGCGCGAGATGAACGGCGCGCCGGGGCTGCTGTACACGTCCGCGACGAGCAGCGCCGGCGCCGCGTCGCTGTACCTGACGTTCAAGCAGGGCGTCAACGCCGATCTCGCGGCCGTCGAGGTGCAGAACCGGCTGAAGACCGTCGAGGCGCGGCTGCCCGAGCCCGTGCGGCGCGACGGCATCCAGGTCGAGAAGGCCGCTGACAACATCCAGCTCGTCGTGTCGCTGACGTCGGACGACGGCCGGATGACCGACGTGCAGCTCGGCGAATACGCGTCGGCGAACGTCGTGCAGGCGCTGCGCCGCGTCGACGGCGTCGGCCGCGTGCAGTTCTGGGGCGCCGAATATGCGATGCGGATCTGGCCCGACCCGGTGAAGATGGCCGGGCACGGCCTCACCGCGTCGGATATCTCGTCGGCCGTGCGCGCGCACAACGCGCGCGTGACGATCGGCGACATCGGCCGCGGCGCGGTGCCGGACACCGCGCCGATCGCGGCGACGGTGTTCGCCGACGCGCCGCTGAAGACGCCGGCCGACTTCGGCGCGATCGCGCTGCGCACGCAGCCGGACGGCTCGGCGCTCTACCTGCGCGATGTCGCGCGCGTCGAGTTCGGCGGCAACGACTACAACTATCCGTCGTACGTGAACGGCAAGACCGCGACCGGGATGGGCATCAAGCTCGCGCCGGGCTCCAACGCGGTGGCAACCGAGAAGCGCGTGCGCGCGACGATGGACGCGCTGTCCGCGTACTTCCCGCCGGGCGTGAAATACCAGATCCCGTACGAGACGTCGTCGTTCGTGCGCGTGTCGATGAACAAGGTCGTCACGACGCTGATCGAGGCCGGCGTGCTGGTGTTCCTCGTGATGTTCCTGTTCATGCAGAACCTGCGCGCGACGCTGATCCCGACGCTGGTCGTGCCGGTCGCGCTCGCGGGCACGTTCGGTGTGATGTACGCGGCCGGCTTCTCGATCAACGTGCTGACGATGTTCGGGATGGTGCTCGCGATCGGCATCCTCGTCGACGATGCGATCGTCGTCGTCGAGAACGTCGAGCGGCTGATGGTCGAGGAGGGGCTCGGGCCCTACGACGCGACCGTCAAGGCGATGACGCAGATCAGCGGCGCGATCGTCGGCATCACGGTCGTGCTGACGTCGGTGTTCGTGCCGATGGCGTTCTTCGGCGGCGCGGTGGGCAACATCTACCGGCAGTTCGCGCTCGCGCTCGCGGTATCGATCGGCTTCTCGGCGTTTCTCGCGCTGTCGCTGACGCCCGCGCTGTGCGCGACGCTGCTCAAGCCGGTGTCCGGCGACCATCACGAGAAGCGCGGTTTCTTCGGCTGGTTCAACCGCTTCGTCGCGCGTGCGACGCAGCGCTATGCGACGCGCGTCGGCACGATGCTGAAGAAGCCGGTGCGCTGGCTCGTCGTGTACGGCGCGCTGACCGCGGCGGCCGCGCTGATGCTCACGCAACTGCCGACCGCGTTCGTGCCCGACGAGGACCAGGGCAACTTCATGGTGATGGTGATCCGGCCGCAGGGCACGCCGCTCGCGGAAACGATGCAGAGCGTGCGCGAGGTCGAGTCGTATATCCGCAACGACGAGCCGGCCGCATATACGTTCGCGCTTGGCGGCTTCAACCTATACGGCGAAGGGCCGAACGGCGGGATGATCTTCGTCACGCTGAAGAACTGGAAGGAACGCAAGGCCGGGCGCGATCACGTGCAGGCGATCGTCGCGCGCATCAACGAGCGCTTCGCGGGTGCGGCGAACACCACGGTGTTCGCGATGAACTCGCCGGCGCTGCCCGATCTCGGTTCGACGAGCGGCTTCGACTTCCGGCTGCAGAATCGCAGCGGGCTCGACTACGCCGCGTTTAGTGCCGCGCGCGAGCAACTGCTCGCGGCGGGCGGCAAGGATCCGGCGCTCACCGACCTGATGTTCGCCGGCACGCAGGATGCGCCGCAGCTCAAACTCGACATCGATCGAGCGAAGGCGTCGGCGCTCGGCGTGTCGATGGACGAGATCAACACGACGCTCGCGGTGATGTTCGGCTCCGACTACATCGGCGACTTCATGCACGGCACGCAGGTGCGCCGCGTGATCGTGCAGGCCGACGGGCTGCGCCGGCTCGATCCGGACGACGTGAAGAAGCTGCGCGTGCGCAACGCGCGCGGCGAGATGGTGCCGCTCGCGGCGTTCGCGACGCTGCACTGGACGCTCGGGCCGCCGCAGCTCACGCGCTACAACGGCTATCCGTCGTTCACGATCAACGGCTCGGCCGCGGCCGGCCACAGCAGTGGCGAGGCGATGGCCGCGATCGAGCGGCTCGCCGCGAAGCTGCCGGCCGGCATCGGCCACGCGTGGTCGGGGCAGTCGTTCGAGGAGCGGCTGTCGGGCGCGCAGGCGCCGATGCTGTTCGCGCTGTCGGTGCTCGTCGTGTTCCTCGCGCTCGCGGCGCTCTACGAGAGCTGGTCGATCCCGTTCGCGGTGATGCTGGTCGTGCCGCTCGGCCTGATCGGCGCGGTGCTCGGCGTCACGCTGCGCGCGATGCCGAACGACATCTATTTCAAGGTGGGGCTGATCGCGACGATCGGGTTGTCCGCGAAGAACGCGATCCTGATCGTCGAAGTCGCGAAGGACCTGGTCGCGCAGCGCATGTCGCTCGTCGACGCCGCGCTCGAGGCCGCGCGCCTGCGGCTGCGGCCGATCGTGATGACGTCGCTGGCGTTCGGCGTCGGCGTGCTGCCGCTCGCGTTCGCATCGGGCGCCGCATCGGGCGCGCAGATGGCGATCGGCACCGGCGTGCTCGGCGGCGTGATCACGGCGACGGTGCTCGCGGTGTTTCTCGTCCCGCTGTTTTTCGTGAGCGTCGGTCGCCTGTTCGACGTCGGCCCGCGCCGGCGCGGCGGATCCCAGCCGGCGACGATGGAGGGTTCGCAATGACGTTCTACCTGAAGGCGTGCGCGACGCCGCGCGCTCGGGTCGCGCTGGTCGCCACACTCGCGTTCGCGCTCGCCGGATGCTCGCTCGCACCGCGCTACGAGCGACCCGCCGCGCCGGTGCCGGCCAGCTACACGCCGGTCGATGGCGACACGCAGCCGGCGGTCGAGGCGGCTGCATCCGCCGATGCCGCGCTGCTCGACGACTGGCGCGCGTATTTCACCGATCCTGCGTTGCAGGCGTGGATCGATGCCGCGCTCGCCAACAATCGCGACCTGCGGATCGCGGCCGGCCGGCTCGACGAAGCGCGCGCGCTGTATGGCGTGCAGCGCGCGGACCTGATGCCGTCGGTCGACGCGAGCCTCGGCTACGAACGCACGCGCCAGTACGACCCGGTCGTGCGCGAGAGCGCGGTGAGCGGGCTGTATCGCGCGGGCGTCGGCGTCAGCGCGTACGAGCTCGACCTGTTCGGCCGCGTGCGCAACCTGTCCGATGCGGCGCTCGCCGAGTATTTCGCGACGGCCGACGCGCAGCGCACGGTGCGCATCGGCGTGATTGCCGAAGTCGCCGGCGCGTATGTTTCCGAACGGTCGTTGCGCGAGCAACTGGCGTTGGCGCAGCGCACGCTCGACGCGCGCGAGCGCATCGCCGCGCTCACGCAGCGCCGCTACGCGGCCGGCACGAGCGACGCGATCGAGTTGCGTTCGGCCGAGATGCTGGTCGCGTCCGCGCGTGCGTCGCAGGCCGCGCTGCAGCGCGAACACGCGCAGTCGGTGCGCGCGCTGCAATTGCTCGCCGGCGATTTTGCACGCACCGTGCCGGCCGACGGCACCGCGTTCGACACGCTCGCGATCGCGCCGGTGGCGCCCGGCGCGCCGAGCGCGCTGCTCGAACGGCGGCCGGACATCCGGCAGGCCGAGTCGCGGCTCAAGGCCGCGAACGCGCAGATCGGCGCCGCGCGCGCGGCGTTCTTCCCGCGCATCGCGCTGACGACCGACTACGGTTCGGTCAGCGATGCGTTCTCGAGCCTGTTCGCGGGCGGCACGAGCGTGTGGACGTTCGCGCCGCGCATCACGCTGCCGATCTTTGCGGGCGGCCGCAATCGCGCGAATCTCGACGTCGCGAACGCACGCAAGCACATCGCGGTCGCGGAATACGAGAAGACCGTGCAGACCGCATTCCGCGAAGTGGCCGACGCATTCGCCGCGCGCGACTGGATCGATCGCCAGCTCGCGGCGCAGCAGGACGTCTATGCGGCCGACGGCGCGCGGCTGAAGCTCGCCGAGCGCCGCTATGCGGGCGGCGTCGCGACGTATCTCGAACTGCTCGACGCGCAGCGCAGCACGTACGAGTCGGGGCAGGAGCTGATCCGGCTCAAGGAGCGCAGGCTCGCGAATGCGATTGCGCTGTATCGTGCGCTGGGCGGCGGGTGGGCGCCGGCCACCGCTGGCGAAGCTGCCGCGTGATGTCTTGACCGGGACCGGGCAGGTAGCGGCGGCGCATGGCGATGCGTCGCCGCTACCCCGGTCGGTGTTGCTGCGGTCGGGTCACCGGCCGCGATCGACGACACGCGCATGCGCGCTTCGTCGCGCCTGTTTTTCCTCCACGCAGTCGGGTTGAAGGGCCGCCTTTCACTCGACTCGCATCCCGGCGACCGATTGCGTCGCCGCCGGCCTCCGATCGTGCCGGACTTCCTCCAGTTTCGACTCCATCCAGTGTCGCGAATGTCGTCCCGGCGCACGGCTTTATGCGGCCGCTTTAATTCCGGGTTGACGATTCGATTAATTCACGCATTGCGAATAATCAGGGGCGACGAAGTGTCGCAGTGAAACGTTTGTGCAGATATTGCAATCGTTTGCGCGAAAGTTTCGCGTCGTTGAATATCGCCAGTTAATTTCTTGTTGGTTGAAAATCGTTGAATTGTTTCGTTGTTGTCATGCAACGATGGCGGGATCGGACCGAATTTTGTCGGCTCACATCCGGTATCTGGGAAGTCCCTGCCCAGCAAAGAGAAGCCGGTATATTTCAATCGATAAAACGAATTTTCTTTAATTTTCAGTCGGTTCCGAAAAATAGAAAAGGACTGCGGAAGAAAATGTCGTAATTGAGAATTGGCAGGAAGGAATGGGGTTTAAAAATGCGTAAAACAAAGATTGTCATTGAGATTTGACAATGATTTACAAAATTCTTTCACTCCTATCTCGATAATGCCGCCTCGTGACGGACGGGAGCCAACCACACGCTGCCTTTTGTATCCGCCACGTCGTCCATTCCCTTTGCAATTCTCATGGAAAACGTCATGAAAAAAACCCTCCTGAGCGCGGTCGCACTCGCAGCCCTGTCCACCTCGGCCTTCGCAGCGGGCACCGGCACGATCAACTTCACGGGCGAGATCGTCGCGGGCGCATGCGGCATCGATTCGAACTCCGTCAACCAGACCGTGCAGCTCGGCAAGGTGCCGACCAACAAGTTCAAGCAAGCCGGCGACAAGTCGGACGCGGTGTCGTTCGACATCAAGCTGACGGACTGCGACACCAGCATCGCGCAGAACGCGTACTTCACGTTCACGGGCACGTCGAGCGCGGGCCAGCCGAAGCTGCTCGCCACGATCGGTTCGGCAACCAACGTCGGCATCCGCCTGCAGGCCGCGTCGGGCGAATACCTCGACAACGGCGCCGAACAGAAGGCGCCGACCCTGCTGCAAAACGGCACCAACACCGCACGCTTCGCGGCAATGTACGAAGCCACGGCCGCCGGCGTGACGCCGGGTACGGCCGACGGCGTCGCGAACTTCACGGTCCGCTACCAGTAAGCGGCCGTACCGGAGAAGGGGTGTCCGCACCCTTTCTCCGGCTTCCTTTCCTTCACGTCACTACTTCCCCGGATTTCCGGTAGCGCCGCGTGCGAATCAGACATTCCTTCCTTTGCGTCTCCGTGCTGGTGGTCGGCAGCCAGAGCCATGCGACGGAATTCAATTCGTCGTTCCTCGACATCGACGGCACGAACAACGTCGACCTGTCGCAGTTCTCGCAGCCCGACTTCACGCTGCCGGGCGAATACATGCTCGACGTGCAGGTCAACGACCTGTTCTACGGGCTGCAGGCGATCCAGTTCATCGCGCTCGACGCATCCGGCGCGGGCAAGCCGTGCCTGCCGCCGGAACTCGTCGCGCGGTTCGGGCTGAAACCATCGCTCGCGAAGGACCTGCCGCGCTTTCAGGGCGGACGTTGCGTCGATCTCGGCGCGATCGAGGGCGCGACCGTGCGCTACCTGAAGAGCGACGGACGGCTGAAGATCACGATTCCGCAGGCCGCGCTCGAATTCACCGATTCGACGTACCTGCCGCCGTCGAGCTGGTCCGACGGGATTCCGGGCGCGATGCTCGACTATCGCGTGATCGCGAACACGAACCGCAACTTCGGTTCGGGCGGCGGACAGACGAATTCGGTCCAGGCCTACGGAACGATCGGCGCGAACTGGGATGCGTGGCGCTTTCGCGGCGACTACCAGGTGCAGTCGAACGTGGGCAACACGGCGTATGCGGACCGCACGTTCCGCTTCAGCCGGCTTTATGCGTTTCGCGCGCTACCGTCGATCCAGTCGACGGTGACGTTCGGCGACGACTACCTGAGCTCGGACATTTTCGACACGTTCGCGCTGACCGGCGCATCGATCCGCAGCGACGACCGGATGCTGCCGCCTTCGCTGCGCGGCTATGCGCCGCTGATCTCGGGCGTCGCGCGCACCAACGCGACCGTGACCGTGTCGCAGGCGGGCCGCGTGCTGTACGTGACGCGCGTGTCGCCCGGCGCGTTCGCGCTGCAGAACATCAATACGAGCGTGCAGGGCACGCTCGACGTCACGGTCGACGAGGAAGACGGCAGCGTGCAGCGCTTCCAGGTGACGACGGCCGCCGTGCCGTTCCTCGCGCGCACCGGACAACTGCGCTACAAGGCTGCCGTCGGCAAGCCACGGCAGTTCGGCGGCGCCGGCATCACGCCGTTCTTCGGGTTCGGCGAAGCCGCCTACGGGTTGCCGTTCGACATCACGCTGTACGGCGGCTTCATCGCCGCATCGGGCTATACGTCGATCGCGCTCGGTGTCGGCCGCGATTTCGGCACGTTCGGCGCGGTGTCGGCCGACGTCACGCACGCGCGCGCGCGGCTGTGGTGGAACGGCGCGACGCGCAACGGCAACTCGTACCGTATCAACTATTCGAAGCACTTCGACTGGCTCGATGCGGACGTGCGCTTCTTCGGCTATCGCTTCTCCGAGCGCGAGTACACCAACTTCGCACAGTTCTCCGGCGACCCGACCGCGTATGGCCTCGCCAACAGCAAGCAGCGCTACTCGGCGACGATGTCGAAGCGCTTCGGCGACACGTCGACCTATTTCTCGTACGACCAGACGACCTACTGGGCGCGCTCGTCCGAGCAGCGCGTGGGTCTCACGCTGACGCGCGCGTTCTCGGTCGGCGCACTGCGCAACCTGAACGTCAGCGTGTCCGCGTTCCGCACACAGAGCGCGGGCGCGAGCGGCAACCAGTTCTCGGTGACCGCGACGCTGCCGATCGGCGGCCGCCACACCGTCACGTCGAACCTGACGACGGGCAGCGGCAGCACGAGCGTGAACGCGGGCTACATCTACGACGATCCGGACGGCCGCACCTACCAGATCAATGCGGGCGCGACCGACGGCCGTGCGTCGGCGAACGCGAGCTTCCGCCAGCGCACGTCGACCTACCAGCTGAGCGCGCAGGCGTCGACGCTCGCCAACGCGTACGCGGCCGCGTCGCTCGAAGTCGACGGCTCGCTCGTCGCGACGCAGTACGGCGTGTCCGCGCATGCGAACGGCAACGCGGGCGATACGCGCCTGCTGGTATCGACCGACGGCGTGCCCGACGTGCCGCTGTCCGGCACGCTCACGCATACCGACTCGCGCGGCTATGCGGTGCTCGACGGGATCTCGCCGTACAACGTGTACGACGCGACAGTCAACGTCGAGAAACTGCCGCTCGAGGTGCAGGTGTCGAACCCGATCCAGCGCATGGTGCTGACCGACGGCGCGATCGGCTTCGTGAAGTTCTCCACCGCGCGCGGCAGCAACCTGTACCTGACGCTGACCGATGCGGCCGGCAAGCCGGTGCCGTTCGGCGCATCCGTGCAGGACGCGGCGAACGGCAAGGAGCTCGGCATCGTCGGCGAAGCCGGCGCCGCGTTCCTGACCCAGGTGCAGCCGAGATCCGCGCTCGTGGTGCGTGCAGGCGAACGCACGCTGTGCGCGGTGAATGCACTGCCCAACCAGCTTCAACTCGAAGGCACGCCGATTCCGGTGACGTGCCAGACGCCCGGCGAGCCGCATGCAACGGCCGCACGGACCGAACGATGATTTGACGGATCCAGCGATGAACCACGCTTTCTCTCTTTTCTTCCCGCGCCGCGCATCGTGCATGCTGGCCGTGGCCAGCGCGCTGCTCGCCGGCGTCGCGCATGCGGCGATCGTGCCGGACCGCACGCGCGTGATCTTCAACGAAGGCGAACCGGCCGCGATCGTCACCATCACGAACAAGAGCACGACGTATCCGTATCTCGTGCAATCGTGGCTCGAGGACACGCGAGGCAACAAGATCACGTCGCCGCTGATGGTCGTGCCGCCGCTGCAGCGCGTCGAGGCGAACGAGCGCAACGTGCTGCGCATCGCGAAGCTGCCGGGCACCGAACTGCCGGCCGATCGCGAATCGGTGTTCTACCTGAACATCCGCGAAGTGCCGCCGAAGACCGATACGCCGAACACGCTGCAGATCGCGCTGCATACGCAGATGAAGCTGTTCTACCGGCCGAAGGGCGTGCAGCCCGCGCGCGACGAGGACTGGACGCTGCCGATGACGCTGCGCGTCGACGCGGGGGCGCACAAGCTCGTGTTCGACAATCCGACGCCGTATCACATCACGATCGTCGACGTGGCTTCGGGTGCGCAGAAGACGCATGTGCCGCTGGACCCGGTGATGGTGAGCCCGATGAGCACGGCCGACGTGCCGTTCAAGGCCGCGACGCCGTCGACGTTGTTCGTTACGCACGTGGACGACTACGGCGGCCAGGTGGCGGTCGAGTATGCGTGTGAGGCCGGTGCCTGCAAGAGCGTGAAGAAATGAGCGGCGGGATGCGCGAACGGCGGTTGCCGGCGGCGTGGCTGCGCTGGCTCGTGCTGGGATTGCTGGTCGCGGCCGCGCAGCCGGCGTGGGCGCTAAGATGCCTGACGAACAGCGGTGCGACCTCGCTGACCGAGCCGATCGGCGGTGTCGCGTCGTATCCGACCGACGCGCCGGACGGATACGTGATCTGGGTGTCGCCGGTCCGCACCACGTCAGGGTATTGCTACAAGGACCTCGGCGATGCAGGCAGCCTGAAAGTCGTCGACAACATCTATTTCTACGCGAACCCGAATCGCACGAACCCGGCGGCGTGGGGGCTGGAGATCGGCATCCGCTACAAGGGAATTGACTATTTCGACAAGACGAGTAATCGCGGCGGAGGGGTGTTTACCGGCTATTCGGTGCCTCCGTGCAGCAAGTACGACTTCGATCGCGGACGTTGCGAGCAGACCCGTATCAGCATCGACTACCAGGTCGTCGTGCGCAAGAAGGGCAACTGGGTCCAGCCACCGAGCGATATCTACACGGTATTCCAGTTCGACGGCGAGTTCGGGCTGAATGCATACAACCAGAGCTTCCAGTACCGCCTGAGCGGCCTGCGCAACCTCAAGCCGACGCCGTGCTTCGTCGACGTGCTCGTGACGCCCGAACCGGGCATCGTCAATTTCGGACAGGTGCAGGCCGTGGGCAACGGCTTCATGCCGGCGGTGCCGCGCAAGCGGTTCTCGTTGTCGTTGACCAAGAAATGCAACGTCGCGGTACGCGTCGACGGATATTTCGAAACGAGCTATCCGGTTCAGAACGGCTTGCTGGTGCCGGCGAAGGACAGCAATTTCGGTATCGGCATCGAGGACAGCCAGGGCAAGGCCATTCCGTTCAACCAACAGTTCAACCTCGCTCAGTTTCCGTCCAACGTCATGAACCAGAGCGTATTGATGGACGCGGTGCTGAAGTCGTTCGGGCCGCCGAAGATCGGGCGGTTCGATGCGACTGCAACGATCCGGCTGTTCATCTACTGACGCGAGCCGCGCGAGCGCGGCTCGACGCACCGCACGCACCTCACGTGAAAGCGCCGGCATGCCGGCGCTTTTTTCCAGGCTCGCGGCGCGCCGCTCAAAGCACCCGGGCGACACACCTTGTGATGGCGATGCACGAAGTCGCACACGTGGCGCGGATGTGCTTCGGCGGTGGCCGGCACGAGCCGTGCGACGGTGGCGGAGGCGTCTTCGTCGAGATCCTGTCGTTCGGCCTGTCCCGTTCGTCAAAACACCGAATCCGTCAATTAATCAGACAAATCCCGACAACCGAAAGGGTCATCTCGTAATCGGATTGAGAATGATTTGCGTTTACGTTAAATTGCGCTATCTCGGAATTTGACGGAGCAGATCGATGGCTATGGCGGAAGTGCTCGAACGACCGGCAGCGGCAACGGCGAACCCGTTCCTCGGCAGTTATCCGGACCTGCCGTCGCGTCCCGCGCCGCGGGCGCGCCGTACCGTCGAGCCGCATGCGCAGGGCGCGCTGCTCGACGTGCTGATCGCCCATCGCGCGATGCTCGTCAACGTCGCGCGCGGCTTCGTCGGTTGTGCGAGCCGCGCCGAGGACGTCGTGCACGACGTGTTCGTGAAGCTCGTCGAATTCCCGAACCAGGACGCGGTGCGCCAGCCGATCGCATACGTGACGCGGATGGTGCGCAATGCGTCGATCGATGCGTGCCGCCGGCAAAGCCTCGAGAACGTCTATCACACGGAAGAGGACGACGGCTTCGACGTGCCGTCGCCGGAACCGACGCCCGAGGCCGCGCTGATGACGCGCGACACGCTGCGCCGCGTGTGGGCCGCGCTCGACGACCTGCCGGCGCGCAGCCGCGTGGCGTTCGAGATGGTGCGGCTGCGCGAGGAGACGCTGCAGACCGCGGCGCGCGCGTTGAACGTGTCGCAGACACTCGTGCATTTCATGGTGCGCGACGCGGAGCGGCACTGCGCGGAATGCCTCGAGGCGTGCCATCGCGGTGACGCGTGCCCGGTGTTTCTCGGCGGCCGCGCGCGGCGCCGGTAAAAAATCGCGCCGGCCAATCGTCTTCAAGACAGGAGCGGCCGATCCGACAGTTCGCCGCTTCGCCTCCTTCAACCGCCTCCCGCTTTTTTCGATCATGACGCAAGCCACGACGCCTTCCGCCGACACCGACGACCTCGTCTACACGGTCGTCATCAACGACGAAGAACAGTATTCGATCTGGCCGACGTTCCGGCCCGTGCCGGCCGGGTGGCGCGAGGTCGGCGTGCGCGGCCCGAAAGCCGACTGCCTCGCGCACATCGAGACCGTCTGGACCGACATGCGCCCCGCGAGCCTGCGCCGCGCGATGGACGGCGATCGCGCAACGCGCGCGTCGTGACCCGCTGCGCCGCGTGTGCGGCGCGCCACCTGAAGAGGACGTTGCATGACCCTGCTTTCGTTGCCGACGCTCGACGACCTGCGTATCGAGCCGGGGCTGCCCACCGTCGTGTCGCCGCGCGGCGCCGACGGCATGTCGATCGACGAGATCGCGCCGCTCGCGCATGCGATCGCGGCCGACACGCTCGAACGGGCGGGCGGTGTGCTGTTCACGGGCTTTCACGTGCCGTCGATCGACGCGTTCCAGCAGTTCGCGGCGTCGTTCGGCGATCCGCTGATCGGCTATGAATACGCGTCGACGCCGCGCAGCCAGGTCGAAGGCGCCGTCTACACGTCGACCGAATACCCGCCGCATCGCGCGATTCCGCTGCACAACGAGCAGTCGTACACGCGCGAGTGGCCGCTGCGGATCTGGTTCCATTGCGCGCTCGCGGCGCCGAAAGGCGGTGCGACGCCGATCGCGGACAGCCGCGCCGTCTATCGCGCGCTCGATCCGGCGCTGGTCGCGCGCTTCGAGCAGCGCGAACTGCTGTACGTGCGCAACTTCGGCCAGGGGCTCGACCTGCCGTGGCAGCAGTCGTTCGGCACCGACGAGCCGGCCGAGGTCGAGCGGATGTGCGCGGCGCGCGGCATCGAATGCACATGGCGCACGGACGACGACGGCGAACTGCTGCTGCGCACGCGCGAACGCTGCCAGGCTGTCGCACGCCATCCGCGCACGGGCGAGCGCGTGTGGTTCAACCAGGCGAACCTGTTTCACCTGTCGGCGCTCGACGACGACATGCAGGAAGCGCTCGTCGACGCGGTCGGGCTCGAGAACGTGCCGCGCAACGTGTATTACGGCGACGGCGCGCCGCTTGAGGCCGACGCGCTCGCGGAAATCCGCGGCGTGCTCGATCGCCAGCGCATCGTGTTCCCGTGGCGCACGGGCGACGTGCTGATGCTCGACAACATGCTGACCGCGCACGCACGCGACCCGTTCGAAGGGCCGCGCAAGGTGGTCGTCGCGATGGCGCAAAGTTATACGGTCCCGCGCGCGGCCGAACGGAGGACCGATGACGCGTAGTACCGCCGCGCTGGCCGCGCGCGGATTGACGGTGGGTTATCGCGACCATGTCGTGATCGACGGGCTGGACCTGTCGATCGCGGCCGGCCGCGTGACGGCGCTGTGCGGCCCGAACGGCTGCGGCAAGAGCACGTTGTTGCGCACGCTCGCGGGCCTGCAGCCCGCGCGTGCGGGCCGCATCGACGTGAACGGCAAGCCGCTCGCGTCGTTTCGCCGTCGCGCGCTCGCGCGCGAGCTCACGATGCTCGCGCAGTTCAACCAGATTCCGTCGGGGCTGACCGTGCGCGAGCTGGTCGCGTACGGCCGCTACGCGTATGGCGGTTTCCTGCGTGGGCTGTCGCGCGCCGACCATGCGGCGATCGACGAGGCGCTCGAGACGAGCGGCCTGGCCAGCGACGCCGGGCGTGACGTCGGCGCGCTGTCGGGCGGCGAGCGGCAGCGCGCGTGGATCGCGATGGCGCTTGCGCAGCAGGCGTCGATCGTGCTGCTCGACGAGCCGACGACCTATCTCGACATCCATCATCAGCTCGACATCCTCGACGCGCTGCGCGCACTGAACCGCGCGCGCGGGCTGACGATCGTGTGGGTCCTGCATGACCTGAACCAGGCAGCCGCGTTCAGCGACGACATCGTGCTGATGCGTGCCGGTCGCCTTGTCGCGCAGGGCTCGCCCGACGCGATGCTGGAACCGGCGCGGCTGCGCGCGGCGTTCGGCGTCGACATGCTGAAGCTCGCGCATCCGCAGACGGGCGCGCCGATGTGCGTGCCGGCATACGGGCCGCCGGCATCCGGCACGGCGGACGGGTTCGATCGCGCCGTTCACCGGGATATCGCCGTATGACGACGTTCGCGATGCGCAAGCGGCTCGCGGCGAGCGGGCAGGGCGCGGCATCCGGCGGCCGTGCCGGCGCGCTCGCGCTCGGCCTCGTCGTGCTGATCGCGGTGCTGGCGGTGCTGCGCATCGCTCCAGACCTTCGCGCGTGGTGGAGCGCGATGCCGGGCAGCGACGCTGCCGCGCTCGCGGGCGTGTTCCTGTTCGACCTCAACCTGCCGCGTGTCGCGGCCGCGCTCGTCGCGGGCGGCTGCCTCGGCATCGCGGGCGCGCTGTTCCAGTCGCTCACGCGCAACCCGCTCGCATCGCCCGACCTGCTCGGCGTGACGGGCGGCGCCCAGCTCGGCCTGCTCGCGGCGATGCTGGTGCCGGCGCTCGCCGGTGTCGCGTCGGTGCCGCTGCTGTTCGTCTGCGGGCTGATCGCCGCCGCGTGCGCGATCGTCGCGGCCGGCGGCTGGCGCGCGACGCCGCTGCGGCTCGTGCTTGCGGGCAGTGTGTGCATGCTGCTGTTCGCGGCACTGTCGACGCTCGTGCTCGCATTCTTCGAGCAGAACATCGCGGGCGCGGCGCTGTGGACCAACGGCAGTCTTTATCAACCCGGCGCGACCGGGCTCGCGCTTGCCGCGCGCTGGCTCGTCGTGCCGTTGCTCGCGCTGCCGTTCGTGATCCGGCCGCTGAATCCGCTCGCGCTCGGCGACGAGGCGGCAGCCGCGGCCGGCGTACGCGTCGACGCAGCGCGGCTCGCGGCGACGATCGTCGCGGTCGCGTTCACGAGCGTGGCCGTCAGCATCGCGGGCCCGCTGTCGTACGTGGGGCTCGTCGCGCCGAACCTGGTGCGCCAGGTGCGCGGCGCACGCGCGGGCCGGCTCGGCGTGCTGGTGCCGCTGTCGGCGCTCGCGGGTGGCGCGCTCGTGCTCGTCACCGACAGTGCGGTGCTCGCGTCGGGTCTCGACGCGACGCTGTCGACCGGCGTCGCGATCGCGCTCATCGGCACGCCGCTGATGCTCGCGATGATCCGGCGCGGCGCTGCTTGGTCGGGCGTGCTGCATGCTCAAGCCGAACGCGCGGGCGGCAGCGGGTCGACGCGGGTGGTCGCCTGGCTCGAGGAGCTCGGCTGGCCGCTGCGCACCGCGCTGTTCGTCGCGGCCGGCGTGCTCGTCGTATTCGCCGGCGTGTCGGCCGGCCCCGAATGGCTGTCGCCGGCACGCTGGTCCGCCGCGCTGTCGGGTCACGATGCCGTCGCGCGAATGCTGATCGACCTGCGCATGCCGCGGCTGCTGTGCGCGCTCCTCGCGGGTGCGCTGCTCGCCGTGAGCGGCGTCGCGATGCAGAGCGTCGTGCGCAACCCGCTCGCCGGCCCCGAAGTGCTCGGCGTCACGCAGGGCGCGGGGCTCGTCACGCTGTTCGCGTTGTCGACGTGGCCGCTGATGGGGCACGTGACGCTCGCCGTGGCCGCGTTGAGCGGCGGTGCGCTGTCGCTCGCGATCACGCTCGCGCTGAATCACCGGCACCGTTATGCACCGCTCGCGGTCGCGCTGACCGGCATCGTGATCGGTGCGTTGTGGACCACGCTCGCGCAATGGCTGATCACGCAGGAAAGCGTGCAGCCCGCGCGCTTCGTCGTGTGGCTCGTCGGCGGCACCTACGGCCGCGGCTGGGGCGAGGTGTCGATGCTGCTGCCGTGGTGCGTGCTCGCGATCCCCGTGTTCGCCTGGCTCGCGCGGCCGCTCGACATGCTCGCGCTCGGCGACGACCAGGCGGCCGCGCTCGGCCTGCCGGTCGCCGCGCTGCGGCCGCTCGCGTTGACGATCGCGACGCTCGCCGCGTGCGCGGCCGTCGCGGCGGTCGGGCCGGTCGGCTTCATCGGACTGATGGCGCCGCACGTCGCGACGATGCTCGGCGCGCGCCGGCACCGCACGCGGCTGTGGCTCGCGGCCGCATGCGGCGCGCTGATCCTCGGGTGTGCCGACCTGGCCGCCCGCACGGTCGTCGCGCAGCGCGAAGTGCCCGCCGGCGTGCTGACCGCGCTGATCGGCGCGCCGTATCTGCTCGGGCTGCTGATCCTCGAGGGGCGCCGCGCGCGGCGCGCGGGGCGATGACACCAGCGCTCGACGGTGCACGCGCCACACGCTTCTCCGCGTTCGCCCCCGAACCGTTCACCGGCCATCTCGACGCGGTGTGGCTCGGGATGCCCGATGACGCGCACGCGCCGGGCCGGATCATCGTGCCGGTCGGCGCGCTGCCCGATCATCGCGATGCGCTGCTCGATGCGATGGTCCGCCACTACGGCGGCGATCCCGCGCTGCATGCGCGCGCGCTGATGTCGCAATGGAGCAAATACTATTTCGGCCGCGCGGCGCCGGCCGGCGTCGTCGCCGCGCTGACGCTCGGCCGGCCGCTCGACATGACGCCGGACCGCACGTTCGTCGCGCTCGACGACGGGATGCCGGCCGCGCTGTATTTCGCGCCGGACGCGCTCGGCGCGCCGTGCATCGCGCCCGCGCCGCGCTATGCGGGGCTCGTCGCGCATCTCGGCGCGGTGATCGGCCTGCTCGCGGCGATGGGCCGCGTCACGCCGCGCGTGCTGTGGAGCAACGCGGGCAACCTGCTCGACTATCTGCTCGACACGTACCGTTCGCTGCCGTGCGCGGCCGATCCCGCTCGCGATGCCGACTGGCTGTTCGGCGCGTCCTGCGTCGAAGGTGAGCCGAATCCGCTGCGCCTGCCGGTACGCGACGCCGTGCCGCGCTCGCCGCTGCTGCCGACGCCGTTTCGCGCGCGCCGCGTGTGCTGCCTGCGCTATGAAATTCCTGGAGAAACGCAACTGTGTGGAAGCTGCCCCCTGCTATTGACGATGGACGACGCGGCGCTGGCCGAGCAGGATGCGATCCGGTGACTCCGGCACCGCATGCCGGCCGCCGCCATGCGCTTGCCGCACTGGCCGCGTTCGGCGCTGCTTGCTGCGGCGCGCATGCGGCGCCGGCCGCCGCGGTCGCGAACGACGCGCAGGGCGGGCAGGGCAGCACGCTTTCGCAATCGGGCCGCTCGCTCGCCGGCAACCCCGTCGTATCGCAGGCGAGCGCGACGATGCCGGTGCAGCCGCAACGTGTGGTCGCGCTCGACTTCATGTTCGCGGAGAGTGTGATCGCGCTCGACATCGTGCCGGTCGGCATGGCCGATACCACGTTCTATCCGGGCTGGCTCGGCTACGAGAGCGACCGGCTCGCCCGTGTGACCGACATCGGCTCGCGTCAGGAGCCGGGGCTCGAGGCGATCGCCGCGGTGAAGCCCGACCTCATCCTCGGCGTCGGCTTCCGGCATGCGCCGATCTTCGCCGCGCTCGACCGGATCGCGCCGACGATCCTGTTCCAGTTCAGCCCGAACGTGTCGGAAGGCGGCGTGCTCGTCACGCAGCTCGACTGGATGCGCCGGATCTTCCGGACGATTGGTACCGTGACCGGACGCGACGCGCGGGCGAAGGCGGTCGAAGCACAACTCGACGCGGGGATCGCGCGCAATGCATCGCGGCTCAAGGCCGCGGGCCGCGGCGGCGATCGCATCGCACTGCTGCAGGATCTCGGGCTGCCCGACCGCTACTGGGCGTATACCGGCAACAGCACGTCGGCGGGCCTCGCGCGCGCGCTCGGGCTCGACCCGTGGCCGAAGAAGCCGACGCGGGAAGGCACGCTTTACGTGACATCCGCCGATCTGCTCCGGCAACGCGATCTCGCCGTGCTGTTCGTCACCGCGACGGGGATGGACGTGCCGCTGTCGTCGAAACTCGACTCGCCGGTGTGGCGTTTCGTGCCCGCGCTGCGCGAACGCAGGATCGCGCTCGTCGAACGGAACATCTGGGGATTCGGCGGTCCGATGTCGGCGCTGAAGCTGGCCGACGTGATGACCGATACGATGCTGAAGCTGCCGGCCGTGCGCTGAGCGAGCGAATCGTCGTTGCGGGCAGGGGAAGCGCGTGGCCGAGCGCCGCGTAGTTGTTCGCGTGTCGCGGCGTCCCGATGGCGTCACCTGTACATCAGTATGCCGAACGATATTTCCTTTCGGCTTTTCCAGTCCTATACGCTCCGCCGAGCCGAAAACCGGCCGCCTGCGCGCTGCATTCGCCGCGCGCAGGCGGCCGGTGTTCACGCGTGCCTACGCGCTCAGCGCATCGGCACCGTCCCGTGCGCGTGACCGCGCGGGCGTCGTGTCGCTGACGATCTGCCCGTTGTCGAGCTTCAGCAACCGATCGGCGAGATCGAAATAGCGGTCGTCGTGCGTAATCACGATCACGGCCTTGCCGCGCGCGCGCAGCTCGGGCAGCAGTTGCTCGTAGAACACCGCCTTGAACGACGGATCCTGGTCGGCCGCCCATTCGTCGAACAGGTAGAACGGACGGTCCTCCAGATACGCGACGACGAGCGCGAGCCGCTTGCGCTGCCCGGTCGACAGCGCGCGGTTCGAGAACGCGCCGTCGATGACCTTCACCTTGTGATCGAGCGCGAGCTTCGCGACCAGCGCGTTCGCGCGCGCATCGGCCTGTGCGCGCGCCGGATCGTCGGGGTCGACGATGCCGAGCAGCGCATCGAACAGATGGAAATCGTTGAACACCGCGCTGAAGCGCTGCCGGTACGCAGCACGCTCGCGCCAGCCGATCGTCCGGCCGTCGACCTCGATCGCGCCTTCCTCCGGCTCGTAGAGGCCCGTCAGCACCTTCGCGAGCGTCGTCTTGCCGCTGCCGTTGCCGCCGACGATGAACACGAGCTCACCCGGCCGGATCGTCAGGTCGATCGGCCCGATCCGGAACATCCGTTCGTCACGCTCGTGGAAATACGCGTGCGTGACGCCGCGCAGCGTGACGGCGCCGGCGGGCGGTACGTCGGGGGCGTCGCTGGCGGGCGGCACCGTGCGCAGCGCGCCGAATTCGGCCATCACGCTCTCGATGCGCCCGAGCGACACGCGCGCCGCATTGACGGTCGGCAGGTTGTTCAGCAGTCCGTCGAGCGGCACAAGCATGAACAGGAACACGACGACGTAGCCGGCCGCCGTACCTGCATCGGCATGCACGCCCAGCTGCGGCCAGAACGCGGCCGCGCCGAGGAACACGTAGAACAGGAAGATGATCCAGCCGACGCCGACCGCATACGCGCTGAACGCGCGGCGGCGGTGGTCGCGCACTTCGCCGATCGCCGCGCCGAGCTGGCCGTCGACGAACTGGCGCGCGCGCGCGTCGTGCAGCTTCAGCTCCTTCGCGCCGGAGAACAGCGAGCCGAGATAGCCGAACAGGCGATCCTGCGCCTGGCCGGCCGCCTCGAGCGACGCGATCGCACGGCGATCGCCGGTGTGATAGCCGAGCGAGCCCGCGACGATCGCGGTCAGCGCGAGCAGGCACACGGGCCACGACAGCCACGCGAGATAGCCGAGGCAACCGAACACGATCGAGCCGTGCATCACCAGGTTCGGCAGTGCGAAGAACAGCATCGACACGTTGGTCGCGTCGTCGGTCAGCACCGACTGCACGGGCGCCGCGCCGATCCGCTCGATGTCGCGCAGCTCGGCCGCGCCGACGCGCCGTGCGAGATGCACGCGCAGGCGCGCCATCGTGTCCTGCGACAGCCGGGCGAACAGCGTGCCCGACACGATGCGCGTGACGAGCGCGATCACCGCGCACAGCGCGAAGCGCCACGCGAGCGACACGTCGGCCGCGCCGGGCGTCGCGAGCGCGCGGTTCAGCGTCGCGACGAGCAGCACGCTCGCGACGCCATTGAGCACGCATGCGACGAGCGCCAGCGCGAGCGACGCGCGGCTTTCGCGCAGCAGCGCGAGGATCAGGCGGGCCGCGGGGCGGCCGGGGGAGGCGTCGAGGGACGGCGGGGAAGAGGGCTCGTGGGCGGCGGTCATCGGCAACATCGGTAAATGATGGGCAGGCAAATCCTGCGGAAACGGCGGGATTGATGCGAAAGCAGCGCGCGGGACGGGCCAGCCGCGGCTTTCCTCCCTGATAGACGAACGGGCCGCGCAAATATTTAGCCATGCCTTCAAAAAATGCATCCATTCCGGCTTTGCGCGCAAAACGGTAAAAAATCGGCCGCGCCGTTCGTCACACCAGTGAAGCCGCCCCATGCGGCCCCGAGACTTGGCCGAAGCGGCCGGACCGAAGGACTTCACGCACATGACGAGTTTCCCGACTGCGTTGCATCACCGAATTCGCGAACTGGCGCGCCGCGCGCCCGACGCGCCCGCGCTCGCCGCGCCTTTCCAGAACGACCTGCGCCTGTCGCGCGGCGCGCTCGACGCGCGTGCGTCGCACCTTGCCCGCCGACTGCGCGCGGCCGGGGTCGGCGCGGAAGTGCGGGTGGGCGTCTGCGTCGAACGCTCGTGCGAGCTGTTCGTCGCGCTGCTTGCCGTGCTGAAAGCGGGCGGCGTATTCGTGCCGCTCGATCCGCGTCATCCGGCCGCGCGCCTGGACTGGATCGTCCGCGATGCGCAACTGCGCCACGGGATCGTCGACGCGGCCGGCCGCGCGGCGCTCGGCGTGCCGTTCGAACACGCGTTCGACGCGATGCCCGCGGAGGCAGGTGCCGCCGCCTTCGTCGACGACGAGGACGTGCCGGTGCATCCGCGCTCGGCGGCGTACATGATCTACACGTCGGGCTCGACCGGCACGCCGAAGGCGGTGGTCGTCGAGCACGGGCCGCTCGCCGCGCATTGCGACGCGCTCGCGGCCGCGCTGCCGATCGAGGGCGGCGACCGCCTGCTGCATTTTGCGTCGGTCAATTTCGATGCCGCGCACGAATGCTGGCTCGCGCCGCTCGCGGTCGGCGCGAGCGTGACGATTGCGCCGCCGCAGCCGTTCACTCCGGACGCCGCCCATGCGCTGATGGTCAGTGAATCCGTCAGCGTCGCCGCGTTTCCGCCTGCATATCTGCGCGAATTCGCGGCCGTCGCCGCGCGCGAAGGCGTGCCGCCGGCGTTGCGCGTGCTCGCGTTCGGCGGCGAAGCGCTGCCGCAACAGGCATTCGAATTCGTGCGCCGTACGTTCCCGTCGGTTCGCCTGATCAACGGCTACGGGCCGACCGAGGCCGTGATCTCCCCGATGCTGTGGCCGGTCAAGCCGGGCGAAATGCCCGTGCTGGCCGATGACGATGCGTATGCATCGCTGCCGATCGGTCGCGCGATCGGCCCGCGCGTCGCGCGCATCGATGGCGACGATGGCGGCGAACTGCTGCTCGGCGGCGTATGCCTCGCGCGCGGCTATCACGGCCGCCCGTCGCTGACGGCCGAACGCTTCATTCCCGATACGCACGGCGAACCCGGTGCCCGCGTGTACCGAACCGGCGACCTCGCACGCCAGCGCGCCGACGGCGCGTTCGATTATCTCGGCCGCCTCGATGACCAGGTCCAGGTGCGCGGCGTGCGTGTGGAGCCCGCGGAAATCGCCGCGTGCCTGCGCACGCATCCGGCGGTGGCCGACGCGGCCGTGATCGCCGAAACCGGCAACGGGCCGACGCGGCTGATCGCGTGCGTCGCGCTGCGCGCGGCCGCCGACGATGCGACGCTGAAGGCGCACGTGGGCGCGCTGTTGCCCGCCGCGTGGCAGCCGCACCGTTTCGTGCGCTGCGACGCACTGCCGTACACGCTGAACGGCAAGATCGACCGTGCCGCGTTACGCGAGCGCATCGCCGGCCTCCGCGACACCGAACGATCCGCAGGCGACGAGCCGCGCACGCCGACGGAGCAGCAGATCGCGGGCCTCTGGCAAACACTGCTCGGCCTCGACGCGACGCCGTCGCGCGACGACCGCTTCTTCGCGCTGGGCGCCGATTCGCTCGCCGCGATGCAACTGCAGGCCGCGATCCGCGCCGCGTTGCGCGTGAACCTGCGGCTCGACACGCTGTTCGCCGATCCGGCGCTGGCTGAGCTTGCTGCGCACGTCGATCGCGCGGAACGCGAAACGGGCGAGCCGCTGGCCGCGATTGCCACACGCCGCGCGCCGGCCGATGCCGCTGCGTCGGGCGCCCCGTACGTCGATCGCGCCGCATCGCTCGCACAGCAGCGCTTCTGGGTGCTCGCGCAAACGCGCGACGCGAGCGCCGCGTATCACATCGCCGCGCACTGGACGATCGACGGCGCGCTCGACCACGCCGCACTGCAGCGCGCGCTCGATCACGTGATCGAGCGGCACGATGCATGGCGCACGACGCTCGTCGACAACGACGACGGCATCGTGATGCAGCGCATCCATGCGCATCTGCCCGTTACGATCGAAACGCTCGACCTGCGCGGTCAACCGCTGGCCACCCGCGACGCGCAAGCCGCGCGCATCGCCGAGCGCGACGCAGGCATGCCGTTCGATCTGTCGGACGGGCCGCTGCTGCGCGCGACGCTCGTCGCGCTCGCCGACGATCGCCACCGGCTGCTCCTGACCGCGCATCATGCGATCACCGACGGCTGGAGCTCGCGCTGCGCATTCGACGAGCTGTCGGCCGCGTACCGCGCGTATGCGGAAGGCCGCGAACCGTCGTTGCCGGCACTGCCGATCCAGTACGCCGACTATGCGGACTGGCAGCGCGACATGCTTGCCGGCGGCGAAGGCGAGCGTCAGCTCGACTACTGGCGCGGTGCATTGCGCGACGTGCCGGGCCCGCTTGCGCTGCCGGTCGATCGCCAGCCGGGCGCGACGCGCACGCTGCAGGGCGCGCGCGTGTCGGTCCGCCTGCCCGACGCGGTCGCTGCGGACATCCGGCGTCTCGCGCGCGACGCGCAGGCAACGGTCTTCACGGTGCTGCTGGCCGCACTCGACGCATGGCTGTCGCGCCTGACAGGCGAGACCGACGTGGTCGTCGCGGTGCCGGTCGCGCATCGCCAGCGCCCGGAAACGCGCGCGTTGCTCGGGCTGTTCCTGAATACGGTCGCGCTGCGTGTGCGGGTGGCGCCGACGCTGCCGTTCCGCGCGCTGGTCGACGCGGCACGCACGGCGGCGCTCGATGCGGTCGCGCACCAGGACGTGCCGTTCGAGCGCGTCGTCGATGCGGTGAAGGCGCCCGTCAAGCGCGGCGACGAATGGCTGCGCGTGAAGTTCGCGCAGCAGTTCGATGCACGGCACGACAGCGTGCTGCCGGGCGCGACCGCGGTTGCGACGCCGGGGCCCGATCTCGCCGCGCGCTTCGACTTCGCACTGGATTTCACCGACGACGCGCACGGAATCGAACTGGTCGCCGCCTATGCAACCGACTGCATCGATGCCGACACCGCGCGCGCGTGGCTGGACAGCTATGCGGCGCTCGTCGCGTGCGCTGCAAATGAACCGCACCGCACGACGGCCGCGCTGCCGTGCGATGCCTCTCCGGCGTCGCGCCTGCCGCGCGACGGCCGTGCGCTGAACGTCGAGCACGCCGACATCGTCGCCGCCTTCGCGCGGCAGGCTGCCGCTTATCCGCATCGCGTCGCGCTCGTCGATGCGTCGGCGTCGCTGACATTCGCCGAACTCGACGACGCGTCGAACCGCATCGCGCATGCGCTGAAGTTACGCGGCGCGGCGGCCGAAGCACCCGTCATCGTCTGCATCGAGCGCTCGGCCCGCTTCGTCGTCGGCCTGCTCGGCGCACTGAAGGCCGGCGCACTGGCCGTGCTGCTCGACCCGGCCCAGCCGGCCGCACGGATCGCGGCCGCAGCCGCCGATTGCGGCGCGCGCTGGGCCCTCGTCGCGCAGGGCCGGGATGTGGCCGCGTGGCCGGCCGGCAGCGCACCACAGCCACTCGACGTCGACACACTCGCGCAAGACGCGACGCTCGCGCATGCGGGCGACGTACGCGTCGCGCCGCATCCCGAGCAGGGCGCCTATCTGATCTATACGTCGGGTTCGACCGGCACGCCGAAGGGCGTCGTCGTGTCGCACGGCGCACTGGCCGATTACGTGCAGGGGATGCTCGACGAGCTCGCGTTCGCACCGGACGCGTCGTTCGCGATGGTGTCGACCGTCGCCGCCGACCTCGGCCACACGACGCTGTTCGGCGCGCTGTGCGCAGGCCGCACGCTGCACCTGCTGCCGGCCGCGTGCGCGTTCGATCCGGACCTGTTCGCGGACGAGATGCGCCGCCGCGACGTCGGCGTGCTGAAGATCGTGCCGAGCCATCTGCAGGCGCTGCTGGATGCGCGCGTGCCGGCCGACGTGCTGCCGCGCCACGCACTCGTGACCGGCGGCGAAACGCTGACGTGGGCACTCGTCGAGCGCCTGGCCGCGCTCGCACCGGCCTGCCGCGTGATCAACCATTACGGGCCGACCGAAGCGACCGTCGGCGCGATCGCGTGCGACACCGCGTCGATCGGCGCCGATGCGCGCGACCCCGCGAGCGCCGTGCCGCTCGGCCGGCCGTTGCCGAATGCGCGCGCGCTGGTGCTTGACGCGTTCGGCGCGTGCGTGCCGGCCGGTGCAACGGGCGAGCTGTATCTGGGCGGGCCGGGCGTGGCGCGCGGCTACCTGAACCGGCCGGCGCAGACCGCCGAGCGCTTCGTGCCCGATCCGTTCACGCCCGGTGCGCGCCTGTATCGCACCGGCGACCGCGTGCGCCTGCGCGCGGACGGCCGTCTCGCATTCCTCGGCCGCATCGACGACCAGGTGAAGATTCGCGGCTATCGCGTCGAACCGGGCGAAGTGAGTGCGGCCGTGCGTGCGGCCGGCCCGGTCGCGCAAGCCGAGACGCTCGCGATCGAGCACGACGGCCGCCTGCGGCTCGCGACGTTCGTCGTGATGCGCGACGGCGCGGCATTCGACGAGGCCGCCATGCGCGCGGCACTCGGCGCGACGCTGCCCGACTACATGGTGCCCGTGCAGTTCGTCGCGCTCGCGCGCCTGCCGGTGACCGCGAACGGCAAGATCGATCGCGCGGCGCTGCGCGAACTGGCCGCCGCGCCGGTGGCGGTTGCCGCCGGCGCCGCGCCGCAGGGCCTGGTCGAAACGGCGCTCGCCGAAGTCTGGCAGGCGGTGCTGAAGGTGCCGCACGTCGGCCGCGACGACAACTTCTTCGAGCTCGGCGGCGATTCGATTCTGGTGCTGCAGGTGATCGCACGCGCCCGCAAGCGCGGCGTGCGCTTCACGCCGAAGCAGCTGTTCGACGGCCCGACGGTCGCCGAACTTGCGCGCATCGCGAAAACCGGGGACGTCGCCGCTGCAGCGCCGGCAACGATATCGTCCGCGCCGGCTCAGGCCGCAACGGCTACCGCGGCTGCCGCGGCGACGATCTTGACGCCCGCGCAGCAGCGCTTCTTCGCGCTCGACGTGCCGCATCCGGGCCACTGGAACCAGTCGGTCGCGTTCGACGTGCGCGATCCGTTCGACGCTGATGCATTCGCGCGCGCGTTCGACGCGCTGCTCACGCATCACGACGCCTTCCGCCAGCGCTTTGCACACAGTGCGGATGGCCACTGGCACGCGCGCGATGCAGCGAAACCGTACGACGCACTCCCGTTCGTCGAGGTCGCCGCGCAAGACGAAGCCGACGCGCTGGCGCGCTTCGACGCCTTGCAGCGCCGCCTCGATCTCGGCCGCGGGCCGCTCGCGTGCGCATGTGCGGCGCGGCTGCCGGACGGCGCGACGCAGCTGTATCTGGCGATTCATCACGCGATCGTCGACGGCGTGTCGTGGCGCATCCTGCTCGACGATCTGGACGCCGCTTATCGCGCCGCATGCGAACGCACGCCGGTTCGCCTGTCGCCGCCGGGCTTGCGTGCGGATGCCTGGGCCACGCGGCTCGCGCGTGCCGCGACGGAACCGGCATCGCCGTTCGCCGCTGAAACGGCTTACTGGGCCGGCATGGCGCAGGGCGACGACCTCGTGCCCGATCATCCCGACGCACCCGCGACGAACGCCGACGCGGCGGTCGTCGTGCAGACGATCGACGCGGCGCTGACCCGCGCCGCGCTGACCGACGCGCACACGGCGTATCGCACGCAGACGATCGAACTGCTGGGCGCGGCGCTCGCACTGGCGCTGGCCGGTGCCCACGGCGCCGCGTCGTGCCGCGTCGAATTCGAGGGGCACGGCCGCGAGGCGCTGTTCGATGATGCGGACGCGAGTCGCACGATCGGCTGGCTGACGAGCCACTATCCGGTCACGCTGCCGGTCGAAGCCACCGCGCGCGACACGCTGTGCGTGGTCAAGGACACGCTGCGCGCGGTGCCGCACAAGGGGCTCGGCTTCGGCGTGCTCGCGCACTACGGCGACGCGGCGACGCGTGCGGCGCTGGCCGCCGTGCCGCGTCCGCGCGTCACGTTCAACTATCTCGGCCAGTTCGACGCGCCGCGCGACGCGACGCTCGTGCCGCGCTTCGGCGGCACCGGCATCGAGCGTGACCCGCAAGGGCCGCTCGGCAACACGCTCGCGATTCACGCATACCTCGATACCGACCGCGACGGCACACGCACGCTGAAGGTCCACTGGGTATACGGCACGCCGCAGTTCGAGCGCGCGACGATCGATGCATTCGCGGATCGCTTTGCCGCCGCGCTGCGCGACCTCGCCGACGCATGCGCATCGCGTGTCGCGCATCGCGGCGGCGGTGCGACGCCGGGCGATTTCCCGCTCGCGCGGGCCGCCGGCCTCACGCAGGCCGCGATCGAGCGCGCGCCGCTCGACTGGCGCACGATCGACGACGTGTATCCGCTGTCGCCGATGCAGCAGGGGATCCTGTTCCATGCGCTGTTCGCGCCGGGTCATGCAAGCTACGTGAACCAGCTCGTCGCGACCGCGACGGCGCTCGATGCCGACCGGCTCGTGGCCGCATTCGCCGCATCCATCGCACGCCACGATATCCTGCGCACCAGCGTGATGCCCGACGAGGCCGCGCCGCTGCAATGCGTGCATCGCCACGCGCGGATGCCGGTCGAACAGCTCGACTGGCGCACGCGCGGCGACGCGCTGGACACCGATTTCGACGCGTGGCTCGCGGCCGACCGCGAACGCGGCTTCGACTGGCGCGAGCCGCCGCTGATGCGGCTCACGCTGATCCGCGTGATGGACGACGCGTGGCGCGTCGTGTGGACGCGCCACCACGTGCTGCTCGACGGGTGGAGCACGGCGCGCCTGCTCGGCGACGTGCTGCGCGACTATCGTGACCCCGACGCGGTGTCGCCGTTCGAGCGCCGCCCGGCGCTGCGCTATCGCGACTTCATCGCATGGCTCGGCACGCGCGACCGCGAGGCCGACGAGCGCTTCTGGACCGGGCGGCTCGCGCGTCTCGACGCACCGACGCTGATCGCCGAGCGCGTGGCCGACCGCGCGGATGCCGACATGGTCACGTGGCGCGCGACGATCGACGCGGCGGCGACGACGCGTGTCGCGCAAACGGCGCGTGCGCTGAAGCTGACCGTCAACACGCTGGCGCAGGGCGCCTGGGCGCTCGCGCTGCAGCGCATGACGCACCAGCCGGCCGTCGCGTTCGGCGCGACCGTCGCGGGCCGTCCCGATGCGCTCGCGGACGTCGACACGGTGCTCGGCCTCTTCATCAACACGCTGCCCGTCATCACGGCGCCCGCGCCGCAACAACGCGCAGCCGACTGGCTGCAAGCGCTGCAACGCGAAAACGCGGCTGCCGCCGAGCATGCGCATACGCCGCTCGCGGACATCCAGCGCTGGGCGCGCGGCGCCGGGGGCGCACTGTTCGACACGCTGGTCGTGTTCGAGAACTATCCCGTCGACGACGCGGTGCCTGATGCCGATTCGCGCGCACTCACACTGAGCGGCGTGCGCAGCATCGAGTCGACCGATTTCGCGCTGACGCTCGTGATCGAGAGTGGCGCCGAACTGACGATCGACTACGGCTACGACACCGCACGCGTCGACGCGCATCAGGTCGAGCGCTGGCACCGCGCGTTCGCTTGTGCGCTCGATGCGCTGGCCCGCACGCCGGACGCGCTGCTCGGCACGCTGTCGATCGCCGACGACGCGACGCGCGACGCACTGGCGCGCGCGCAGGACACCGCGCGGACGTGGCCGGATGCGCAACGGCAGCCGCTGCATCTGCAATTCGCGGCCGCCGCACGGGCAACGCCCGACGCGATCGCGCTCGAATACGCGGATGTCCACGGTGGCGTGCAGCGCGCGACCTATCGCGAGCTCGACCTGAAGACGACACGCGTCGCCGCCGCATTGCGCAGGCGCGGCGTGCGGCCCGACACGCCGGTTGCGCTGTGCGTCGAGCGTTCGTTCGACATGGTGACGGCGCTCGTCGGCGTGCTGAAGGCCGGCGCCGCGTACCTGCCGGTCGATCCCGACTATCCGGCCGAGCGCATCGCGTACCTGCTGCGCGACGCGCAGCCCGCGGTCGCGATCACGCAGGCGCATCTGCGCGAGCAGGTCGAGGCCGCGCTCGGCGATGAAGCGCCGACGCAACTGCTGACGGTGGCCGATCTGCTTGCGGACGAGGCGTGCGAAGTGGCCGATGCCGCCGCCGACGTCGCAACCGACGTCGACGACGCACGGCTCGCGTACCTGATCTATACGTCCGGCTCGACCGGCAAGCCGAAGGGCGCCGGCAACACGCACGGCGCGCTCGCGAACCGGATCGCGTGGATGCAGCACGCGTACCGGCTGACGCGCGACGACGTCGTGCTGCACAAGACGCCGTTCGGCTTCGACGTGTCGGTGTGGGAATTCGTGTGGCCGCTCGCGACCGGCGCGAAGCTCGCGATCGCCGCGCCCGGCGACCACCGCGATCCGGCCCGCCTCGCGGCCGCGATCCGTGCGCACGGCGTGACGGTGCTGCACTTCGTGCCGTCGATGCTGGCCGCGTTCGCCGCGTATCTCGACGATTTTTCGGCCGCCGCGCAATGCGACAGCGTGCGCCTGATCGTCGCGAGTGGTGAGGCGCTCGCGCCCGAACTCGTCGCGAAGGTCGCGCGCCTCGTGCCGAACGCGACGCTCGTGAACCTGTACGGGCCCACGGAAGCCGCGATCGACGTGTCGCACTGGACCTGCGGCCCCGACGACGCCAGCGCCGTCGCGGTGCCGATCGGCCATCCGATCGCGAACCTGCAACTGCACGTGCTCGACGCGGCCTGGCAGAGCGTGCCGGCCGGCGCGACCGGCGAACTGTATCTGGCGGGCGCGGGCCTCGCGCGTGGCTATCTCGGCCGCCCGGGGCTGACCGCCGAGCGTTTCGTGCCCGATCCGTTCGTGCCCGGCGCCCGCATGTATCGCACCGGCGACCTCGCGCGGCGTCGCGCCGACGGCGCGCTCGACTACCTCGGCCGCGTCGACATGCAGGTGAAGCTGCGCGGCCAGCGAATCGAACCGGGCGAGATCGAGGCGCTGCTGCGCGCCGCGCCCGGCGTGCGCGACGCGGTCGTGATCGTGCGCGACGAGCAGCTGATCGGCTATGTCGCATGTGGCGACTCGGGGCCGCTCGACCGTGCCGCGTTACTGGATTCACTGCGCGCGCAGTTGCCGGCTTACATGGTGCCGTCGCAGCTGATCGAACTCGACGCGCTGCCGGTCACGCCGAACGGCAAGTGCGACCGCCATGCGTTGCCCGCGCCGGTGCGCGAGGCGATCGCGGCCGTCGAGCTCGCAACCGACACGCAGCGCGCGCTCGCGGCGATCTGGCAGCGCGTGCTGCACGTGGACGCGATCGGCCGCGACGACGATTTCTTCCTGCTCGGCGGCCACTCGCTGCTCGCGACGCAGGCCCATGCGCAGGCGAACCTGCACTGGGGCCTCGCGCTGCCGCTGCGCACGCTGTTCGACACCCGCACGCTCGCACGCTGCGCGGACGCGATCGACGCGGCCTGCGCGGCACGCGGCGAGACCGACGCGGCGAGCGCGATCGATGCGCTGCTCGGCGAACTGGAAGCCCAATAAGGACGACGAATGACGAAGGCTCAACCCGACTGGCTCGCGCTTGCGACGCGCTTCACGCAACTGCCGGACGCGCAGCGCGCGGTGTTCATCGACAAGCTCGGCGCGGCCGGCATCGACTTCCGCATGCTACCGATCCCGCCGCGCACGCCGCGCGCCGACCGCGTGCCGGCATCGTTCGCGCAGACGCGGCTGTGGCTGCACGCGCGGTTGATCGACGCGCCTCACGCGTATCACGTCACCGAGCGGCTCGCGCTGACGGGCCCGCTCGACGCGCATGCGCTGCGGCTCGCGTGCGACGCGCTGATCGCGCGCCATGAAGCGCTGCGCACGACCTTCGACG
Organism: Burkholderia sp. Bp9004; assembly: GCF_003858025.1. Classification (NCBI taxonomy): domain Bacteria; kingdom Pseudomonadati; phylum Pseudomonadota; class Betaproteobacteria; order Burkholderiales; family Burkholderiaceae; genus Burkholderia; species Burkholderia sp. Bp9004. Next base: position 139,565 of record NZ_QTQD01000012.1, on the reverse strand, counting down.
AAGCGGAGGACGGCGTCGCACAGACGATCCATCCGCCGCTGCGCTGCCCTTGGCGTGAGACCGATCTCGAAGCGTTGCCCGACGCGCAGCGCGTCGCGCGCGCCGAAAGCGTCGCAATGGCCGATGAAGCCGAGCCGTTCGATCTCGGCGCGGCACCGCTCGTGCGCGCGCACCTTATCCGCTTCGACGCGACGCAACACTGGCTCGCGCTGACCGTTCATCACATCGTGTCGGACGGCTGGTCGTCGGACGTGATGCTGTTCGAACTCGCGGCGTTCTATCGCGCGTATGCGTCGGGGGAACCCGTGCCGCTCGCGCCGCTGCCGATCCAGTACGCGGACTACGCGCTGTGGCAGCGCCGCTGGCTCGATGCCGGCGAGCGCGATCGGCAGCTGGCGTTCTGGCGCGAGCGGCTCGACCCGCAGCGCGGCGTGCTGACGCTGCCCGGCGCGGCCGCGCGGCCCGCTCGCCGCAGCGCGCGCGGCGCACGTCACGTGTTTTCGCTCGACGCGCGCATCGGTGCGCGGCTGCGCGCGTTCGCAGCCGCGTCGGGCGCGACGCCGTTCGCGGTGTTGCTCGCGGCGCTCGACGCGCTGCTCGCGCGTGCGACCGGCGATGCGCGGATCTGCGTCGGCGTGCCGGCCGCGAACCGCGAGCGCGCGGAAACGGCCGGCCTGATCGGCTTCTTCGTCAACACGCTCGCGATCGACGTCGACGTACCCGCGCACGGCGATTTCTCGTCGCTGGTCGCGCGTACGCAGCGCGCGCTCGTCGATGCGCAGATGCACCAGGACGTGCCGTTCGAGCAGATCGTCGACGCGCTCGGCGTGCCGCGCAGCGCGAGCCACCATCCGCTGTTCCAGGTGATGGCCGCGTACGGCGAGCGCCGCGCGCTGCCGGCGCTGGGCGCGGCATCGGCAACCTTGCTGCCGTCCGGCACGCCGTCCGCCAAATTCGACCTGACGCTTTCCGTCGAGGCGACACCCGACGGCACGTTCGACGCCGCGTTCATCCATGCGCTCGACCTGTTCGACGGCGACGCGATCGCGCGGCTGGCCGCGCGCTTCGTCACGCTGCTCGCCGATGCGCTCGCGCGCCCCGACGTGCCGATTGGCGATCTCGACTGGCTGCCGGCCGACGAACGTGCGCAACTGTTCGCGTGGAACGCGCCGGCGGGCGCGGCCGAAGCCGAGCCGTTCGTCCCGGTCCACGCGCGCATCGCCGCGCATGCGCAGGCACGGCCGGACGCGCGCGGTGTCGCCGACATCGATCGCGCGCTGACGCGCGGTGAGGTCGACGCGCGTGCGGCACGCATCGCGCGCAACCTCGTCGCGGCCGGCGTGCGGCCCGAAATGCGCGTCGGCGTCGCGCTGCAGCGTTCGGTCGACCTGCTGGTCGCGCTGATCGCGGTGCTGAAGTCGGGTGCCGCGTTCGTGCCGCTCGATCCGGCCCATCCGCGCGAACGCCTCGCGCAGATCGTCGACGACGCGGGCATCGCGCACGTGCTGACCGACGGCGCAAGCGCCGCATCGCTGCCCGAGCTGCCTGCACTGCGCATCTGGCGCGCGGACGAAGTCGACGCACTCGACGAAGCCGCGGACGTCGCACTGCCGGACGTGTTGCCCGGTCATGCGGCATACGCGATCTACACGTCGGGTTCGACCGGCAAGCCGAAGGGCGTGATCGTCGATCACGCGGCGTTCGCGCGGCATTGCGTGGCGATCGCCGAGCGCTATGGCGCGGGCGAGAACGACGTGTTCCTGCTGTTCCAGTCGGTCAACTTCGACGGTGCGCATGAAGGCTGGTTTTCGCAATACCTGTCAGGTGCCGCGGTGTCGGTGACGGCCGACGTGCTGTGGCCGCCCGCGCAGACCTGCGCGATGATGATTCGCGACGGCGTGACGATGACCTACGTGCCGCCCGGCTGCGCCGCGCAGCTCGCCGAATGGGCGCTCGTGCACGGCGCGCCGCCGACGTTGCGCTCGTTGACCGTCGGCGGCGAAGCCACCTCGCGCGAAGCGTTCGCGATGCTGCGCCGCGCGATGCCGAACGTGCGCGTGGTCAACGGCTACGGCCCGACCGAAACCGTGATCACGCCGACGCTGTGGATGTTCCGCCCCGGCGACGATCTCGCGAAGCTGGGCGACGCCGCGTATCTGCCGATCGGCACGCTGGTCGGCGCGCGCACCGCGCACGTGCTCGACGCGCGGCTGCATCCGCTGCCGGTCGGCGTGATCGGCGAACTGTACCTGGGCGGCGAGGGGATCGGCGTCGCGCGCGGCTACCTCGATCGTCCCGCGCTGACGGCCGAGCGCTTCGTGCCCGATCCTTACGGTGCGCCGGGCGCGCGCCTGTATCGCACGGGCGACCTGGTGCGGCGTCGCGCGGATGGCGTGTTCGACTTCATCGGCCGCGTCGATCATCAAGTGAAACTGCGCGGGCTGCGCGTCGAGCTCGGCGAGATCGAGGCGCAGCTGGCCGCGCACGACGCGGTGCGCGAAGCGTGCGCGGTCGTGCACGGGCAGGGCGCGCAGGCGCAGCTCGTCGCCTACGTCGAACTGACCGCTGACGCGCAAGCGGCCGCGCAACCGTTCGAAGCCGCGACGCTCGACGCGCATCTGCGCCGCACGCTGCCTGACTACATGGTGCCCGCGCAACTGATCGTGCTCGACGCGCTGCCGCGCAACGCGAACAGCAAGGTCGACCGTGCGCGGCTGCCGGCGCCCGTGCGCGTCGAACGCGCATACGAAACGCCGCACGACGGCGACGAAACCGCACTCGCGGGGATCTGGTGCGACGTGTTGAACGTCGAACGCGTCGGTCGCCGCGATCACTTCTTCGAACTCGGCGGCCATTCGCTGGCGGCGGTGCGCGTCGCGACGCGCGTCGCCGAGCGGCTCGGCCGCGACGTGCCGGTGCGTGCCTTGTTCGAAGCGCCGGTGCTCGCGCAATACGCACGCCACGTGGCCGATGCGCCGCGCGCCGCGCACGGCGGTGCCACCGTACCGGGCATCGCGGTGGTCAAACCCGATGCGTTCGGCGTATGGCCGCTGTCGCCCGCGCAGCTCGGCCTGTGGTTCCTGTGGCGCGCGCAGCCGGACAGCGCCGCATACAACATTCCGGTCGCGCTGCGCGTGCGCGGCCCGCTCGACGTCGATGCACTGCGCGCCGCGTTCTCGGCTGCGGCGGCCGCGCACCCGGCGCTGCGCACGCGGCTCGTCGCGCGCGACGGCATGCTGCCGGGCCAGCGGATCGACACCGCGCCGCCCGTCGCGCTGCCGCTCGTCGACTTGTCCGCGCTGCCCGATGCGCTCGCCCGCGCGGCGGCGCTGACCGATGCCGACGCACTCGCGCCGTTCGATCTCGCGGCCGATGCGCCGCTGTGGCGCGCACGCGTGCTGCGGCTCGGCGCGGACGATCACGTGTTGTCGGTGACGATCCATCACATCGTGTCGGATGGCGAATCGATCGAGCTGTGGCTCGACGCGGTGCGCGCAGGCTATGTCGATCTGGTACGTGGCGGAGCGGAATCGGTATCGACGCCGCCTCGAAACACGTCGCTCGTGCTGCCCGTGCCGTGCCACCCGGCCCGCGTCGCGTACTGGCGCGACGCGCTGGCCGACCTGCCGCCGCCCGTGCTGCCACGGCGAGCCAATGCGCCGGCCGTCCCGCAATGGCGTGCGGCGCGCATCGCGTTCGATTTCGACGCATCGTTGATCCGTGCCGCACGCGACGCCGCGTCGGCCGCGCACGCGACACTGCCGATGCTGCTGCACGCGGCGCTCAACACCGCGCTGTTCCGCGTGACCGGTGCGGCCGATCAGCCGGTCGGCGTCCTGGCATCGACGCGCGAGCTGACGGGTGATGCCGCGCGCGATGCGCTCGGTCTTTTCATCAATTCCGTGGTCGTGCGCACACGGCTCGACACCTCAGCCTGCCGCTCGGACGTGCTCGCGCAGGTGCGCGATACAGCGCTCGCCGCGTATGCGCACGCCGACGTGCCGTTCGCCGACGTCGTCGCCGCGCTGCGCGCGCCGCGTGCCGCGCAGGCCAATCCGCTGTTCCAGGTGATGTTCAACTACCTGCGCCCGACTGGTGCCGCCGCACGCGACTGGGCCGGCTTGTCGCTTGCCGAGTTCGATGACGTGCGTCATCGCGTCGTGTTCACGCTCGAGCTGGACGTCGTCGAGCATCCGGACGGCCGCGTGAGCGCTGCGTTCTCGTATGCGGACGAACTGCTCGACGGCGATTTCGTCGACGCGCTCGTCGACCTCTATCACGACGAGGTCGCGCGTTTCGCCGGCGCGCCGGAAGCGGCGCTCGGCGCGCCCGACGCGCTGTTCACCGCGCCGGCGGCGGTCGCAGCCGCACCGGCCGGCGGCGCGGCGATGCAGGTCATGACGACATCGTGCGCGCCGGACTCGGCAGCCGCGCTCGCCGCGCTGTGGTCGGACACGTTCGCGACGGCCGCGCCCGCACCCTGTGCCGATCTGTTCGAAGCGGGCGCGACTTCATTCGACGTGGTGCGCTTCGTCGATGCGGCCGGCCGCGCCGGGGTCGCGCTGACGGTGGCCGACGTATTCGCGTCGCCGACGCTCGCGGCGCTCGGCGCGCGTATCGATGCGTCGGCCGAAACGGAGCAGGAGGTGCGCGATGCTGGCTGAAGTGCGTCCGGACGGATTCACGATGCCGGATACGTGCCGACTCGCGTTCGCGGACGGCCTGTTCGCCGTACGCGACGACGCGGAGATCCGCGTCGCGCAGGGCGACGGCATCGGCGCACAGTTGCTGCGCGCGCAGCTCGCGGCCGACGGCACGCTGCGCCTCGTCGCGTACAACCATCGCGCGGCACCGGGCGACCAGCGCCGTGCGCTGCTGGCCGCGCTCGCCGCCGCGTTTTCCGACGACGCGCGCCGCGCGGCGATCCGGCTCGACCCGGCCGCGTGGCCGGCGGTCGCGCTCGATGCGCTGCGCGCGAGCGGCGTGCTCGGCGACGGCGGCCTGTGCATGCGTGAAGGCTGGGCGCAGCAAGCCGATCTGTGGCGCGTCGGCACGCCGCTGCCATGCGCGACGCTGCCGATGCTGACCGACGGCCGGCGGCATCCGCGCCGGCCGCCCGCGCCGCGCGGTGACGTGTATGCGCGCGACCTGCCGGCACTCGGCGTGCGTTTCACGTTGCGCGGCTGGCAGCCGGGCGAGGACGCCACGCGCCTGGCGAACTGGTTCGACGCGCCGCGCGTGCGCGACGGCTGGCCGGGCACGCAGCCCGGCGCACACGGCACGGCGCCCGATGCCGATCCGCACGTGAGCCCGCTCGTCGGCTGCTTCGACGGCGAACCCTTCGCGTACGTCGAGGCGTTCTGGCTGAAGGAAGACCCGCTCGCGCCGCACGTCGGCGCGCGCGATTACGACCGCGGGCTGCGGCTGCTGGTCGGGGAATCGCGCTGGCGCGGCCCGCATTGCGTGGCGGGCTGGCTGCCGTCGGTCGTGCATTACCTGTTTCTCGACGATCCGCGCACCGAAGCGGTCGGCTGCGCGGTCCCAGCCGGCCGCGCGCGGGTCGTCGACACCCTCGCGCGGCACGGCTTCGCGCGGCAGCGCCGCCTGGCGCTTGCCGACGGGCAGCCGCTGTGGATGCGCACGCTGCGCGAGACCTTCTTCTCCGGCCGTCACGTCTGACGGGCCGGATTCACCGACAAGGGAGCTGAGAGACATGCAGAGAGAAACCGTATTCGACCTGATCGGCGTCGGCTTCGGGCCGTCGAACCTGGCGCTGGCCGTGCGCCTCGCGGAACGCAACGGCACGCGCCCGTTCGCGCATTGCTTCGTCGAACGCCAGCCGGAATTCGGCTGGCACCGCGGCATGCTGCTTGACGACTGCCGGATGCAGATCTCGTTTCTGAAGGATCTCGTCACGATGCGCGATCCGAAGAGCCGCTACACGTTCATCAACTACCTGTTCGAACGCGGCCGGCTGAACGAATTCGTCAACCTGAAGAACTTCTATCCGACCCGCATCGAATTCCACGACTATCTGAGCTGGGTCGCCGACGCGTTCGACGAGCACGTCCATTACAGCGAAACCGTCACCGCGATCGAGCCCGTGCGCGGCGACGGCGCGCGGATCGACGCGCTGCGCGTGCTGTCGCGCGATGCGGCCGGCCGCGAGCGCCAGCGCGTGACGCGCGCGCTGTCGGTCGGCGTCGGCGGCACGCCGGCGGTGCCGGACGCGTTCGCCGCGCTCGGCCGCGATCGCGTGATCCATTCGTCATCCTACCTGACCGACATCGACCGGCTGGTCGCAGCGCCGGACGGCGAGCGCCGCCGCGTCGCGGTGATCGGCGCGGGGCAGAGCGCGGCCGAGGTGTTCATCGACCTCGCGCGCCGTTTCCCGCACGTCGACGCGAGCCTCGTGATGCGGGCAGGTGCATTGAAACCGGCCGACGACAGCCCGTTCGTCAACGAGATCTTCAGCCCCGAGTTCACCGACGTCGTCTACGCGCAGCCGCACGACGCGCGCCGCGCGCTGCTCGAGCGCTATCGCGACACCAACTACGCGGTGGTCGATCGGCCGCTGATCGAGCAGATCTACGAAATGCTGTACCTGCAGCGCATCGACGGCACGCCGCGCCATGCGCTGCTCGCGAACAGCGCGATCGAGGCCGCGGTGCGCACCGCCGACGGCCGCATCGAGCTGACGCTGCGCGACCGGATGAACGGCGCGACGCGCGTCGAACGCTTCGACGCGCTCGTGCTCGCGACCGGCTACCGGCGCGACACGCATTCGACGCTGCTCGAAGGGCTCGCGCCGCATCTGGGCGATGCGCTCACGCGCGGCGACGTCACGCGCGACTACCTGCTCGCGACGCCCGGGCACTTCACGCCGCGCATCTACCTGCAAGGCTGCTGCGAAGACAGCCACGGCCTGTCCGACACGCTGCTGTCGGTCCTGGCGCGCCGCGCGGACGAGATCTGCGCGTCGCTCGAAGAAGGGGCCGCGCCCGCCGATGACGATGGCGCGGCCCGGGCACTGCATGAACAACGACATCAAGACGGGGCGAGCGCGGGCCGCATGGCTTTCGCTCTTTGACAAAGGCGCGGTCGGAGACCGCATCGGAAAAGTGGAGCAGAGAAAGATGGAGTGGGCAACAGGCACGCGTGTGCGTGCGATCGCAGCCGCGGCGAGCGTGGCGTTCGGGATGGCGGCAGGGCACGCATACGCGCAGACGGCGCCGGCCGTGAACGCAGGCGCCGCCGCGTCGGCCGGCAATGTGCAGAACGGCGCGACGTCCGGCACGCTGCCGGCGATCAACGTCAACGCGGGCTCGGAGGGCGACGGCACGGTCGGGCTCGTCGCGAAGCGCAGCAGGACCGGCACCAAGACCGATACGTCGATCAACGAAATCCCGCAGACGATCAACGTCGTCACCGCGCAGCAGATCGAGATGACCGGCGCGACCGACGTGAACGCGGCGCTGCGCTACGTGCCGGGCTTCTCGTCGTACGGCTCGGACAACCGCTCCGACTGGTACGCGGCACTGCGCGGCTTCACGCCGACCGCGTACGTGAACGGCCTGCAGGTGCCGAACACGCTGAACCTGTCGAGTTGGCGCGTCGATCCGTACATGATCGACAGCATCACCGTGCTGCGCGGGCCGACGTCGGTGCTGTACGGTGCCGGCGACCCGGGCGCGATCATCGACGTGCAGACCAAGACGGCCGACGGCGAGCGCGTGCGCGAAGCCGGCGTGCAGTTCGGCAACTACGCGCGCAAGCAGTTCATGATCGATGTCGGCGACAAGCTCGACGCGGATGGCAAGTACGCGTACCGGTTCGTCGGCGTCGCCCGCGACGGCAACGCGCTGACGGGCCCGAACAACGACCAGCGCGTCGCGCTCGCGCCATCGTTCCGCTGGCGCCCGGACGCGGATACGTCGCTGACGCTGTCCGCCACGTATCTGCAGGACTGGGGCGACATCTCGTCGAACTTCCTGCCGGCGCAGGGCACGGTGCTGCCGAACCCGAACGGGCAGCTCGACAAGGACGTCTATGGCGGAGACCCGGATTTCAACTACTACCGCAAGAAGCAGTGGTCGCTCGGCTACCAGTTCGAGCGGAACCTGAACGCAATGTGGACGTTCCGGCAGAACGTGCGCTGGATGCACCTGTCGCTCGACAACGGCTCCGTGTTCGGCGCGGGCTTCGCCGACGGCAGCCTGACCGACATCAACCGCTGGGCCGGCGTGTTCCAGACGAACTACAGCCGCTTCGACATCGACAACAACCTGCAGGGCCGCTTCGGCACGGGGCCGCTCGAGCACACGCTGCTGCTCGGCTTCCAGTACAACCGGCAGACCGCTACCGACAGCGAATGGCTGGCCGCCGCACCGACGCTGAACATCTACAACCCGGTCTATACGCCGGTCACGCTGTCCGTGTTCTCGCCGCCGAACACCACGTACCGCACCAACACGTACACGACGATGAACACGTTCGGGCTGTACGTGCAGGACCAGGTCAAGTGGAATCGCTGGACGCTGACGCTCGGCGGCCGCGAGGACTGGGTGAACCAGCGGATGGACGACCGCGAGGGCGGCACGCAGTCGAAGGCCGACATCACGGCGTTCACCGGCCGCGTGGGCCTCACGTACCAGGGCGACTACGGGTTGTCGCCATACATCAGCTACGCGACGTCGTTCAACCCGCTGATCGGCGTGAACCTGTATGGCGGCGGGCTGCCGCAGCCGACGCGCGGCAAGCAGATCGAGGCCGGCTTGCGCTGGCAGCCGCCCGGCAAGAACCTGATGCTGAGCGCGGCGATCTACCAGATCAACCAGACCAACGTGCTCACGTCGACGCCGCTCAATCTCGATCCGTCCGGCACGACGTCGGTCCAAACCGGTGAGGTGCGCTCGCGCGGGATCGAGCTGAACGCGACCGGCAAGCTCACGCGGAACCTGTCGCTGATTGCGTCCTACGTCTACCAGGACGTGAAGAACGTGAAGGCCAACGACGCATCGCTGAACAACTGGCCGGTCGACATTCCGCGGCCGCGTCAGATGGCGTCGCTGTGGGCGGACTGGACGTGGCACACGGGGCCGCTCACGGGCTTCGGCCTGGGCGGCGGCGTGCGCTACCAAAGTGCGTCGGCCGGTGCGGCGGACAACTCGCTGACGGTCGGGAGCTACACGCTGTTCGACGCGGGCGTGCATTACGACACACGCAACTGGCGCTTTGCCGTGAACGGGACGAACCTGTTCAACCGCCACTACATCAGCGGTTGCCAGTCGACGAGCGTCTGCATTTTCGGTACCGACCGCACGGTGATCGCCACCGCGAAATACAACTGGTGACGCCGCGCGCCGCGGCACGCCGGTCGGCCATCGGGCCGGCGCGGGCGGGCCGCGGCGCCGTCGTCCGCCTTTTTCCACGACGCCTCCATGCCGAAGAAAAATCTCGTCTACATCCAGTCGCTGCGCAACGGCGCGGCCGATCGCGCCGGCCAGCCGGTCGCTTACCAGGGCGGCACGCGCTACATGAAGGCGCCGCTCGAATTCCTCGTCGAGCGCCTGAATGACTCGTCGCTCGGCGAACGCTATGCGCTCCAGGGTGTGATCGTCGACGACGACGAAGGCTCGCCGGCCGACCGCGCGAAGGTCGCAGACTACGGCTTCGCGCGCACGCCCGGCCGCCCGTGGATCCTGCCCGATGGGCTGACCGTGCAGGGCCGGCCGGTCGACGAACTGTTCTGCACGATTGCATCGACGTACCGCCGGTTGCCGCGCGACGCGCGTGAGCGCGTGACGGGCAAGCAGGCGTTCGAGCGCCGCCTGCTCGAACGCCTGCTCGAACTCGACGCCGACGTGGTCGTGCTCGACGGGCTGCTCGTGATCCTCGACGAGCTCGTGCGTCCCGGCGCGCGCTTTCATCGTCGCATCGCGAACATCCACCCCGGCATCACGGCCGACGATTCGCCATACCAGAGGCGCGGTGCGTGGGCGACGCTCGACGCGCTGCACGGCGCGCGTGGCGAACGGGTCGACTGGGCGACCGGCGCGACCTCGCGCGTCGAACCCGTGACGATGACGGGCGCTTCGTTCCACTACGTCGACAACGGCATCGATTCCGGCGAGGTGATCTGCGACGTGCTCGACACGCCGATCGCGCCGGACGACACGATTCTCGAACTGCGCTGGAACAACTTCCAGCGCAGCCTGTTTCCGGCGCTCGAGCGGGGGCTGCACATCCTCGCCGATCGCCACGACGCGGGAGCACTGTGATGGAAGACACGCTGACGAAACCGGCCGACAAGGAAGCGGACGCCGTCGAAGGCGAGGTCGCCGCGGCACTCGACGGCGCCGCGCACGGGCAGGAGCCGCCCGCCGCCGAGCGCACGCTCGACACGTGGCGGCCCGACGATCCGCCGGCCGCGCTGCTCGCGGAGTTCGTTGCGCTGTTCAATACGGAAACGCGGCACGATGCGGCGACGGTGTCGGTGCCGCTTGGCGGCGCCGATCCGGCGGCTATCGCGTCGTACGTCGCGCGCGCGGTGCGCGACGGCGTGATCGATGACGCACGGATCGCGGGCGACCGGCTGCGCCTCGCCGCATCGCGTGCGACGTTCTGGCAGAATCCGCAGCCGTGGCTGAAGGCGCCCGCATCGGGCGGGATGCCGCTGCGCTACACGATCACGAACGGCCACCGGCATCCGGTGCGGCCGCCGTCGCCGGCCGGCGAGATCTATTCACGCTACATGCCGCAGGTCGGGATGACGTTCAGCCTGCGCACCGTCGACATCGCTACGCATGCGCAGTTGTTCAGCGACTGGATGAACCTCGATCGCGTCGCGCATTTCTGGGACCAGCGCGGCACGCTCGACGAACACGCCGCCTATCTCGCGGAGCGGCTCGCCGACCCGCACATGCATCCGATGATCGGCTATTTCGACGATACGCCGTTCGGCTATTTCGAGTTCTACTGGGCGAAGGAGGACCGGCTCGCGCCGTTCTACGACGCGCACGACTACGATCGCGGGCTGCACTTGCTGATCGGCGATTCACGCTTCCAGAGCGCGGGCAAGCTGCATGCGTGGTGGAGCGGGGTGCTGCACTACATGTTCGTCGACGAACCGCGCACGCAGCGGCTCGTGGGCGAGCCGCGCGTCGATCACGTGCGGCATATCGCGTACATGCACCGGCTCGGGTTCTACACGCTGAAGGAGTTCGACTTCCCGCACAAGCGCGCGGCGCTCACCGTAATGGAGCGCGAAACATTCTTCGACACTTTCCGGTTGCCGTGACGGGATGGGCGCGCGAAGTGTCGATGCGTCGATTCGCACATGTCGACGTTTCGCGCGACTTGAAAGGGGGCACACATCGGCCGTTCGGGATAGGGATCGGGCGGGCGGCATGAGGAAGAATGGATCGCTCCCTCAATGCAGACAGGTCGTGACGACATGGCAAGCACATCCGCAACAGCATCAAGCGCAATCCCCGGCTCGCATGCCTCGACGTTGACAGATGCCGGCATATGTCTAGAGTGGGCGCATCGTACTCCCATGGAGTGGCTCATGCGCACCGTTTCCATTTTCAAGAACGCTCGTAACCAGGCAATCCGCATCCCGAAGGACATGGAATTCGAGGGCGTGACGGAACTCGAGATCCGTCGCGAGGGCGACACGCTCCTGCTGCGCCCGGTGCGGCCGACCTGGCTGTCGTTGGCGAGTGAACCGCTGGCCGATGCCGACTTCCTCGTCGAGCGCCCGGCTGTCGTCGAAGCCGGGCGTTTCGACCTGTCCGGCACGGATGGCGACGCACAAACGGAGTCGGGCCGGTGACCACGCTCGACATGCTCGATACGAACATCTGTTCGTTCATCATGCGCGAGCGGCCGCCCGCGGTGCTGGCCGGGCTGCAATCGTGCGTCAACGCGCAGCACCGGATCGTCGTGTCGGCGATTACCTATGCAGAAATGCGATTCGGCGCGGTCGGCAGAAAGGCATCGCCGAAGCATGCGGAACTCGTGACGGCGTTTGTCGCGCGGCTGGACGGCGTGCTGTCGTGGGATACCGCGGCGGTCGATGCAGCGGCTGCGATTCGTGTCGACCTTGCCACACGCGGGACACCGATCGGCGCGAACGATGCATCGATCGCCGGTCATGCGATCGCGGCCGGTGCCGTGCTCGTCACGAACAATGGTCGCGAATTCAGCCGCGTCGCGGGGTTGTCGCTCGAACACTGGGCGGCCTCGGCCTAGGGCCGAGAATGTGCGATGGCGTTGCGGTCGCGCGGCCGCACGTCACGTCCGGGGAACGGGCGAATCGGTGAGAAAGGCGTCGCGGAATGCGTCGAGATACCGGTCGGCGTCATCGCTGAATTCGCCCGGCAGCAGCGCGAACGCGCGTGCCTGCAGATCCTGTCCGAGCGTCGCGTAGATCGCTGCGTCGGATAACAGCGCGCGGATCGCATCGTGCGTTTGCCGCGAAGCAATCCGCCTTGCATCGCGCGCCTGCAGCGCGGCCGCCGCCAGTTCAGGCTGGAAACCGTGCCGCTCGAGCAGGTCGGGCGCGACGTCCCAGATCCGCTCGCGATTACCCGCGTCGTGAAAATGCGTGAGCAGGAACAGCAGGTCGTACGCGTCGCTGTTCTGGCGTGCGCGCCGATCCTTCCACGCGAGCAACTTCAACAGCGCAAGGGCCGGCAGGCTCGCCACCGGCACCTCGATGCCGGCCGCGATCAACACGACCAGCGCCGTATCGACCGCCTCCTGAAAGCCCAGCACGTTCAGCACGAAATCGCCGCCCGGTGGCCATGCGATTTCGCCGGGTGGCGCCTCGAGCGGCCCGAACGGCACGAGATCGAGCTCCGTGCGAAAGCCTTGCGTCCCGCTGTCGAACAGCAGTTTCTGCTGATGCTTCGGCGCGCGTGCGAATTGCTTCGTCGCGACGAGCGCATCGACGAGCCGTTCGTGAAACGGCCAGCTCACCGCGCACACCGCGACGTCGACGTCCCGCGTCGCACGCACCGGCCGGATGCCGTGGACATGCCACATCAGGATGTCGCGCGCGGTCGCGCCGGCGACGACGAATGCCGCGTCGAGCTGCGCACAAGCCGCACGGACCGCCTGCAGCAACGCGACCGCCGCCGGCTCGAGCGGCCGGCGCGCGTCGACTTCAAGCGGGCGGGTGGGCGAGGTATCGGTCATGGATGTGTTCGGCGGCGGCAAGATTGCGGCTGTCTCCGGACGAGACGAGATCCGCGTAGATCAGCAGCGGCGGCACGAGCGGCACGTCCTGCTCGCGCCAGTCGAGCGCCGGCGACGGCGGCCAGAATGCTTCGAGCAGCTCGACGTCGCCGCGCTCGTCCGGGCGCAGGCGCGCCTGGAGCAGCAGGCGGTTCGACACGGCGCCGTGCGTATAGGCGGTGACCGCGGCCGGCTTCAGGTCGTGCGTCAGCAGGTCGGCCGCAGGTTCGCCGCCGAGCCGCGCGTCGAATGCCGCGAAATCGAAACCGCGCCACCAGTCGGGCGCGAGCGCGGCAAACCGCCGGCTCGGCAATTTCGCGCGCAGGCGGCTCGGGTACAGCGCGACCCATTCCTGCACGAAGCGCGGCCAGTCGGTAAACGCGCGTTCGCCGTTGCGCCGCTGCGCGATGAGGCCGCGTGTGATCAGATCGTCCATTGCGAGATTGACCGTGCCGAGCGCGACGCCCGACGCGGCGGCGATCGCCCGGAGCGGTTGCGTGACGAGGCTCGGCTGCGTCGCGAGCGCGAACATCACGGCGAGCCCCTTGGGCGTCGTCGCGCGTGATGCCTGCCGGCGTGGCGTGCGTGCAGGTTTCGGCCGGCCGGAGATCATCACCGTCGCCTCCGGCTGGATCAGGCACGCGTTGCCGGCGGTATCGATAAACGGGATGTCGTGCTCGATCAGGCGGGCGGCCAGTTCGGCCGATAAATACGGCGCGACCAGCATCAGCGGCCGCTCGGCGGACGCTGGAGGAGCGCGGCGGCGTAACGCGGCGAGCGCGCCGTGCAGCGATTCGACGCCGACGCTCACAACCACCGGCATCTCGAATGTTTGCCCGGCAATGCCGAAGCGGATCATCGCGTCGGCATGCGCGTGGTATGCGGCCGGCACGCGCACGGGCCGTGCGTTGAAGCGCCGGGTCGCGCGTTCGAACGCGGCACAGGCTTCGTCGAGCACATGCTGTTCCGTTATCGGCAGGGTGGCGTGCTGGGGCATCGGGCGGATCGCTTGTTCACTTTTTCACGAGTGTATGCAAAAAATGTACATCCGTCAAAAAATGAACAAAGACGCTCAACCAGTTGATATGACGGAATTATTCCGGAATGACGAACGGCGATCAACGCGCACTCCAACATGAAAAATCGAGACGGAACACGCAGTCTCGCTAATCCCGCTCGCGGGCGACAGTCGCCCGCATGACCGTTTTCTTCCGCCGTGCGATTCGTCGTGCGCCCCGACGATTGGCAGGCAACCTCAGGTTGTCGCCGTGACGACTTTCTGTCTTTTCGGTTGCCGTTCAACCGACTATCCTTGCCTGCACATTCCCCACGGAACCCAGGAGACGACACCGTGACGCACAGCGTGATCCCCGCAGGCCTCGCCGACGAAATGATCGAGATCCGGCACCGCATTCATGCCCACCCCGAGCTGGGTTTCGAGGAATTCGCGACGAGCGACCTCGTCGCCGGGCAGTTGCAGGCGTGGGGCTATACGGTGCATCGCGGGCTCGGCGGCACGGGTGTCGTCGCGCAGCTGAAGGTCGGCAACGGTACGCAGCGCCTCGGCCTGCGCGCCGACATGGACGCGCTGCCGATCCACGAATCGAACGGCCTGCCGTACCAGAGCACGATCCCCGGCAAGATGCACGCGTGCGGCCACGACGGCCACACGGCGATGCTGCTCGCGGCCGCGAAGCACCTGGCGCGCGAGCGCCGCTTTTCCGGCACGCTGAACCTGATTTTCCAGCCGGCCGAGGAAGGGCTCGGCGGCGCGAAGAAAATGCTCGACGACGGGCTGTTCGAGCAGTTCCCGTGCGACGCGATCTTCGCGATGCACAACATGCCGGGTTTCCCGACGGGCAAGTTCGGCTTCCTGCCGGGGCCGTTCATGGCGTCGTCGGATACCGTGATCGTCGACGTGCAGGGGCGCGGCGGCCACGGCGCGGTGCCGCACCGGGCGATCGACCCGGTCGTCGTGTGCGCGCAGATCGTCGTCGCGCTGCAGACGATCGTGTCGCGCAACGTGTCGCCGCTCGACATGGCGATCGTCACGGTGGGCGCGATCCACGCGGGCGAGGCGCCGAACGTGATTCCCGACCGCGCGCAGATGCGCCTGTCCGTGCGCGCGCTGAAGCCGGAGGTGCGCGACCTGCTCGAGACGCGCATCAAGGAAGTCGTTCATGCGCAGGCGGCCGTGTTCGGCGCGACCGCGACGATCGACTACCAGCGCCGCTACCCGGTGCTCGTCAACGACGCGGAGATGACCGCGTTCGCACGCGGCGTCGCGCGCGAGTGGGTCGGCGAGGCGAACCTCATCGACGGGATGGTGCCGCTCACCGGCAGCGAGGATTTCGCGTTCCTGCTCGAGAAGCGGCCGGGCTGCTACCTGATCATCGGCAATGGCGACGGGGAGGGCGGCTGCATGGTGCACAACCCCGGTTACGACTTCAACGACGCGGCATTGCCGACCGGCGCATCGTACTGGGTCAAGCTGGCCGAGACGTTCCTGGTGTGACGCCGCGGCACATCGATGCGGGCGCCGCCGCCCGTTGCACACCCGCGCGGCCGTGAAACCGGGCGCGCGGGATGCGCGCCGATTTGACGCTCCTTGACATCGACGACACGGTGCGCGTGCTACGCTGCGCGCGACGCCGGATCGGCTCGATGAATACAGGTGTGGACGACATGCGAAAACAGTTTCTGACCGTGCTGACGGCTTGCGCGGTCGGCGTTCTGGCGGCCGGGTGCGACGACCAGAAGGTGGCTGACGCGGTGAATGCGATCAAGCCCGATCCGATGGCGTTCGGCAATCTGCAGCCGGGCGTCTCGACGACCGAGGACGTGCTGCGCCAGGCTGGCAAGCCCGAGATGGTCAGGCAGGGCGAGGACGGCTCGCAGCGGTTCGAGTATCCGCGCGGCCCGTACGGCACGAGCACGTACATGCTCGATTTCGGGCCGGACGGCCGACTCGTGTCGATCACTCAGGCACTGACGGCGGCGAACATCGCGAAGGTCGTGCCGGGGGTGTCGAAGGACGACGTGCGGCAACTGCTCGGCAAGCCGACCGAGGTCGCGCAATACGCGTTGAGTCATGAAGAAGTGTGGAGCTGGCACTGGGCCGAGGGCGGCGTATCGGGCGACGCGATGTTCAATGCGCATTTCTCGCCCGACGGCACCGTGATCCGGACTTCGCGCTCGGAAGCGCCGGGCCGCGAAAGGCACTGACATCGCGGCTGCGCGGCATCCGACGGTTTTTCGTCAGAATGCCGTGCCGCCGAACAGCGCGGCCGCCATTTCGGGATTCGACGGCCAGTACATGTGCATGTACGTCGCGACGATCGGGCCCGCGCGATAAACGGCTTCACCGCTGCCGGGCGCGCCGTCGGGCCGCGCAGCGGTCGCCACCGGTGCCAGCGGCGTATCGAGCCGCGAATAATGAAACGTATGACCGTGCATCGGCCCGGTGCGCGTGTCCAGCTGCTGCATCCCGAGCGCCGCGAACCGGCGCTGCATCGTCGCATGACCCGACAGCAGGCCGAGCATCGGCGTCGTCGAGCCGTCCACATCGGTCAGCGATTCGCACAGATACACCATCCCGCCGCATTCCGCGACGATCGGCCGGCTGGCCGCCGCGTGCGCGCGAATCGTCCGCGCGGTCACGGCATTCGCCGCGAGCGTCGCCGCATGCAGTTCCGGATAGCCGCCCGGCAGGAACAGCGCATCGCAATCGGGGGGCACGGGTTCGTCGGCGAGCGGCGAAAAGAACCGAAGCTGCGCACCGAGCGCATCGAGCAGCGCCAGATTCGCCGGGTAGATGAACGAGAACGCCGCATCGCGCGCGATCGCGATCCGCTTGCCGGCGAGTGCACGCGGCAGCGGGGCGCGGACGTCCGGTGCCGCGAACGAAACCGCGGGCGGCAATTCGGCGAGCGCCGTCTGCGCGAGCACGTCGGCCACGCGCTCGAGCCGCGCATCGAGGTCGTCGATGTCGGCCGGCTGGTGCAGGCCGAGATGGCGCTCCGGCAGCGCGATGCCCGCATCGGCCGGCACGTGCCCGAGCCAGCGCAAGTCGTCGGGCAACGCCTGCCGCAGCAGTTCCGCATGCCGCGGCGACCCGACGCGGTTTGCCAGCACGCCGTGAAACGGCACCTCGGGGCGGAACCGCGCGAGCCCGAACGCGATCGCCGCGAACGTCTGCGCCATCGACTTCGCGGCAATCACCGCGACGACCGGCACGCCGAACGCGACCGCGAGATCGGCGCTGCTCGGGGTGCCGTCGAACAACCCCATTACACCTTCGATCAGGATCAGGTCCGCGTCGCGTGCGGCATCGGCGAGCAGCGCACGGCAGCCGGCTTCCCCGACCATGCCGAGGTCGAGCGCATGCACGGGGGCGCCGCTCGCGCGTTCGAGCAACATCGGATCGAGAAAATCAGGCCCGGTCTTGAACACGCGCACGCGCCGGCCGAGCCGCCGGTGCAACCGCGCGAGGCCGGCCGTCACCGACGTCTTGCCCTGGCCGGACGCGGGCGCGCTGACGAACAGCGCGGGGCAGGCCGGCATCGCTCAGAACTCCACGCCGGGCTGCGCCTTCACGCCTTGCTCCTTGTACGGATGCTTGACGAGCCGCATTTCGGTGACGAGGTCGGCCGCATCGATCAGTGCATCCGGCGCATGCCGGCCGGTGACGACGACGTGCACCGAATCCGGCCGCCCGACGAGCGTCGCGAGCACTTCGTCGAGCGGCAGATATTCGTACTTCAGCACGGTGTTCAGCTCGTCGAGGATCACCATCCGGTACTCACCGCTTTCGATCATCCGGCGTGCCTCGTCCCAGCCTTTGCGCGCAGTCGCGATGTCGGCGTCGCGGTTCTGCGTGTTCCACGTGTAGCCGTCGCCCATCGTCACGAAGTCGCATTGCGCGACCGCGCCGAGGAAGTCGCGCTCGGACGTGTGCAGCGCGCCCTTGATGAACTGCACGACGCCGAGCCGCATGCCGTGGCCGAGCACGCGCACGGCCATGCCGAACGCGGCCGTGCTCTTGCCCTTGCCGTTACCGGTGTTGACGATCAGCAGGCCCTTTTCCTGGGTGGCGGCGGCCTGCTTTTTTTCATGGCCGGCGCGGCGGCGTTCGGTCATCCGCTGATGGGATTCGGCATCGGTCTTCATCGGGAATCGTCCTGTCGAAAGCGAAACAAAGTGTTCAGAGCGGGCCGGCGAGCGCGACCGTCACGCCGCCCAGGATGGATTTGGGGCCGAGCAGCCGGCCCCGCGGCGCCGCGAGCCGAGCGCACGGCTCGGCCACGCCCGCGACGCCGAAACGCGCGAGCGCGGCAGCCGACGGACCGCTCAATGCCGGCTCGGGGCACTGCGCGAGCTGCGCCGCGTCGAACGCGACGAGCGGCCAGCCGCGGCGGGCGCACAGCGTGCGCAGCGGCCGGGCACGCGCCTTGTCGGCAAGCGTCGCGACGATGGCCGGCTCGGCATCCGGGTAGTGCGCCAGCGCCGCGCGGATCGCGGCATCGAGTTGCGCGGCCGTCACGTCCGCGCGAAAACCGACGCCGAGCGCGACGCGCATCATGCACGGCCGCCGAGCGCCGCGCGCACTGCCGGATCGTCGGCGAGCGCCGCGACGCGGCCGATCACGACGATCGCGGGCGAACCGATACCGGTCGCGTCCACGCGTTCGACGACGGTGTCGAGCGTCGCGAGCACGTGCCGCTGCCCGTCACGCGTCGCGTTCTCGATCGCCGCGCACGGCATGTCGTCGGGCATGCCGCCGTCGCGCAGCGCGGCCACGATCGCGTCGAGCCGGCGTATGCCCATGTAGATCACGATCGTCATCCGCGTCGCGGCCAGCGCGCGCCAGTCGGGCTCGTCGGCACCCGCGCCGTGGCCCGTGACGAAGATCACGCCCTGCGCATCGCCACGATGCGTGACCGGAATGCCGAGCGCGGCCGGGGCCGCGATACCGGCCGTGATGCCATGTACGACCTCGACCGGGAAACCCGCCGCGCCGAGCGCGAGCAGCTCCTCGCCGCCGCGGCCGAACACGAACGGATCGCCGCCCTTGAGCCGCGCGACGCTGCGGCCTGCGCGCAGATGCGCGAGCATCGCGGCGACGATCGCTTCCTGCGGTGTCGACGCATGGCCGCCGCGCTTGCCGACGTGCTCGATGCGCGCGTCCGCGCGCGCATGGCGCAATACGTCGGGGTTCACGAGGTCGTCGACGAGCAGCACATCGGCCGCGGCGATCGCTCGCACGGCCTTCAGCGTCAGCAGATCGGCGTCGCCGGGGCCGGCGCCGACGAGCCAGGCGCGGCTCATCGGACGCGGCACGGCGCACACCGTGTCGTGGCAGTGGAAAGGGGACGGCGAGCGGCGCATCGGCGGCCGGCGGACAGGCAAGGCATGATGGATCGGGCGAAGCCCGCGCGAACGCGGGCGGGAAGCGCACCCCATCCGTCCCCCGCGGATCGGGCGTTCGGCGAGCAGCGGGCTCGCCCCTTGCGTCGGCCGGTATCCGGGCTGGCCGCTTGCCAGACCGCAGCCTTCCCGCCCGCTGAAGGGCAGTGGCATCGCGGGCGGCCTGGGCGCGTGCGGGGGGAACCGCGGCGCGCGGGCGGCGTACCGTTGCGGGGACAGCACAGGCCGGGCGGGCTTCCGCCTCCTGTTTCCCGTTTAACTGCGTGCGCGGAAATGCGCATGCGAGCACCGAACGCGGCGCATACGATAGCACAGCGGTCGGCCCGCGCGAACCCGCCCCGCGGGCGCCGCGAGCGCCCCGGCACGATGCCGCGGCCGTGCCGAACGCGCCGAGGCGGCCCGTTCCGCCTTGACGCTCCCCGCACCGCCGCCTACACTCGCACGCGTTTTGGTGCTCGCGCGCGCTCCTCCGGCGCGCGCAGTTAAACGGGAAACAGGGAGCCTGCCTGCACCGCAGTCGAGCCAACCTGTGCTGCCCCCGCAACGGTAAGCGAACGCATCGCGCCCAGCGCGATGCAGCGCCGCTTCGCCGCATGCCTGCCGCATGCGGACGACAGCCACTGGATGCCGCGCATCCGGGAAGGCGAAGCGGCGTGTTCGTCAGCCCGGATACCGGCCAGAACGTGGGGTTCAGCGCCGCGGGGAGGCGGCGCATCGTCCACGGCCGCAGCACGCCCGACGCCCGAACGTTGCCCGCTTCCTCCGCCGACCCGTCAGCCGCAGCACGCGCGCGGGCCGGGGCGAGGAACGGCCAGCGGCACAGGCGGGGCCGACGACGGCCGTGTTGGCATTCACCATGTCGACCGTTCGCAAAGGAGCATCATGCTCGACTCGTTCTTCCGCCTGTTCAACGACAGCCCATCCGGGCTGCGCGGCAAAATCGTCGCGATCTATTCATTGCTCGTCGCATTCAACGTCGGCGCGTGGATCTGGGCCTTCGTCGCGTTTCGCGACCAGCCCGTGCTGCTGGGTACCGCGCTGCTCGCCTACGTGTTCGGCCTGCGCCACGCGGTCGACGCCGACCACATCGCCGCGATCGACAACGTCACGCGCAAGCTGATGCAGGAGGGCCGCAGCCCGCTGGGCGCGGGCCTGTTCTTCTCGCTCGGCCATTCGACGGTGGTGATCGTGATGTCGGTTGTGGTCGCGCTGACCGCGGCGTCGCTCGCGCGCTTCGAGAGCATGAAGACCTGGGGCGGCGTGATCAGCACGAGCGTGTCGGCGTTCTTCCTGCTGGTGCTCGCGGCCGCCAACCTGCTGATCCTGATCTCCGTCTACCGGACGTTTCGCGCGGCCCGCCGCGGCGAGACGATCGTCGACGCCGACCTCGACATGCTGATGAACCAGCGCGGCGTGCTGGCCCGCCTGTTCCGGCCGTTGTTCCGACTCGTGTCGCGCAGCTGGCACCTGTATCCGGTCGGCTTCCTGTTCGGCTTCGGCTTCGATACCGCGACCGAAATCGCGCTGTTCGGCATTTCGGCCACGCAGGTGCAGGGCGGTCTGTCGTTCTGGTCGGTGATGGTGCTGCCGGTGCTGTTCACCGCGGGCATGACGCTCGTCGACACGACGGACGGCATCCTGATGATGGGCGCGTACCGCTGGGCGTACGTGCGGCCGATCCGCAAGATCTACTACAACATGACGATCACGTTCGTGTCGGTGCTGGTCGCCGCGCTGATCGGCGGCATCGAGGTGCTCGCGCTGCTCGCGGATAAACTGTCGCTGCAAGGACCCGTCTGGGATTTCTCCACGATGGTCGCATCGCATTTCGGGATGCTCGGCTACGTCGTGATCGGCCTGTTCCTCGCGTGCTGGATCGTGTCGGCCGCGATCTATCGCCTCAAACGCTACGACGAGATCGACGTGACGCTCTCGGCCTGACACCCTTTTCGACACAGGACCCACCATGACCTTACGCAAGCTTCCCGTCACGATCGTCACGGGCTTTCTCGGCAGCGGCAAGACCACGCTGATGCGCCATATCCTGCAGTACGCCCAAGGCCGCCGCATTGCGGTGATCGTCAACGAATTCGGCGAGCTCGGCATCGACGGCGAAATCCTCAAGGGCTGCGGCATCGGCTGCGAGGACGCAGACGGCGTGCAGGGCGAAGCGTCGGGCCAGCTGTACGAACTCGCGAACGGCTGCCTGTGCTGCACCGTGCAGGAGGAGTTCTATCCGGTGATGGAAGCGCTCGTCGAGCGCCGTGCCGACATCGATCACGTGTTGATCGAGACGTCGGGCCTCGCGCTGCCGAAGCCGCTCGTGCAGGCCTTCAACTGGCCGACGATCCGCAACAGCTTCACGGTCGACGCGGTCGTGACCGTCGTCGACGGTCCGGCCGCCGCGAGCGGCCAGTTCGCCGAGAACCCGCAGGCCGTCGACGCGCAGCGCCGCGCCGATCCGAACCTCGACCACGAATCGCCGCTGCACGAACTGTTCGCCGACCAGCTGTCGTCCGCCGATCTCGTGATCGTGAACAAGGCCGATCTCGTCGCCGACGCGCAGTTTGCCGAGGTCGAAGCCGCGATCCGCGAGGAAATCCCGCCGCAGGTGAAGATTGTGCGCGCGACGCGTGGCGAACTGGACGTCGCGATGCTGCTCGGGCTCGAATCGGCGTCGGAGGAAACGATTCACCTGCGGCACGACCATCACGGCTCGGCCGACGACGGCGATCACGACCACCATCACGACGATTTCGATTCGGTGGTGGTGTCGGGCGATGCGGGCACGCGCGAAGCGACGATCGCCGCGCTGCAGCGTGTCGTCGAGACGCACACGATCTACCGCGCGAAAGGGTTCGCCGCGCTGCCCGATGCGCCGATGCGGCTCGTGATCCAGGGTGTCGGCCGACGCTTCGACAGCTACTTCGACCGTCGCTGGCAGGACGGCGAAGCGCGTGCGAGCCGCTTCGTGCTGATCGGCGAGGATCTCGACGCGGCCGCGCTGCAGCGCGCGTTCGACGCCGCGTGCGCGGCCGACCTGCAACAGGCGTAACGCGCGATGCATCTGCTGCGCACCACGCCGGGCGGGTTCGTCGACGATACGCAGGGCGTCGTCCGGATCGACCAGCAGCCGGCCGACATCGTGATCCTGAGCTCGGCCGACACGACGCTGTCGCTGCTGGCCAGCGTCGTGCCGAAACTGCCTGCCGGCTTTCCGAGCGTGCGGCTTGCGAACGTCACGTTCCTGCGGCAGCCGGCGTCGGTCGATTTCTATGTCGACGACGTGCTGCGTCACGCGAAGACGGTCGTGATCGATCATCTGGGCGGCGAAGCATACTGGCCGTACGGGATCGAGCAGGCCGTGTCGCTCGCGTCGAAACGGAAGCAGCAGCTGGCGATGTTCTCGGGCGACCTGCAGGAAGACCCGAACCTCGTCGCGAAGAGCACGGTCGCGCCCGACCTGTGCCGGCGGTGGTGGCGCTATCTGCGCGAAGGCGGAAGGCACAACGCCGAGGCGTTGCTGCGCAGCATCGCGTTCCATACGCTCGGATTCGGCGACGAGCCCGAGCTGCCGCGCCCGCTGCCGGCCGCCGCGCTGTACCACCCGGCGCGCGACCCGGCGAGCGTCGACGACTGGCGGGCGCACTGGACGCCCGGCGCACCCGTCGTCGCGATCCTGTTCTATCGCGCGCACTGGCAGGCCGCGAACACCGCGGTGTTCGACGCGCTGGCCGACGCGCTCGTGCGCGAGGGGCTCAATCCGTTGCCGATCGCGGTGACGTCATTGAAGGATGCGGTGAGTCGCGAGGTCATCACGCAGCTGTGCGACACGCACGATGTCGCGCTCGTGCTGAACACCACCGCTTTCGCGGCCGGCGCGATCGACAGCCCCGAGCCCGACGTGCTCGCCGGCGATGCACCGGTGCTGCAGGTGATCCTGTCCGGCGGCAACCGCGACGCGTGGGTGGCCGACAACCAGGGGCTGCATGCGCGCGACATCGCGATGCACATCGCGTTGCCCGAGGTCGACGGGCGCATCGTCACGCGCGCGGTGAGCTTCAAGGGGCTGGCATATCGTTGTCCGCACACCGAAGTCGACGTCGTGCGCTACCAGCCGGACGCCGAACGAATCGCGTTCGTCGCGGCGCTCGCGCGCGGCTGGTGCCGGCTGCGCACGCTCGACAATGCCGACAAGCGCATCGCGCTGATCCTCGCGAACTATCCGCAAAGCGAAGGGCGGATCGGCAACGGCGTCGGGCTCGACACGCCGGCGTCCGCACTGCATGTGCTGGCGGCGCTGCGCGATGCCGGCTATGCCGTGGCCGACCTGCCGGCCGATGGCGACGCGCTGATCGCGCGACTCACCGAAGGCGTCACCAACGACCCGGCCGTGCATGCGTTGCGCCCCGCATTCCAGAGCTTCGCGCTGGCCGATTACGTCGCGCGTTTCTCGCGTCTGCCGGCCGCCGTGCGCGACGCGCTGAACGCACGCTGGGGCCCGCCCGAAGCGGACCCGACGCTGCGGCAGGGGCGCTTCACGATTGCCGGCTGGCGCGCGGGCAACGTGTTCGTCGGCATCCAGCCGTCGCGCTCGCGCGGCGAGAACGACTATGCGAGCTACCACGATGCGGACCTGGTGCCGCCGCACGCGTATCTCGCGTTCTACTTCTGGCTGCGCGATGCGTTCGGCATCGACGCGGTCATCCACCTCGGCAAGCACGGCAACCTCGAATGGCTGCCGGGCAAGAGCGTCGCGCTGTCCGACGCGTGCTGGCCCGACCTGACGCTCGGGCCACTGCCGCATCTGTATCCGTTCATCGTCAACGATCCGGGCGAGGGCAGCCAGGCGAAGCGCCGCGCGCAGGCCGTGATCATCGATCACCTGATGCCGCCGCTCACGCGCGCGGAAAACTACGGCCCGCTGCAGGATCTCGAACGGCAGGTCGACGAATACTACGAAGCGCTGATGGTCGACGCGCGCCGCGCGAAGCTGCTGCGCAAGACGATCCTCGCGACGATCACCGAACACCGGCTGCACGACGAACTGAGCGTGTCGCCGCCGCGCGATGCGGGCGACGAGGATGCGCTGCTGACGCGCGTCGACGCGTGGCTGTGCGAATTGAAGGAAGCACAGATTCGCGACGGGCTGCACGTGTTCGGGGTGTCCCCCACCGACCGTCAGCGACGGGACACACTGCTCGCGCTCGCGCGTTTTCCGGTCGGCGACGGCAAGGGCGAACGCGCGGGGCTGATCGGCGCGCTCGCGCGCGATCTCGCGCTCGGCGACGATTTCGATCCGCTCGCGGCCGACTGGGCCGCACCGTGGACGGGCCCGCGGCCGGCCGTTCTGCAAGCGCTCGACGCGTCGCCGTGGCGCCACGCCGGCGACACGCGCGAGCGGCTCGAACGGCTCGCGCAGCATTGGCTCGACGGCCTGTGCGCGACTGTTTCCGGCGCGACCGGCGCCGATGCGGACCCAACGCCGCCCGGCGACTGGCCGCACACGCGCGCCGTGCTCGAACGCGTGCGCTCGACGCTGCTGCCCGCACTCGACGCATGCGGCGGCGAGGAACTGCGCCAGCTGCTGCGCGGGCTCGACGGCTGCTTCGTGCCGCCGGGGCCGAGCGGCTCGCCGTCGCGCGGCCGGCCCGACGTGCTGCCGACGGGCCGCAACTTCTATTCGGTCGATACGCGCGCGGTGCCGACGCAGGCCGCCTGGTCGCTCGGACTGAAATCCGCGCAGCAGCTGATCGAACGCCATCTGCAGGATCACGGCGACTATCCGCGCGCGATCGGGCTGTCGGTCTGGGGGACGGCCACGATGCGCACCGGCGGCGACGACATCGCGCAGGCGTTCGCGCTCCTCGGCGTGCGGCCGAAATGGGCGCATGGCAGCCACCGCGTGACCGACTTCGAGATCCTGCCGATCGAGATCTTCGACCGGCCGCGCATCGACGTGACGCTGCGCGTGTCGGGCTTCTTCCGCGACGCCTTCCCGAACCTGATGCACCTGTTCGACGCGGCCGTGCAGGCCGTTGCCGCGCTCGACGAGCCCGAGGCACTTAACCCGATCCGCGCGCGCGTCGAACGCGAACGCGCGAAATGGATCGAGCAGGGCGTGGCGCCGGACGAAGCGCGGCGTCGTGCCGGCTGGCGCGTGTTCGGCGCGCGGCCGGGCAGCTACGGCGCGGGCCTGCAGGACCTGATCGACCAGCGCCGCTGGCAGACCGACGCCGATCTCGCCGATGCGTACCGCCAGTGGGGCGGCCATGCGTACGCGCAGAACAGCGCCGGCGACGCCGCGCCCGACGTGTTCGGCGAACGGCTCGCGACGATCGACGTCGTCGTGCAGAACCAGGACAGCCGCGAACACGACATCCTCGATTCGAACGACTACTACCAGTTCCAGGGCGGGATGACGGCAGCCGTGCGGCACCTGTCGGGGCAGCAGCCGAGCATCTACCACGGCGACCATGCGAACCCGGTCGCGCCGAAGATGCGCACGTTGCGCGAGGAAATCGCGCGCGTGATCCGTTCGCGCGTCGTCAACCCGAAATGGCTCGACGGCGTGAAACGCCATGGCTACAAGGGCGCGGCCGAAATGGCCGCGACCGTCGACTACCTGTACGGCTATGACGCGACCGCGCGCGTGCTGTCGGACCACCAGTACGCGCTCGTCGCCGACGCGTACCTGTTCGACGGCGACACGCGCGCGTTCCTCGAACGGCACAACCCGAAGGCGCTGCACGGCATCTGCGAACGCTTCGTCGAAGCGATGCAGCGGGGGCTGTGGCAGCAGCCGGGCGACTATCGCGAGCGGATCGAAGCGGTCTGGCTCGACAGCGAACAATTTCAGGAAGGAGGACGGCGATGACCGATCCGACGACGCATCGCGCCCGCGCGGTATTCCCGTTCGCAGCGCTGGTCGCGCAGCAACCGCTGCAGCGGGCGCTGCTGCTCGCGGCGATCGACCCGTCGCTCGGCGGCGTGCTCGTCAGCGGGCCGCGCGGCACCGCGAAATCGACCGCCGCACGCGCGCTCGCCGAACTGCTGCCTGAAGGGGCATTCGTCACGCTGCCGCTGTCGGCGAGCGACGAACAGGTCACGGGCACGCTTGATCTCGCACATGCGCTCGCTGAAAACGGCGTGCGCTTCCGGCCGGGCCTGCTCGCGCGCGCGCATCGTGGCGTGCTGTACGTCGACGAGGTGAACCTGCTCGCCGACGGGCTCGTCGATACGCTGCTCGACGTCGCCGCGAGCGGCGTGAACGTGGTCGAGCGCGATGGCGTGTCGCATGCGCACGACGCGCGCTTCGTGCTGGTCGGCACGATGAATCCCGAAGAAGGCGAACTGCGCCCGCAACTGCTCGACCGCTTCGGGCTGATGGTCGAGCTCGAGAACTGCTTCGATGCCGCGCAGCGCGAGCGGATCGTGAAGGCGCGCCTCGCGTTCGATCTCGACCCGGACGCGTTTCGTGCACGTCACGCGGCCGCGCAGCGCGAACTCGGCGACCGGATTCACGCGGCGCGGGCACGGTTGTCGGCGCTGGATTTCGACGATGCGGTTCATGCGCGCGTCAGCGCGCTGTGCATCGACGCGGCCGTCGACGGCCTGCGCGCCGACCTCGTGATGCTGCGCGCCGCGCGCGCGCTCGCGGCGCTGGAGCAGGCCGACGCGGTGACGGTGTCGCACGTCGAACGTGTGGCCGACGCGGTGCTGCGGCATCGGCGTCATGCGGGTACGCCGCCGTCGTCGGGCGCGACGCAGTCGAATGCAGAGGCCGGCGGCAACCGCGACGACGATACGCCGCCGGATATGCGCCGGCAGCCCGAGCCTCCACCAGGCGCGGCCCGAAACGACGCGACTGCGGCGCAAGGCGACTGGGGCTACCTGCCGCCCGAGCCGGTCGGACTGCGTGACGTGAAGAGCGTGGTGCCGCTGCCGTTAAAAAAACGCTGAGCCATCGAGCCGACGCCGCCGCGAACGCCGTTCGCGGTCCTCGATGGCAACCAGGCGCTGCCACGCGCGTGCCGGGCACGGTGCGTGCCGGCACGGCGGTTGCATGGCTGGCGACGCTCGCCGCGAAACGCGGTGACCCGCTGCACGCCGACCATTTGCGTTTCCGCAAGCGGACCGGCACACCGCGCGCACTCCATTGTTTCGTGCTCGACTGTTCTGCGTCGATGCTGTCGCACGATCGGCTCGCGCTCGCGAAAGGCCTGATCGTCGCGTACTTCGATCAGGCCGCGCGCGACCGCGTGGAAACCGCGCTGATCTGCTTCGGCGGCAACGGCGCCGCGCGGCGCTTCGGCCCGGCCGTGCCGCGCTGGTGGAATGCGCGCTGGCTCGAACCGGTGGACGGCGGCGGCGGCACGCCGCTTGCCGACGGCATCTCGGCCGCCGCGCAATTGCTCGCGGGCGTCGCACGGCGTACGCCGGACCGGCAGCGCTGGCTATGGGTACTGTCCGACGGCCGCACGCGCGAAACGCCGTCGAGACCGACGGCCGCCGATCACGTCGTGTTCGTCGACTTCGACGACGCGGCCGTGCGAATCGGGCAGGGCAGACGGCTCGCCGATGCATGGGACGCGCAATGGATGACGGCCGCATCACTGTGCCCCGGGCCGGCCGGCTGATCGCGTGGTCAGCCGTGCGCGGCGATCGCCGGCGCTGCGCTATGATCGCCTTTTCTCCCCACCGGAATGCCTGCCATGCAAGTACTCGTCGATGCCGACGCGTGTCCCGCCGTCATCAAGGACATGCTGTTTCGCGCCGCGCGTCGTGCCGAGATCTGCGTGACGCTGGTCGCGAACCAGTTCCTGCGCACGCCGCCGTCTCCGTTCATCAAGGCGTTGCAGGTGCCGGCCGGCTTCGACGTGGCCGATGCGCGGATCGTCGAACTCGCGGAAGCCGGCGATCTCGTCATCACCGCCGACATCCCGCTGGCAGCTGCCGTCCTCGACAAGGGCGCGCATGCGCTCGACCCGCGCGGCAACTGGTTCAGCCGCGAGAACATCGAGGAACGGCTGTCGACTCGCGCGATGATGGAACAGCTGCGCAGTGCAGGCATCGATACAGGCGGCCCGGCCCCGTTCAGCGTACGCGACGGCAAGACGTTCGCGTCGCAATTCGATCGGTTCCTGGCACGCCACGGCAAGCCGTGACATACCGGGCGTCGATCGCGTGACACGTCACCGGTGTCGCGTCGAAACGTCGGCTACGGCAGAATACGGATTCGCCCCGACATTGATGTCGTGGCGCGAACGCCTCATCGGAGAGCATGGATGTCACCGACCCAACTTCTCGTTCCGACCTTCACCCAGATGCTGCGCGCGCAATCCGCGTGGCTCGACAAGGCCGCCGCGCACCGGCAGGCCGAGGACAGCGCGCCCGATGCATTGCTGACGCTCAAGCTCGCGCCCGACATGTATCCGCTCGCCGCCCAGGTGAGGTTTTCGTGCTTCCAGGCAATGGAACCGGTCTATCGTCTGCGCGGCGAAGCGCTGCCGGACGCGCTGCTGGCGTTGCGGGAAGCCGGCTGGCATGCCGACGCGCAGCCCGGCACGCTGAGCGACGCGCAAGGGATCGTCGCCGGCACGATCGCATTCCTCGGCGAACTCGCGCCCGACGCACTCGATGGCGGCGCCGCGCTGCCGATCGCGCTCGAACTGCCGAACGGCATCGCGTTCGACATGACGGGCGAACAGTACGCGCGCGACTGGGCGCTGCCGCAGTTCTACTTTCACGCGATCGCCGCGTACGCGATCCTGCGCCATCACGGCGTCGAGCTCGGCAAGGCCGACTACGTGCCGCACATGCTGGCCTACGTGCGGCCCGGCACGATTCCGCAGGGTTGAACGGTCGAGCGGACGATCCGGCCGCCGTGCACCGGCATGACACGGGCCCTGTTCATCTGTAGCCGCAACCGGCTGCGCAGCCCCACGGCCGAGGCGGTGTTCGCCGCGTGGCCGGGCGTCGAAACCGACTCCGCGGGCCTCGCGCCCGACGCGCAGACGCGCTTGTCCGCCGAGCAACTCGAATGGGCCGAGATCGTGTTCGTGATGGAGCGTGCACACAAGGCGAAGCTGTCCGCGCGATTCGGCATCCGGCTGAAGCACAAGAAGATCGTCTGCCTCGACATTCCCGACCGCTACGCGTACATGCAGCCCGAACTGGTCGCGCTGCTCGAGCGCAAGGCCGGTCCGTTGCTGCGCACCTGAGCCGCGCGGGCCGGTTCAGCGCTCGCGGAGCCGCCCGTCCGCGAGCGCGGGAAAGCGGTCGAGGTGCAGCAGTTCGATGATCTTGCGGGTCGGCACGCTGGCGCGCAGCGTCTCGAGCTGTTCGACGTCGAACCACTTGCAGCGCGCAATCTCGTTGCTCGCGCGCGGCGTCAGGTGTTTCGGCACGTCGGCCACGAACACATGATGGAGCTTCGTGAGGCCGCCGAACTGCACCGCATAGTCGAGCACGAGCCCCTCCAGCCGCGTTTCCTCCGCCAGTTCCCGCTGCGCTGCCTCCAGCGGCGTCTCGCCGCGCCGGATCGTGCCGCCCGGCAGCGACCAGCGCGCCGCGGTGCGGGCGACCAGCAGCACGCTGCTGCGCTGGCGGCACACGATCGTGGCGCGTTCCTTGATGCTGGCGACGGTATCCGGCCCGATATTCATGTTCGGCAAAACAGGTGCTGAATCGTGGAGGAAATGTAGGTCGACCGGCGTTGCCGGCCTGTCGCCCGATCGTCGGGCACGACGGCATGCAAGCCGCCGCGCCGATCATACCGGGCGTTCATGACAGTTCCGTGCGTTGTCGCGCGCAACGCGCATCGCATCACGCGTGCGTGTAGAGCCCCGTGCGTGCCGGTTTCCCGGACCGCCCACGACGCCGCTTGTGGATCGCACGCCGGTGCTGATGCGGTGGCGGCGTCACGTGCGGGCGCGTGGGCGCGGGCCGTGCCGTCGGCGCGGCGGCTCGCGGCTGTGATTGTCCCTCGCCAAAATGGAAGGTCTGGGTTTGCGCGCGGGCGACGCCCAGCGTCGACGCCAGCATGATGGCCGCGAGCAGCATGTGTTTCATGAAAGGTCCGCCTTTATTCAGTGAGCACCTTGCGCCAGCTTAACGAACCGCGGCCCGGCGCCGCAACCGGCCAGCGTTCGGTGTCGTCCCCACTTGCGGGCGGCCGCGTTCTTCACACGGCTGCCGGGCATATCCGGCTTGACAATAAAATTCCTGAGTGTGAATATAAATTCACATACAGGAATTATCGTTCGAGTCCGGGAACCCGTGCCGCCGCTGTCGGCACGGCGGAACAGACGGTCCGATCAACCGGGAGCAGGAGCGAGACGCATGGCGGAGCTGGAGCAGCAGGGCGCGTTGGCGGGGTTGCGCATCATCGATCTGTCGCGGGTGCTGGGCGGCCCGTACGCGACGCAGATTCTCGCCGACCACGGCGCGGAGGTGATCAAGGTCGAACCGCCGTCGGGCGACGAGACGCGCACCTGGGGGCCGCCGTTCGACGGCGACACCGCGTCGTATTTCCTCGGCGTGAACCGCAACAAGCTCGGCATCGCGCTCGACCTGACGAAGCCGGAGGATCGCGAGCGGCTGCTCGGCCTGCTCGAGCACGCCGACGCGCTGGTCGAAAACTTCAAGATCGGCACGATGGAGCGCTGGGGCCTCGGCTTCGATACGCTGCACGCACGCTTTCCGCGTCTCGTCCATTGCCGCGTGTCGGGCTTCGGCGCGGACGGCCCGCTCGGCGGGCTGCCCGGCTACGACGCGGCCGTGCAGGCACTGGCCGGGCTGATGAGCGTAAACGGCGAGGCGGGCGGCGCGCCGCTGCGCGTCGGCGTGCCGATCGTCGATCTCGTCACCGGGCTGAACGCGGCGCTCGGCGTGCTGATGGCGCTGCGCGAACGCGATGCGAGCGGGCGCGGCCAATTCGTCGAATCGACGCTGTTCGACTGCGCGCTGTCGATCCTGCATCCGCATACGCCGAACTTCTTCCATTCGGGGCGGGCCCCGGTGCGCACCGGCAACGCGCATCCGAACATCACGCCTTACGACAGCTTTCCGACCGCGAGCGTCGACATCTTTCTCGCGGTCGGCAACAACGGGCAGTTCGCCGCGCTGTGCGACGTCCTCGGCACGCGCGAGTGGCCCGACGATCCGCGCTTCGTCGACAACCGCGCGCGCAGCGCGAACCGCGCCGCATTGCGCGCGCTGCTCGAAACGGCACTGGCCGAACACGACGGCGCGGCACTGGCCGAGCAGCTGATGCGCCGCGGCGTGCCGTGCGCGCCCGTGCTCGGGCTCGACGCGGCGCTCGACCATCCGCACGTCGCGCATCGCCAGATGAAGGTCGAACTGGGTCGGCATCGCGGCATCGCGTCGCCGATCAAGCTCGGCCGCACGCCGGCCACGTACCGGCGGCCGCCGCCCGCGCTGAACGAACACGCGGCGCAGGTGTTTGCGGACGACGCACGCGACGACAACGGCCCGCGTCGCAACTGACCCGCATCGCGGCCGGCGGCGTGCGGCACCGCACGCCCGCGCCCCCTTCGCACATCACACCGCGTCGCACCGGACACGCGCCGCTGCAAGAGGAGACACATCATGCTCGCATGGATCGGCGCGACCGCGATCGTCGCGCTGTTCGGCCTGATCATCACGAAGCGGCTGTCGCCGCTCGTCGCGCTGATCGTCGTGCCGGTGGCCGCGTCGCTCGCGGCCGGCTTCGGACTCTCGACCGGCAAGTTCATCGTGCACGGCGTGCAGAATATCGGCCCCATCGCCGGGATGTTCGTTTTTGCAATTCTTTTTTTCGGTATCCTCACCGATGCGGGGATGCTCGACCCGATCATCGCGGGCGTGCTGCGCGTGATCGGCTGCCATCCGCCGCGCATCGTGACGGGCTCGGCGCTGCTCGCGCTGCTGATCCATCTGGACGGCTCGGGCGCCGTCACGTTTCTCGTCACGCTGCCCGCGATGATGCCGCTCTACACACGGCTCGGCATGGACCGGCGGATCCTCGCGTGCGTCGCGTCGATGGCGGCCGGCGTCAACTTCCTGCCGTGGGTCGGACCGATGCTGCGCGCGTCGGCCGCCTTGCACATTCCCGGTTCGGCGATCTTCATGCCGATGATCCCGGTGCAGATCGTCGGGCTCGCGTTCGTGTTCGGCACCGCCTACGTCCTCGGCGTGCGCGAGGCGAAGCGGCTCGGGCTCGATCGCGCCGGCGCGGCATCGCTCGCGATCGCGCCGCGCGAGCTGACCGACGCCGAACGCGCGCTGCGCCGGCCCGGCCGTTTCCGGATCAACCTGGCGCTGACGCTCGTCGTGCTCGGCACGCTCGTGTCGGGCATCGTCGACCCGATGGTGATGTTCATGCTCGGCACGGTGGCCGCGCTCGTCATCAACTATCCGGACGTGCAGGCGCAGCGCGAGCGGATCGACGCGCATGCGAAGGCCGCGCTGATGATGGCGAGCGTGCTGCTCGCGGCCGGCGCGTTCACCGGGATCATGTCCGGCACCGGGATGCTCAAGGCAATGGCCGAGGTCGTCGTCGCGCACGTTCCGGTCGAGCATGCGCGCCACATGCCGTTCGTGCTCGGCCTGCTGTCGATGCCGCTCAGCCTGCTGTTCGATCCCGACTCGTTCTACTTCGGCGTGCTGCCGGTGCTCGCGGAGAGCGCGAAGCTGCTCGGCGTGCCGCCGATCCAGATGGCGCAGGCCGCGCTGCTCGGCCAGATGACGACCGGTTTTCCGGTCAGTCCGCTCACGCCAGCGACGTTCCTGATCGTCGGCCTGACCGGCGTCGAGCTGGCCGAGCACCAGAAATTCACGATTCCGTTCCTGTTCGCCGCCACCGTGCTGATGGTCTTCGCCGCAGTCGCGACGGGCGTGTTTCCGTTGTGAGCGTCCGCGTATCCGTCGCGCCGGCCTCCACCAAGAAGGCCGCTCCGAAACCCGGCGTTGTCTCGCGCGCGGCGCGCCGCTCACGTTTTCCTGGAGGGCAATCCATGCAGTTCGACCTGACCGACGACCAGCGCGCGATCGAAAGCGCGATCGAGAAAATCTGCGAGCGCTTCGGCGACGACTACTGGCTCGAACGCGATCGCGCGGGCGGGTTTCCGTCCGACTTTCACGCGGCGCTCGCCGAGGCCGGCTGGCTCGGCATCGCGATGGACCCGGCCCACGGCGGCGCCGGGCTCGGGATGACCGAGGCTGCGCTGATGATGCGCACGATCAGCGCGTCGGGTGCCGGCCTGTCGGGCGCATCGGCCGTCCACATGAACATCTTCGGGCTGAACCCCGTGCAGGTGTTCGGCAACGACGCGCAGAAGGCGCGCTTCCTGCCGCCGCTGATCGCCGGACGCGACAAGGCCTGCTTCGCGGTGACCGAGCCCGATGCCGGACTCGACACGACGCATCTGACCACGCAGGCGCGTCGCGACGGCGACCACTACGTGCTGAGCGGCCGCAAGATCTGGATCTCGACCGCGCAGGTCGCGAACAAGATGCTGATCATCGCGCGCACGACGCCGTTCGACCAGGTCGCGAAGCCAACCGACGGCTTGAGCCTCTTCTACACTGACCTCGACCGTTCGCGCGTCGAGGTGCGCGAGATCGAGAAAATGGGCCGCAAGGCCGTCGATTCGAACATGCTGTTCATCGACAACCTGCGCGTGCCGCGCGACGACCTGATCGGCAACGAGGGCGACGGTTTCCGCTACCTGCTGCACGGGCTGAACCCCGAGCGGATCCTGATCGCCGCCGAGGCGATCGGCCTCGGTCAGGCCGCGCTGCGGCGCGCAACGCAGTATGCGTGCGAACGCGTCGTATTCGGCCGGCCGATCGGGCAGAACCAGTCGATCCAGCATCCGCTCGCGCAGGCATGGATGCAGCTCGAGGCCGCGTGGCTGATGGTGATGAAAGCCGCGACGCGCTACGACGCGGGGCAGTCGTGCGGCGCGGAGGCGAACGCCGCGAAGTACCTCGGCGCGGAAGCCGCGTTCCAGGCGTGCCAGACGGCGATCGCAACGCACGGCGGGATGGGCTATGCGAAGGAATACCACGTCGAGCGCTACCTGCGCGAGTGTATGATTCCGAGGCTCGCGCCCGTGAGTCCGCAACTGATCCTGTGCTACATCGCGGAGAAGGTGCTCGGGCTGCCGAAGTCGTACTGACGCGCGGCGGCCCGCCCGGCGCGCGATTTCCCGTTCCGAATCAAGCGCTCGTCATGGACGTCAAACTCGTTGCCCGCACGCTCGACCTGTTCGAGCTGTTCGCCGCCGAACGGCGGCCGCTGCCGCTCACCGAACTCGCGCGCCTGCTCAACGTGCCGGCGTCGAGCTGCCTGGCGATGGCGCGCACGCTCGTGAGCCGCGGCTATCTGTACGAGGTGCGCAAGCGCGGCGGCTACTATCCGACGCGACGCCTGCAGACGATCGCCGCCGCGATCGACGCGCCCGATCCCGTCGTCGACATCGTGCATCCGCATCTCGTCGCGCTGCGCGACGCGAGCCGCGAGACGGCCGTGCTCGGCAAGATCCAGGGCGCGTCGGTCACGTATCTCGACGTCGTCGAGTCCGAGCAGGCGATCCGCTACACGCGCCAGCCGGGCGAGCTGCGTCCGCTGCATGCGAACTCGATCGGCAAGGCGATCTTTGCGGAGCTCGCGAGCGACGCGCAGCAGGCGCTCGGCGCGCAGCTGTCGTTCGAACGCTTCACCGATGCGACGGTGGCCGACCTGCCGGCGCTCGTCGCGCAGACCGCGCGGTTTCGCGAACTCGGCTGGGCCGAGAACCTCGGCGAGAGCGCGCCCGAGCTGTCGGCGATCGCGGTCGCGCTGACGCTCGACGGCGACTGGTACGGGCTGTCGGTCGTCGGGCCGACCGAGCGGATCCGCCAGCATCGCGACATGCATGCGGCGCTGCTGGTCGACGCAAAGGCGCGGCTGCTGGCCGAGCAGGGGCGGGGCTAGCAAAAAACGCGAAGCAGGGCGCAGGCGGTTTCGGCGGCCGTTCGCCGCGATGCCGGGCGGCATCCGGGAACGGCCGTGGCGCGTCACGCGCCGGTAGTGCGCCGCGGCGTCATGACTTCACCCACACGCCGCCCGCGCTCGGGTTGTCGCCCTGCGTCCACCATTTCGCGCAGTATTTCGCGCCCTGGTACGTGACGCACGTGCCGCCCTGGTACGCGGTCGTAGCCGACCACACGGGCGTGCCGCCGCCGACCGGCTTCCATACCGCTGCCTGGCCGGGCACGTCGCCCTGCGTCCACCATTGCGCCTGGTACGTCGTTCCCTGGTAGGTCACCGTCGCGCCTGCCGTATAGACCTGGCCGGCCGACCAAGGTGCGCCGGGTTGCGGCGTTCCGCCGTTCGAGCCGCCGCCGTAGTTCGGATCCTGCGTGACGCCCGTGCCCCACTTGCCGTCGAGTTTCCGGAACATCGATGCGAACGCGTACGGCTGCTGCGCGATACCCGAGCAGGTCGGCGCCACATATGCGCCGTCGTTCGGGCAAGGCTGATCGCGGCCGACCGACCAGTTGCCGAAGAAACCGTAGCCGTTGCCGATCGCTGCATTCAACACGCTCTGCGCATTCGCGAGCGTGAAGGTTTCGCCCTGCACGTCGTTCATCCCGATCATCGGCGTGACGCCCACCATCTGCCACAGTTGCGTGCCCGTTTTCGGCTGGCCCGCCGACTTGAACGCCGTATCGAGCTGCGTATAGAGCGCTTGCGCGGCGCTGATCGCGGCCGCGCCCATGTCGATGTTCGCGGGGCCGTAGTCCATCGTCATTAGGTTCACCGCGTCGAACGCAACCTTGTTCGCGATTGCCGCGGCGACCACGTTCATGCCATCCTGCGTGAGCCCGGTCGGCATCGTCGGCAGCGTCAGCGTGACGTGCAGCGGCTTGCCTTTCGCCGCGTAGTCGGACTGCAGTTGCGCGACGGCCTGGAAGTTGCGGGCAACGGCAGCGCTGTCCTGCTGCGATGCGCCCTCGATGTCGAAATCGACATGCGTGAGGCCGTAGGTGTCGATCACGGTCTGATAGGCCGTCTTCAGCGCGGGGACGCTCGAGCATGCCTGCATCAGCGGTGTGCCGTTCGCACCGCCGAACGAGACGGCAATCTCGCCGCCTTTCGCGCGATAGCTCGCGATCGACGCCGACAGCGACGCGAGCAGGTCGCCGCTCGCGCCGTTGCCGATCGGCTGCACGCCGCCCCAGGATGGCGCGCAGCCGCTGCCCGCGACCACGAACGCGAGCGTGAACTGCTGGATGCCCTGCTGAACGCCGATCCGGTCGACGAGCGGCGTCGGGTAGAGCGTCACGTCGACGAAGGGCGCATAGACGCCGGCGCCGTGGGACACGCTCGCCATGGCGAGCAGGCAGCCCGCGGCGAGCGCGCGCGGGTTGAATCGCGGCAACACGTTGTTGTTCATTGTGTTCTCCAAGTGGAAGAGGGATACGCTGGCCCGCGTATCGCCGCCGGGCGGGCGATCGGGTATGCCCGGCCGGTGGCGTGCTCATCTTGGAGGATTCGTGCCGAATCGTGAATACTTAGGTGTTCTTTTCGTTATTCGATTCTCGACACGTAACGATCTTGCCGATTCGATCGCATATCGAAACGCGAAGCGGGCGATTTTTCCGCCTGGTTTCGGCCGGATGGTCAACCGCGCGTTGCGCAGCGACGCTCAACGATACCAGCGCGGCGTGTAGACCCACTCACGCCCGTCGCCGATGGCGAAACGCCGCGTCGTCGACGAGCCGACGATCACCATCGTGCGCATGTCCACCTGATCGCTGCGCAGCGCGCCGAGCGTCGTCGTCGCGAGCGTCGCGCCGGGCCGGCCGATATCGCGACCGAGCACGACGACCGTGTCGGCCGCGCGATGCGCGCGCACCGCATCGAGCGCACGGTCGAGCTGCCACGGCCGTGCACGCGAGATCGGGTTGTAGAACGCCATCACGAGATCGGCTTGCGCCGCGTGCCGCAGGCGCGTCTCGATCACGTCCCACGGCTTCAGGTTGTCCGACAGCGAGATCGCGCAGAAATCGTGGCCGAGCGGCGCGCCGGCCCGCGCGG
This sequence comes from Burkholderia sp. Bp9004, assembly GCF_003858025.1. NCBI lineage: Bacteria > Pseudomonadati > Pseudomonadota > Betaproteobacteria > Burkholderiales > Burkholderiaceae > Burkholderia > Burkholderia sp. Bp9004. Next base: position 101,806 of record NZ_QTQD01000012.1, on the reverse strand, counting down.
CGGTCGCGAGCGATGCCGATACGCCGGGTTCGACGCGCAGTTCGACCGCGGCCCATCGCGGGTCGCGTGCTTCGTCGAGCGCTTCGAGCACGGCCGCGGCCATCGCGAACACACCCGGGTCACCCGACGAGACGACCGCGACGCGCCGGCCTTGGGCCGCCAGTTCGAACGCATGGCGCGCGCGCTGCATTTCCTCGCGATTGTCCGTGCCGTGGACGCGCTGGTCCGCGCGGAACGGGCCGGCCATCGTCACGTAGGTCGTATAGCCGAGGATGTCGGTGGCTTGCGCGAGCGCGGTGCGCGCGGCGGGCGTGAGCCACGCCGCATCGCCCGGGCCGAGGCCGAGCACCGTCAGGCGGCCGCGTGCACGGCCGAGCGTCGCGGGATCGACGGGTTGCGTCGCGACCGCGCACGCGAGGCCGTCGGACGTTGCGCGCAGCGTGTGCGTCACGCGCAACGTCGAACCCAGCAGGGCAGCGGCATCGGCGTCTTCGTCGCATTCGTCGCCGTCGACATCGGCGAAGCGCAACGGCACGCCCAGCGTCCGTGCCGCCGCTTCGACGCGCGCATCGCCGAGCAACGACGCCGAGGCGACCAATGCGGCGAGCGCCAGCCGCGCGAGTCCGTGCGTATCGAGCAGCGCGTCGATGCGCCCGGCAAGCGATGGCGACGCATCGGCCTGCACGCCGCGTGCCGCGATGCCGACCACCACGCTGCGCGGATGGATCACGAGTTCGTCGCGCGCGCCGCGCCACGCTTCGGGCGTCACGCGGATCGCATGCGCGGCCGCGTCGTCACGCGGCAGCGCGACGTCGTCGAGCCAGGGCGCCGCGCCGTCGATGCGCGTCGCCGCACCCGCGAGCAAATCGGACACGAAACGCTTGCCTTGCTGGAGATCGGCGAGCGCATAGCCGTCGGGCGGGTTGAGCACACACGCGCCGAAGCGCAGCTCGCCGCTCGTCGTGATCGCGGGCGCGACGCCGAGGCATTCGGCGATTTCGCGCGCGATCACGTTGACGCCCGTCAGCCCGCCGAGCAGCGGCACGACGGCGGAACCGTCTTCCGCGACCGCGAGCACCGGCGGCTCGACACCCTTGTCGGCCAGCGCCGGCGCGACGCAACGGATCACGATGCCGGCCGCGCACAGCGCGACGATCGGCAGGCCGCGCGCGTAAAGCTCGCGCAAGTGCGCGCCGAGTTCGTCGAACGGCACGTCGGCCTCGACGCGCGACGCGAGCCCGTGCACGACTGCGCCCGGATAACGCGCCTGGATGCGCCGCGCGGTATCGAGTGCGCCCGCGCCGAGAATCACGATTGCGGGCGGAGTCGTCATCCTTGCCATTTTTCCCCCGGCACGACGAGCAGCGAGAAGTACGGTGACGCCATCGGATCGACTTCGTCGAGCGGCACGATGCGCTGCGCCGCCATCGTCGCGCGCTCGACGTACAGCGCGCGCTTCGCGAGCCCCAGTTCGTCGAGCACGCGCCGCACCTTGTCGAAGTTGCGGCCGAGCTTCATCACGACGGCCGCGTCGGCCTGCGCGAGCCGCGCGCGCAATTCGTCCGCCGGCAGCACGCCGGACAGCACCGACAGGCTCTGGTTGCGATAGACGAGCGGCTGGCCGAGCACGGCCGTGCCGCCGAGCATCGCGCACACGCCCGGGATCACTTCGGTGTCGTAGCGCGACGCGAGGCGATCGTGCAGGTACATGTACGACCCGTAGAAGAACGGATCGCCTTCGCAGATCACCGCGACGTCGCGCCCGGCGTCGAGATGCGACGCGACGATCTCGGCGGCGGTGTCGTAGAAATCGGCGATCACGGTCTCGTAGCAGAGCGGCGGCGGCAGCGCCTCGGTCGTCACCGGATAGACCAGCGGCAGTTGCGTCTGCGCATCGAGCAGGTGCGCCTCGACGATCCCGTAGGCATTGCCCTTCTTGCCCTTCGCGACGAAATACGCGACCACCGGCGCGGCCTGCAGCACGCGCAGCGCCTTGATCGTCATCAGTTCGGGGTCGCCGGGGCCGACGCCGACCCCGAACAGGCGTCCGCGCGGGGCCGTCATTCTGCCTCCGTCGCGAGTGCGTTGACGGCGGCTGCGGCCATCGCGCTGCCGCCGCGGCGGCCGAGCAGCGCGACGTACGGCACGCCGCGACTGTCGGCGTCGAGTGCCGCCTTGGATTCGGCGGCGCCGATGAAGCCGACCGGAAATCCGAGGATCAACGCGGGGCGCGGCGCACCGGCGTCGATCATGTCGAGCAGGTGGAACAGCGCGGTCGGCGCATTACCGATCACGACGACGCTGCCGGCCAGATGCGGGCGCCACAGTTCGAGCGCCGCGGCCGAGCGCGTGTTGCCGAGATGCCGCGCAAGGTCGGGGACTTCCGGTTCGCCGAGCGTGCAGATCACGCGATTGCCGGCCGGCAGCCGCGCGCGCGTGATGCCTTCGGCGACCATGCGCGCGTCGCACAGGATCGGCGCGCCGGCCGTGAGCGCCGCGCGGCCCGCCGTGCCGGCGCCGGCCGAGAAGCGCAGGTCGTAGGCCACGTCGACCATCCCGCACGCGTGGATCACGCGCACTGCGAGCTTCTCGAGATCGGGCGGAATCTGCGACAGGTCGGCCTCGGCGCGGATCGTCGCGAACGACTGGCGGTAGATTTCCTGCCCGTCGCGAATATAGTCAAGCATCGGTGGTGTCCTGGCTGTGCCGCGCGCCCGTCAGTCGGTCCGCGGCCTGGTCAATCGTCAGATGGCGCGCGAGCGGGGCGCCGAGGCCCGCGGCGGCGTCGCGCCGGTAAAGGTCGTAGCGTCCGGGCGCGACCGCGACGAGGGTATGCATCGCGGGATGCGGCAGCGCGCAGTGGCGCTCGCAGCCGGTCAGGTGCACGTCGACCGGATGGCCGACGCGCGCGGCCAGCGCGAGCGCATCGTGTTTCGTATCGGCGCGCGACTTCGCGCAGCCCGCGCTGCCGGTGCAGGCGACCAGCGCCGCCAGCGGGTCGGACGTCGTGCACACGAGGCCGATCGACGCGAGCGCGTCGAGCACGGCTGGCGCGCGTTCGTGCCGCACGCCGTGCACGAACACGCCTTGCCACGGGGTCATCGACAGCGTGCCGTCGCCTTCCGCGTCGGCGAGTGCCGCAAGCTGTTCCAGTTGTGTTGCGTCGAACCGGCCGAGCACGAACTGCGCGCCGACACTGCAGCGATCCGCATCGCGCGACGGCCTTGCACCGAAACGCAGCGCGGCGTCCGCCTGCTTGCGCCGCCAGCCGGCCAGTGCCGGATCGGCTTCGAGCGGGAAGGGTGCGTAATCCTGCGCGCGCGCGCGCAATGCGCATGCGCCGCCGGCCGCGAGCAAAGCACGCATCCGCGTGACGTCGGCCGGTGCGAGATCGAGGAACGCGAGCAGCAGCGCGCGAACGAGCGCGACGGTCTGGTCCGGCGCGACGTCGAACGAAGCGGACGGATCACCCGGCGCGACCGGCGGGCAGCCTGCCAGGCCCGCGGCGATGCGGACCGCACCGTCGCCTCGACGCCACGCGGCGAGCCAGATGTCGTGCGGATGATCGAGCGCCGCGACCGATTCGCCGCCGTCGAGCTGGATCGAGAATTTCGGCGACACCTCGCCGCGGCGCGGCTCGTGCGTCAGCATGTCGAGCAACGGCAGCGCGAGAGCGCGGCTGTCGAGCAGTGCGTCGGGATCGCGCCCCGCGAGCGGGCTGAGCATCAGGTTGCGGACGTCGTCGCGCGCGGCGAGCGCGGCCCGGTCGTCGGCGGCATCGGCGGCGCTCGCGCGCGGGCCCAGGCCCGCATCGAGCAATGCGTCGGCCAGCGTATCGGCCGCGCCGTCGCGGATGCCGCGCAACTGGAGATTCGCGCGATTGGTCGCGTCGATCGCGCCGGAGCCGCAGGCGCGCGCGGCGGCGGCGATCGCACGCGCCTGCCGCGCGTCGAGCCGGCCGCCCGGCAACTTGATCCGGCACAGCCCGCCGTCGGCGGCCGCGACGACGCGCACGAGCCCCGGGCAGGCCGACGGGCGCACGGCGGGCGACGCAGGAATGGAATCGGGGGCGGAACTCAACGGGATACCGGGGCAGTGTCACGCCGCGGCCAACGTATCGGTACACCCCGCCCGACGCCGACTGGCACGCACGCACTTTCATGCCGGCAGGTCTCCTGGCTGACAGGTCGGCGCCGGCTCCCGGCCTTCCCGGTGAAACCAGTGGCATGAGGGGGGAGATCGGCTCGCTGTCTACAGTTGCGGGGGCAGCCACAGCGGCGCGGTGCGCGCCCTGTGTTCCCTCTTCGGCCCCGAAGGGCACCGGCGAACGAACGGCCGTAGGATACCCGATTTCACCGGCGCTTCGCGACCGCCGAGCGGGCTTCGTGGCCGAAGCGAAATGCGGCCCGGCGTCGGCGGCCCCGCAGATGAAACGCGCGGTGGAACACGGTACCATGCCGACTTTCGCAATGCGGACAGCCGCACCGGCGCCATTACGGCCGCCGTGCGGCGACTCGATGGAACCGGACGATGGGGAAGGGTGCATGACGGCGTGGCTGACGGTAGTGGGCATCGGCGACGACGGCTACGCGGGGCTCGGGCGTAGCGCGCGGCGCGCGCTGCTCGAAGCGACGCAGGTCGTCGGCGCGAAGCGGCACCTCGACATGCTGCCCGCGCGGCTGCGGGCCGAACGCACCGCGTGGCCGTCGCCGTTCGACCTGTCGGGCCTGCTCGCGCGGCGCGGTTCGCCCGTCTGCGTGCTGGCGAGCGGCGACCCGATGCTGTTCGGCGTCGGCGCGACACTCGCGCGCGAACTATCTCCCGACGAATGGCGCGTGCTGCCCGCACCGTCATCGCTGTCGCTGGCGGCCGCGCGGCTCGGCTGGGCGTTGCAGGACGTCGGCGCGGTGTCGCTCGTCGGCCGGCCGCTCGCGACGCTCGCGCGCCACCTGCTGCCGGGCCGGCGCCTGTTCGTGCTGAGCGCCGACGGCCGCACGCCGGCCACGGTCGCGGCCGAACTCGCCGCGCGCGGCTTCGGTCCGACGCGCATCAGCGTGTTCGAACACCTCGGCGGGCCGCTCGAACGGCGCATCGACGGTCTCGCGCAAGACTGGAACATCGACGAAACCGCCGCGCTCAATCTCGTCGCGCTCGACTGCCAGGCCGGCCCCGATGCGCCGCGCCGAGCACTCACGCCAGGCCTGCCCGACGACGCGTACCGCCACGACGGCCAGCTCACCAAGCGCGACATGCGCGCGCTGACGCTCGGACGCCTCGCGCCCGCACCCGGCGAACTGCTGTGGGACGTCGGCGCGGGTAGCGGCTCGATCGGCATCGAGTGGATGCGCGCGCATCCGTCGTGCCAGTCGATCGCGATCGAGTCGCATGCGGAGCGGCAGCGCTTCATCGAACACAATCGCGACGCGCTCGGCGTGCCGGGCCTGCAACTCGTCGCGGGGCGCGCGCCCGCAGCGCTTGCCGGGCTTGCGACGCCCGACGCGATCTTCATCGGCGGTGGCGCGACCGCGCCCGGCGTGCTCGCCGCGTGCTGGTCGGCGCTGAAGCCCGGCGGCCGGCTCGTCGCGAACGCAGTCACGCTGCAGGGCGAACTGGCGCTCGCCGCGTGGCGCGATATTCACGGCGGCACGCTCACGCGCGTGTCGCTCGCGCACGCCGAACCACTCGGCCGCTTCGACACGTGGCGGCAGCCGTTGCCCGTCACGCTGTACGACGTGCGCAAACCCGATTCCACGGCAACGGATCTCGCGGACCCCACGTGATGCGCGACGAAACCCCCGAACAACCGGCGCCGCTGCGCTTCGGCTATACGACCGGCAGTTGCGCGACCGCGACGTCGCTCGCGGCCGCGCGCCTGCTGCTCGCGGGGGGCGCGATCGACGCCGTCGAGATCGTGCTGCCGAAGGGGCAGCACGTGATGATGCGGCTTGCGTTCTGCAGGACGACTGCCGACGGCGCGGAAGCCGGTACGATCAAGGATGCCGGCGACGATCCGGACGTCACGCACGGTGCGCTGGTCTTCGCGCGCGTCGCGCTCGCGGCGGTGCCCGGCGTGCGCTTTCACGCGGGGCCGGGTGTCGGCACCGTCACGCGCGCCGGACTCACGCTGCCGGTCGGCGAACCGGCGATCAATCCCGTGCCGCGCCAGATGATGACCACGCACCTCGACGCGCTCGCGGCCGAATTCGCCTACGCAGGCGGCTTCGACGTGACGATCGGCGTCGAGGGCGGCGAGGCGCTCGCGCTGAAGACGATGAACCCGCGTCTGGGCATCGTCGGCGGATTGTCGATCCTCGGCACGACCGGCATCGTGCGGCCGTTCTCGTGCTCGGCGTACATCGCGTCGATCCACCAGGGCATCGACGTCGCGCGCGCGAACGGGATCGCGCACATCGCCGCGTGCACCGGCAACGCGAGCGAGGATGCGATGCGCGCGCACTACGGCCTGCCCGACATGGCGCTGATCGAAATGGGCGATTTCGCCGGCGCGGTGCTCAAGCACCTGCGCCGCGCGCCGGTCGCCCGCCTGTCGATGTGCGGCGGGTTCGGCAAGCTCAGCAAGCTTGCGGCAGGCCATCTCGACCTGCACAGCCGCCATTCGAGCATCGACCTGCCACTGCTTGCGCAGTGGGCGGCCGAGGCGGGCGCGAACGCAGCGCTGCAGGCCGCGATGCGCGCGGCGAACACCAGCCAGGAAGCGCTGAAGCTCGCGCAGGCCGACGGCGTGCCGCTCGGCGACATCGTCTGCGCGCATGCGCTGCGGGTCGCGCGCGACATCGTGCCGCCGTCGGTCTCGGTCGAGATGTTCGCGATCGACCGGCAGGGCCGCTTCGTCGGGACCGCACGATGAGCGCGCGCATCCTGCTGCTCGGCGGCACGGGCGACGCGCTGAAGATCGCACGCGCGCTCGGTCCGCGGCACGTCTACAGCCTCGCGGGCCTCGGCAAGGTGCCCGACGACTTGCGCTGCGAGGTGCGCGTCGGCGGCTTCGGCGGAGCGGCTGGGCTCGCCGCGTACCTGCATGGCGCCGGCATCGGCCTCGTGATCGACGCGACGCATCCGTATGCCGCGCGAATCAGCGCGAATGCGGCGGCCGCCGCGCGCGACGCGGGCGTGCCGCTGTGGGCGCTGCGACGCGCGCCGTGGGCGCCGCAACCCGGCGACGACTGGAGGATGGTCGACGACTGGGCCGGCATCGAGGCCGCGCTCGCGCCATTCCGGCGGCCGCTGTTCACGCTCGGCCGCGAACCGCTCGCGCATCTCGACGAGATTCCGCCGCACCAGTTCTGGCTGGTGCGCTGCCTCGATGCGCATCCCGGCAACGCGCGCGCGCAGGTCCTCGCCGCGCGCGGGCCGTTCACGCTCGACGGCGAGCGCGCGCTGTTCGCGCTCGCGGGCATCGACGTCGTCGTCAGCAAGAACAGCGGCGGCGCCGCGACCGAGGCCAAGCTCGACGTCGCGCGTGAACGCAGGCTTCCGGTCGTGATGCTGCGCCGGCCGACGCTGCCCGACGCCGATCGCGTGTTCGACTCGGCCGCCGCGCTGCTCGATGCGCTCGACCCTGCCGCGCGCGCGTGATGCCGCGCGACCGGCTGCCCCATGAATTGATGGAGATTTTTCGATGACGGTGTATTTCATCGGCGCGGGCCCCGGCGACCCGGAGCTGATCACGGTGAAGGGCCAGCGTCTCGTGCGCACGTGCCCGGTGATTCTCTACGCAGGCTCGCTCGTGCCGCCGGCCGTGCTCGACGGCCATCGCGCGGAGCAGGTCGTCAATACGGCCGAGCTCGACCTCGATGCGATCGTCGCGCTGCTCGCCGATGCGCACGCGAAAGGCCAGGACGTCGCGCGCGTGCATTCAGGCGATCCGTCGCTGTACGGCGCGATCGGGGAACAGATCCGCCGGCTGAAAGCGCTCGGGATTCCGTATGAAATCGTGCCCGGCGTGACGGCCACGGCCGCGTGCGCGGCGACGCTCGGCGTCGAGCTGACGCTGCCCGGTGTCGCGCAGACGGTCATCCTCACGCGCTTCGCGGGCAAGACGACGATGCCGGAAGGCGAAGCGCTCGGCGCGCTCGCCGCGCATCGCGCGACGCTCGCGATCCATCTCGGCGTGCGGCATCTCGCGCGGATCGTCGACGAAGTGCTGCCGCATTACGGGCCCGCGTGCCCGGTCGCGGTGATCTACCGTGCGAGCTGGCCCGACGAGGAACGCGTGACCGGCACGCTGGCCGACATCGTCGGCAAGGTGCAGGGCACGCGGATCGAGCGCACCGCGCTGATCCTGATCGGGCGCGTGCTCGATGCGGAAGAGTTTGCGGATTCGACGCTGTATGCGAGCGGCAGCTGATTGCGCGTGCACGGAACGCAAGGCACTTCGCATTTCGCGGCATCGCGACGACGGGTTTTCTCGCGAGCCGGTCCGCTGATCAACGCCCTCGGTCGAACGGCGCCAACCGTGCAATCCGGCGTGACTGAGCAACAACGGGCAACCGCGCGAAGGCCACGATCCGGGTCAACGCCTTCACGCGCAGCGTCCGACCGGCGCTAAGTCTGCGCTAAGCCCGCGCAACACGCCGCGCAAACTGCGGCGCAAACCCCGCCGCCAGCGCGAACAGCACGACGCACAGGCAAGCCATCGCGAGCCACGCGGGCGACAGATCCGCGAGATGCTGGCGCACGATGCCCGCCGCGAACGGAAACAGCCCAGCGATCAGATAGCCGACGCCCTGCACGAACCCCGTCAACGTCGCCGCATCGGCCGGGGTCGCCGCATGATCGACCGTGACGATCAGCGACAACGGAAACAGCGCGCCGATACCGGCCCCCATCAGCAGCGCAGCCGGCAACGCAAGTGCCTCCGGCGCGGCCAGCATCACCAGCAACCCCGCGAACAGCGACGCGATCGCCGCGTGCAGCGCGGGCCGGCGATCGGGCAGGCGGTCGATCGTCGCCGAGATCGCCAGCCCCGCGACGACTTCGGCGAGCGTTACGCCGCCGAGCAGGCTGCCGGCCGCGGTCGGCGACCAGCCGAGCCGCATGTAGTATGGCGGCAGCCATGCCAGCACGAGGGTATAGGCGCCCGTCGCGATCCCGAAGAACATCGCGAGCCGCCACGCGCGCGGCGAGCGCGACGGCCGCGCCTGCACCATCGCCCCCGACGTCGGCCCGGACACCAGCGCATCGCCGCCACGGCTGGCCAGCGGCCACGCGAGCGCTGCGACCGCGGCCGGCAGCGCCCAGCCCGCGAGCGCGACCAGCCAGCCCCAGCGGGCCGCGGCCAACGGCGCGACGACGCTCGCGAGCACCGCGCCGCCCATGATCGACGTCGAATAGACGCCCATCGCGCCGCCGATCCGCGTCGCGAAATGCGCCTTCACGAATCCCGGCAGCAACGCCTGCACCATCGCGATTCCGAGGCCCGCGCAGCATGCACTCGCGAGCAGCAGCCACGCGTGCTGCGCGCCGATTCGCGACGCGCACGCGAAGCCGATCAGCGCGACGCCCAGCCAGACGCCGCCCGTGATCCCCGTCACGCGCTGCAGCCGGCGCGCGCTCAGCGCGCCCAGCCCCATCAGCAGGATCGGGATCGTGGTCAGCAGGCTCGCCGCGCCGTCGCCGATGCCGGTCGCGCGCTGGATCATGTCGAGCAGCGGACCGATCGCGGCCAGCGCCGGCCGCAGGTTCAGTCCGACCAGCACGATCGCGGCAAGCCGCCATCCGGGGGAAGTGAAGCGATTCATGGAGCGGCCCTCATTATCGGTGCACGACACCTCCGTCAGAGGGCCGCGCGTTTTCATGTAAAGTATCTCGATATCAAGATAAATGCGGATTTATCTCGACGTCAAGATAACTGGTGAACCGAGGAGGGTTAATGGATCGAGCCGCGCATGCGCTCGCGCAATGGCGCATCGAGCGTCCGGATCTGGATGCGTCGTCGATGCTCGTGATGGGACGGCTGCAGGAGGCCGCGCTGGTGGTCGCACGCGACGGCCTCAATCCGTTGTTCGCGCGCTACGGGATGCAGCCGGGCGAATTCGACGTGCTGGCGACGCTGCGGCGCAGCGGCGCGCCGTTCGCGCTGACGCCGACCGCGCTGTACGACGCGCTGATGATGTCGTCGGGCGGGATGACCGCGCGCATCGACCGGCTGCAGAAGGCCGGTTGGGTCGAGCGCCGGCCGAACCCGGCCGACGGTCGCGGCACGCTCGTCGCGCTGACCGACGCCGGCCGCGCGCTGATCGACGATGCGGTGGCCGCGCACGTCGACAATCAGCGCGCGATGCTGGCCGCGCTGTCGGAGGCCGAGCAGGCGCAACTTTCGGCGTTGCTGGAAAAGCTGCTGGCGGGATTGGGGGAAGCGGCGTCGGCGTCGGCCGAAAAATAGCGCCGCCGAATCGTCACGTCGAATGAACGCAGCAGGCGGAAAACGAAAACACCGAAAGGAAGCGGAAGAATTGCCCGCCGCGCGATGCGGCGGGCCACGCAGAGCGCGGCCGCAGGGTGCGCCCGCTGCGCGGCTCAGCCGCGTGCCGGGATGTTGAGCCCGCGCGCGACGGCCGGACGCGCGACGAACGCGTCGAGCGCCCGCGCGACATGCTTGAATTCGGCGAAGCCGACCAGGTCGCCCGCTTCGTAGAAGCCGACGAGGTTACGCACCCACGGGAAGATCGCGATGTCGGCGATCGTGTACGTGTCGCCCATCACCCACTTGCGGTTCGCGAGATGCGCGTCGAGCACGGCGAGCAGACGCTTCGATTCGGCGACGTAGCGGTCGCGCGGACGCTTGTCTTCGTAATCGCGGCCCGCGAACTTGTGGAAGAAGCCGACCTGCCCGAACATCGGGCCGATGCCGCCCATCTGGAACATCACCCACTGGATCGTCTCGTACCGGCCCGCGGGATCCTTCGGGATCAACTGGCCCGTCTTGTCCGCGAGATAGATCAGGATCGCGCCGGATTCGAACAGCGGCAGCGGCCGGCCGTCGGGGCCGTTCGGATCGATGATCGCCGGGATCTTGTTGTTCGGGTTCAGCGACAGGAATTCGGGCGACAGCTGGTCGTCGGTGTCGAAGCGCACGAGGTGCGGCTCGTACGGCAGGCCGGTTTCCTCGAGCATGATCGACACCTTGACGCCGTTCGGCGTCGGCAGCGAATACAGCTGCAGACGGTCGGGATGCTGGGCAGGCCATTTCTTCGTGATCGGGAAGGCTGACAGATCGGGCATGGAGATTCGCTCGTCAATGTGGAGGATCCGCGCTCCGCCGTCCTGCCGCGCATCGCTTACCGCCCGTGCCACCGCGGCAGCAACGGGACGAGCACTTCGACAGGCGGGCGGGGCGCGCCGAAAACGCCCACTGTAGCCGATCCCCGCGATCGCTGCAGACGGCGGCCGCGAGCCGTGCCCGGGCGCCGCCGCACGCGCATCGCGTCGCTGCGTCGCCGCGTCGTCAGAAGTTGTGCCGCAGCCCGAGCATCGCGGCGGTCGTGCCGACGCCGGGAGCGACCGGCTGCCCGTACGCGAGCATCTGGTCCATCGTGCCGCGGTTGTTCACGTGGCCGACCTGCGCATACACCATCGTCCGCTTCGACAGGCTGTAGTCGGCCGTGAGCACGACAGCCGTCGACCGGTTCTCGGCGCGGTTGCGGTCCTTCAGGTAGTACACGGCCGAGGCGACCTGCAGCGCGGGCGTGAAGCGATAGCCGACGCCGGCCGACAGCATGTCGAGGTTCACCTTGTCCGCATGCGACGGATTCCGGCCGTTGCCGTACGACGCCGACACCGAGAAATCGCGGATCGTGTATCTCGCGCCGACGTAGACGAAGCGGTTGTTGTCGACGCCGGTCGGCGCGACACCCGGCGCCGGATTCGTGTCGTGGCCGTTGTAGTACACGGCCGACGCATTGAGCCCGTCGTTCGAATACCGCAGCACGACCGACTCGCGCGTGCCGCCCTGGAACTGCCCGGCGACGCCGCCGGGCGCGTATTCGAGCGCGATCGACGCGCCCGCGAACGTCGGCGACTGATAGACGAGCGCGTTGCTGTCGTACAGCGCGCCGATCGCGCCGTTGGTGCTCGTCCCGGGCCAGCCGGCCGCGGTGTTCAGGCCGAGCCACGCGGTCAGCACGCTGCCGAAGAACTGCGCGTTGCGCACGTCGGTGTCGGCCATCGCGTAGATCATCGGCACGATCTGGCGGCCGGCCGTGAATGTGCCGAACGGCCCCGACACGCCGAGCGACGCAATCTGGTTGAAGATCGCGGTGGCGCCCGGCGTGTCGCTCAGCTGCATCCTGCCGGTGCCGCTGTCGAACGAACCCTGCAGCTTGAAGTTGACCTTGTAGCCGCCGCCCAGGTCCTCGCTGCCCTTGATGCCCCAGAAGCTCGAATAGATGCCGCCGTCCTTCATGCGGAACACCTTGCCGGTGTTCGGCGCATTCGGGCTGAACGACGCGGCCGACGTGCTCTGGTACAGCAGGCCCGTGTCGACCACGCCGTACAGCGTGACGGAGGATTGCGCATGCGCGAGCGCCGAACAGCCGGCAAGCGCCGCGAGCGCGGCCAGTTTCGTCTTCATCGAAGTCTCCAGGATCGTAATGGACCGCACGGGATCGAGCCCGGGCGGGTGAAGCGGGGGAAGCATCGAGGCAGGCGGGAAGGCGCATGATGCGACGCCGGCGCGAGCCGTGCGGAAAGGTTACGCAACGGCGCGCGGCCGCTCCCCCCCATGCGCGGGGGGCAGGGTTGCGGAGAATCGAAGGGCGGCCGGCAGCGAGGCTGCTGTCAACGGCAGGGCCAGGCCGCTACAGAGGTGGTCAGGCGGCGTTCAAGGCGCGCTTTCGAGCAATCCGAGCACCAGCGCGCGGCGCACCGCGTGCTTGCGCGAGCTGGCGTCGAGCTTGCCGAACAGGTTCTTCAGGTGCCACTTCACGGTTTCCTCGCCGACGGCGAGCGCCACCGCGATCTCCTTGTTCGAGAGGTTGCGCGCGAGCAGTTCGAGAATCGCGCGCTCCTTGGGCGTCAGCACGACGCTCGGCACCGCGCGCGGGCTTGCCGGGCCGCGCGGCGCGGGCGGCACGATGCGCGGCTGCGGCTGCGCGGGCCGCACGGGCCCGTCGCCGGCGGGCGCCTCGTCGCCGATGCGGCGCGCCCAGTCGGCGACGGCCGGATGCAAGTCGGCGAGCGTGCGCATGAGGCCGAACATGTCCGCGAGGTTCATCGCCTCGTCGAGCAGCGCCCGGCCGCCGTGCCCGGACTGGTCGAGCGCGAACGCGCTGAGCGCCATGATCTCGATGCGCTCGCGTCCCATGCTCATCTCGCGCGCCAGCACGGCGGCTTCGTCGAGCGCCGCGCACGCATCGTCCCAGCGGCGCGCGGCCAGCGCGGCGCCCGCGTGCGCCGTCGCCTGCAGCAGCACGACGGGGCGCCGCCACAGCGGCCCGTGCGACGGAAACTCGGCCGCGGCGATCGCGTCGATCCGTTCAACGAGCGCATGGCAGGTCGCCTCGCGATAGCGCGCCGCGTGAATGCGCACCTGCTCGGCGAGACTCGCGACCGACAGGCGCGGCAGCCGGCGCGCGACACCCATCGCATCGAGCGCCTCGAGCAGGTCGATCGCGCGATGCTCGACGCCGCGCAGCAGCGCGATGCGCGCGGCGGTGCGATAGCCGAGCAGCACGGTATCGGGCGTGCCCGTGTGTTCGAGCACGTCGAGCCGGTTCGCGAGCAGCGCGGCGGCCTGGTCGACGCGGTCGGCCTCGTACGCGATCGCCGCGCACATCGCCGCGAGCATGCAGGTCAGCGGATGGCGGCGCCCGAGATCGGCTTCCGCGCGCGCCAGCGCCGGCGACAGTGCATCGTCCGCGAGCCGGATCTGGCCTTCGCGCAGGTAGCTCAGGCCCGTGATCAGCTCGCCCCAGCGCGCGACGTAGCCGAACCCGGCCGCCGTCTCGCCGCGCGGCGCGGCCTGCTGGAAGCGGCGCGCCTGCGCCGGTTCGCCGACGATGATCGCGCGCGCCGACAGCCGGTTCGCGTGCATCTGCGCGAGCCACGTCGCCGCCGGCGGCGTGAAGTCGGCCCACGGTTCGAACAGTTCGACGAAGCGATCGATTTCATCGGCGTAATACGCGGCCGCGCTGAGGATCAGCGCGCATTCGTAGCGCATCGCGGCCGGCGTGCCGGGGTCGGCCAGGATGCCCGCGATCTGGCGCTGCGCCTCGACATGGCGCTCGCCGAGCGCCAGCGCCCAGGCGACCGCGATCCGCAGCGTCGGACGCTTGTCGAGTTCCGCGTCGGGCAGCAGCGCGAGCCAGTCGAGCACGTCGTTGATGCGGCCCTGCTTGATCGCGTCCTCGAGGCAGCGCTGCGCAAGCGCGTATGCCGTGTCGAACTGGCCGGCCGCATACGCGTGGCGCGCGGCTTCCTCCGTCATCCCGTGCGCGTCGAGCCACGCGGCCGCGCGTGCGTGCAGCGCGCTGCGCTCGGCGTCCGGGCTCGCCGCGAGGCGGTCGCGCAACGTATCGCGCACGAGCGGATGCAGCCGGCACCAGTCGGAATCGTCCGACGCGATGAACAGCGGCGTGTCGCGCGTGAGCCGCGCGAGCCGGTCGGGGGCGTCTGCGTCGTCGAGCAGCGCGGCGCACAGCGACGGATGCAGGCGGTCGGCGACGCTCGTGCGCGTGAGGAACGCGGTGTCGTCGGCCGACAAATTCGCGAGCAGCAGCTCGACGAGCCGGTCGCGGGTGCCGTCCATCCGCGCGGCAAGCGCGTCGACGGCCTGTCGCGGATCGGCCGAGCGTGCCATCGCGGCCATCGCGAGCTGCAGCCCGAGCGGCCAGCCGTCGACGCGTTCGAACAGGCGCGCGCACGCGTCGGCGTCGACCCGCTGCGCAAAGCGCGCGCCGACCAGCGCGATCGTCTCGTCGAGCGTGAAGCGCAGCCAGTCGGGGCCCGCGAGCGTGCATTGCCCGCCGGCGAGCAGGTCGCCGGCCGCGTGATCGAGCCCGCGCCGGGCCGCAACGACCACCCGCAGGTTCTGCGGCGCGTTGTGCAGCACATAGGTCAGCGCGTCGAGGCCGGCGGGTGGCAGCCGCTCCGCGTCGTCGACGATCAGCAGCGCGTCGATCGACAGTTGCGCGACTTCGGCCAGCCACGCGGTCAGCCCCTCCAGCGCGCGGGCGGCACCGTCCGGAATCAGGCGCCCGAAGCCGGGCCGCGCGCAACCGGTGCGCACCGCCTGCACGAGCCCCTGCAGCAGGCGCGGTGCGTCGTCGCGCTCGTCGGCGGACAGCCACACGACGGCACGGCCCAGTGCAAGGGATTCGCGGCGCCATTGCGCGAGCAGCGAGGTCTTGCCGTAGCCGGCCGGCGCCTGCACGAGCGTGACGGGCCGCGCGTCGAACGCCGGCGCGGCAAGGCTCAGCCGCGCACGCGCGAGCAACTGCGCCGGCACGCGCGGCGCGGTCGTCTTCAGCACGAGTTCGGTGGGGGGCGCGTCGGCGCGATCGGGTGGGTGGGCCATCGGGGCAGGAGTGGGAATCCGGCGATGCCGTGCGGGCCAGCGTCCGGGGTGGGCGTGGGGGAAGGATCGACCGAACCGCGTTCGCGCGTCAATCCCCCCCGCGACGAGTGGGGCCGCACCGCCGTCCGGTCGATAGCATGGGTTCCGATGCGTGATGAACGCAACCGACGAATGCAACGAGGAGGGACCATGAACATCGTATCGACCGGCGCGCGACGCAGCGCACCGAGCGCCGGATAAGCGGAGCGGCACGATGTATCGCCATCTGCTCGTGACGGTCGACGGCGTGCCCGGCGGCATCGATGCGATCGGCCATGCGCTCGAACTGGCGCGTGCGGTCGGTGCGCGGGTCACGTTCGTGCTGTCCGCCGCCGCGCCGGACTCGCGTTTATCCGGAGCGCGGATGCCGGAACACGGTGCGAAAGTGGAAGCCGCCGCACGGGCGCAGGGCCTGTCCCATGCGATCGCGGCGGCCGGCGACACCTCACCCGCCACGCTCGCCGGCGAGCTCGGCTGCGACCTGATCGGCGTCGCGGCGCTGCCGCATGATTGCGGCGCCGCCGCAGCCGCACAACGGCGGGTGCTGCTCGCGACGAGCGGCGTACCGGTGCTCGTGTGCCCGGCGCGGCGTGCGCCGGCCGAGGCACGCGTGATGGCCCGCTGTCTCGCGGCGCATCGCGCGCTCGGCGAGCGACTGCAAGCACTGACGATGGCGAGCGAGGACCCGGACGTGGCCAGGCGGCCGACCGCCGACGCGCACGGCCCGCTGGCGGCGCTGGCATCGCTCGCGGCGCTGCAGAACGCGCGCTTCGGCGCGTCCGCCGAAGCACGACTGTTCGCTGCATTGCGCATGCGGGCGGAGAGCACCGCGGCCGAACTCGACGAGCTCAACCGCCAGCGGCGCCGCGATGCGCACGCACTCGACGCGCTGGCGCGGCTCGCCGCCGACGGGTTGCCGTCGGCCGCGTTCGATGCCGCGCTCGCCGACTACGCGCGCGGCGCGTTCGAGCAGATGGGCCGCATGGAAGGCGTGATTTTCCCGGCCGCGCGGCGCTACCTGGGCGACGCCGACTGGAACGAACTGGACACGCCCCCGGCGAGCGGCGCAGCCGCGACGACGCCGGGCGCGGACGAACCCGACGATGCGTGACGCGCATCCGACTGAATACTTACGGAGAACAAGATGGCACATGCAGTGCGATTCCACGAAACCGGCGGCCCCGACGTGCTGCGCTGGGAAGCGGTCGAAGTCGGCGAGCCGGGCGCCGGGCAGGTTCGCCTGCGGCACGAGGCCGTCGGCCTGAATTTCGCCGACACGTATTTCCGCAGCGGCCTGTACCCGGTTCCGCTGCCGGCGGGCATCGGCGTCGAGGCGGCCGGTGTTGTCGAGGCCGTCGGCCCCGGCGTGACGAACGTCGCCGTCGGCGATCGCGTGACCTACACGGGTTTCCTCAACACGCTCGGCGCGTACAGCACCGAACGGCTGATTCCGGCCGCGCCCCTCGTGAAGCTGCCCGCCGGCATCGCATGCGAAACGGCCGCTGCGATGACGATGCGCGGGCTGACGTCGGCCTACCTGCTGCGCCGCATCCACGCGTTCGCGCCGGGCGACACGATCCTGCTGCATGCGGCCGCGGGCGGCGTCGGGCTGATCGTGTCGCAATGGGCAAAGCTGCTCGGGCTCACGGTGATCGGCACCGTGTCGAGCGAACACAAGGCCGCGGTCGCCCGCGCACACGGCTGCGACCACACGATCGACTACAGCCGCGAAGACGTCGCGAAACGCGTGCGCGAACTGACGGACGGCCTCGGCGTCGACGTCGTGTTCGACAGCGTCGGCCGCGACACCTTCGAAGGCTCGCTCGATTCGCTGAAGCGGCGCGGGCTGATGGTCTGCGTCGGCACCGCGTCGGGCCCGATCCCGCCGTTCGACCCGCAGCGCCTCGCGATGAAGGGCTCGCTGTACCTGACGCGCCCGGCGCTGGCCGACTACATTGCCGATCCGGCCGAGAAGAACGACCTGGCCGGCGAACTGTTCGCGCACGTCGCGGCCGGCCGCATCAAGATCGAGATCAATCAGCGCTATGCGCTGCAGGACGCCGCGCAGGCGCATCGCGATCTCGAATCACGCAAGACGACCGGTTCGTCGGTGTTCATCGTCTGAGGAGACGCGCATGCGAGTCGAACCCCTGACCTGCGCGATCGGCGCGGAACTGCTGGACGTGAGCCTCGCCGACGCCGTGCACGACGACGGCCTGTTCGCCGAGATCCGCGCGCAGCTGCTGCGTCATCGCGTGCTGTTCCTGCGCGACCAGGACATCACGCGCGCCGAGCACGTCGCGTTCGCGCGGCGTTTCGGCGAGCTCGAGGATCATCCGGTCGCCGGCAGCGATCCCGAGCACCCGGGGCTCGTGCGGATCTACAAGTCGCCCGACCAGCCGAACGACCGCTACGAGAATGCGTGGCACAGCGATGCGAGCTGGCGCGTGGCGCCGCCGCTCGGCTGCGTGCTGCGTTGCGTCGAGGGTCCGCCGGTTGGCGGCGACACGATGTGGGCGAACATGGTGCTCGCGTACGAACGCCTGCCGGAGTACGTGAAGCAGCAGATCGACGACTTGCGCGCGCGCCACAGCATCGAGGCGAGCTTCGGCGCGGCGATGCCGATCGACAAGCGCCTCGCGCTGAAGGCGCAGTACCCGGACGCCGAGCATCCGGTCGTACGCACGCATCCCGAAACCGGCGAGAAGGTGCTGTACGTGAACGCGTTCACGACGCACTTCACGAACTTCCACACACCCGCTCGCGTGCGTGTCGGGCAGGACGCGAATCCCGGCGCTGGCCAGCTGCTGCAGTACCTGATCAGCCAGGCCTATATCCCCGAATACCAGGTGCGCTGGCGCTGGAAGAAGAACAGCGTCGCGATCTGGGACAACCGCAGCACGCAGCATTACGCGGTGATGGACTACCCACCGTGCGTGCGCAGGATGGAGCGCGCGGGCATCGTCGGCGACGTGCCGTTCTGAGCGCGCCCGCACCGTAACCGATCCGCAACGACGCAACAACGCGCCGGGCCGCCCGCCCGGCGCGACGGGATACGCACGCCCGTACACCCCGAACACAACGATTCCATCTGGAGGACGACATGCAATTTCTCGACGATTCGCTGCACCCGGAAAACCAGGACAAGGTAGTCATCACGGTCGCGCCGTACGGCCCCGAATGGATGCCCGCGGACTTTCCGGAAGACATTCCGGTGACGATGGACGAGCACGTGCAGAAGGCCGTCGACTGCTACAACGCGGGCGCGACCGTGCTACACCTGCATGTGCGCGAGCTCGACGGCAAGGGCAGCAAGCGGCTGTCGAAATTCAACGAGCTGCTCGGCCGGCTGCGCGAGGCGGTGCCCGACATGATCCTGCAGGTCGGCGGCTCGATCTCGTTCGCGCCGGAAGGCGACGGCGCGGAAGCGAAATGGCTGTCCGACGACACGCGCCACATGCTTGCCGAGCTGACGCCGAAGCCCGACCAGGTGACGGTCGCGATCAACACCGTGCAGATGAACATCACCGAGCTGATGAACCGCAAGGACATCGCCGGCACGTCGCTGAACGAAGCCGCGTTGTGGGACGCGTACCGCGAGATGACCGTGCCGGCCGGCCCCGGCTGGGTCGACGAGCACCTGCGCCGGCTGCAGGCGGCCGGCATCCAGCCGCATTTCCAGCTCACCGGCATGCACGCGCTGGAAACGCTCGAACGGATCATCCGCCGCGGCGTCTATCGCGGCCCGCTGAACGTCACGTGGGTCGGCATCGGTGGCGGTTTCGACGGCCCGAACCCGTACAACTTCATGGAATTCGTGCGGCGCTGCCCGGACGGCGCGTGCATCACGCTCGAATCGCTGATGAAGAACGTGCTGCCGATCAACACGGTCGCGATGGCGCTGGGGCTGCATCCGCGCTGCGGGATCGAGGACACGATCATCGACCAGAAGGGCAACCGGATGACGTCGGTGCAGCAGGTCGAGCAGTGCGTGCGGATCGCGCGCGAACTCGGCCGCGACATCGCGACCGGCAAGGAGGCGAAGGCGATCTACCGGATCGGCGTGCAGTACGACGGCGTCGACGAGACGCTCGCGCAGCTCGGGATGACGCCGAACCGCCGGCCGGGCCAGGTGAACGTGCCGCTGCGCGCGGCCTGACGCACCGCGCATCCGGGTGGCGCGCCAGCGCCGCCCGCCGATCGATGTGGCGCGGCACCCACCCTCGCGCGGTGCGCGAGGCAAGCTCCGACGAACGGAGCGGGGCCGCGCAAGCCGCGCCGGCGCATTGCCGCACCGGTGCCGGAGGAGACACGCATGCTGATTCATCACGTCGAGCCGTCGCTGCAGGACGTGGCGGCCACCGGGCGGCGCGCGCCGGCCTATGCCTGGCTCGTGTTCGGGCTGACCGTCGGTCTGCTGCTGTCGGACTACATGTCGCGGCAGGTGCTCAATGCCGTGTTTCCGCTGCTGAAGCACGCGTGGGGACTGTCGGACACGCAGCTCGGTTCGCTGTCCGGCGTCGTCGCGCTGCTCGTCGGGCTGTTGACGTTTCCGCTGTCGGTGCTCGCCGACCGCTTCGGCCGCGTACGCAGCATCGTGCTGATGGCCGCGCTGTGGAGCGTCGCGACGCTCGGATGCGCGCTGTCGACCAACTACGCCGAAATGCTCGTGGCGCGCGGGCTCGTCGGCCTCGGCGAAGCCGCGTACGGCAGCGTCGGCGTCGCGCTGATCCTCAGCATCTTTCCGGCGCGCCTGCGCGCGACGCTGACCGGCGCGTTCATGGCCGGCGGCGCGTTCGGCTCCGTGTTCGGGATGGCGCTCGGCGGCCTCGTCGGCGCGCATCTCGGCTGGCGCTGGTCGTTCGGCGTGATGGCGGCGCTCGGCATCGTGCTGCTCGTCGCGTATCGCTGCGTCGTGACCGAACGGCGGCTCGCCGCTTATCGCATCGAACCGTGCAGGCGTGACGCCAGCGCGCCGCGCGACCTGCGCGGCAGCATGCGCGCGCTGATGTCGGGGTTGTTCGCATCCCGTTCGGTGATCTGCGCGTACGTCGGCAGCGGGCTGCACCTGTTCGTGCCCGGCGCGCTGTTCGCCTGGTTGCCGAGCTACCTGAACCGCTATTACGCGATGGCGCCGGACCGCGCCGCCGTGCTTGCGGCCGGCTTCGTGCTGCTGTCGGGCGTCGGGATGGTCGGCTGCGGGATCGTCACCGACCGCGTCGGCAAGACCGAAGGCAAGCGCAAGTGGCTGACCGCGATCGCGTATTGCGTGCTGACGGGAGTGTGCCTCGCGGTCGCGTTCCGGCTGCCGCCCGGGCCACTGCAACTCGCACTGATCTGCGCGGGCATGCTGGTCGGCGCTGGTGCGTCGGGCGCATCGGGCGCGATGGTCGCGAACCTCACGCCGGCCGCGATCCACGCATCGGCGTTCGCAACGCTCACGCTCGCCAACAACCTGCTCGGCATGGCGCCGGGCCCGCTGCTGACGGGGTGGGTCGCCGATCGCACCGGCCTCGTCGGCGCATTGCAATGGATTCCCGCCGTGCCGCTCGCGGCCGCCGTGCTGTTCGCGATCGGACGCGCGAGCTACGCGGCCGATATCGCGCGCGTCGAACGCGAACGGCGCGCGTCACACCTTTCCTGAACCGAACCCTCCCGGAGGCAGCATGACCCTGGCGACCGCGCCCACCATCCTGATCGTGCCCGGCTTGCGCGATCACGTCGAAGATCATTGGCAGACGCATCTGCAACGGCGCCTGCCGAACGCTCGCGCCGTCGCGCCGCTCGAAGCCGACAAGCTGAGCCGCGCCGCGCGCGTCGCGGCGCTCGATGCGGCTTTGGCCGCGATCGACGGCCCCGTGATCCTCGTCGCGCACAGCGCGGGTGTCATGATCGCCGTGCATTGGGCATTGCAGGCCACGCGTGCCATCGATGGCGCGCTGCTCGCCGCGCCGGCCGATCTCGATACGCCGATGCCCGCAGGCTATCCGACACCGGATGCGCTCGACGCGCACGGCTGGACGCCGGTGCCGACCCGGCCGCTGCCGTTTCCGAGCATCGTGGCCGCGAGCCGCAACGATCCGCTCGCGCGATTCGAACGAACGCAGGCGCTGGCGGCGGGATGGGGCAGCCGGCTCGTCGATCTCGGCGAAGTCGGACACCTGAACCCGGCGTCCGGGTACGGCGAGTGGCGGGATGCGGAGCGGCTGATCGGGGAGGTGATCGCACTCCGTGCGGCCTGAGCGGTGTCTGCAACGCGCCGCGCACGATTTCACGCCGGCGCGTCCGTCGGAACCGATTTCGGTTCAGCGTCCGTTGATATACGACGTCCTAACATGCGACCTATCCGTCGCATCGACCAATCAGCAAATCCTCAACAAACGGAAGGTTTTTGTTAGGGAAATTCCCGCCCCGCGCGGGTCGGTTTTTTGTTGACCGACATCGTATAACGCCGTCATGATTTCCCGAAAGAACGGTCCCATCCACCGACCGAAGCGAGGAGACATGAACACCACCACGATCGCGCGCCGTGTCCGCCGGATCGCCCTGGCGCTGGGCCTGACGCTGTCGGCCGCGGCCGCCGTCGCGGCTCCCGTATCGCTGAATGTCGTCGACGTCGCGGGCAACCTGCAGCTCACGCAGAAGGCCATCGAGGCGTTCAAGGAGAAGAACCCGAATCTCGTCTCGAACGTGACGTTCACGAACGCGCCCGCGCCGCAGTTGCCGGGCAAGATCAAGGCGATGCAGGCGGCGGGACGCGCCGACATCGACCTCGTGCTGACGGGCACCGACGCGCTGGCCGCCGGCATCGAGCAGAACCTGTGGCTGAAGCTGCTGCCCGACAACGCGGGCGCGTTTCCCGGCGTGCTCGACAGATACGCGCCCGGCCCGCGCAAGATGCAGGACCTCGCGCAGGGCTTCGGCCTCGAAGTGACCTACATGCCGGCCGGCCCGCTGCTCGAATACAACCCGGCCAAGGTCAGCGATCCGCCGAAGACGCCCGACCAGCTGCTCGCGTGGTGCAAGGCGCATCCGAACAAGCTGATCTACGCGCGCCCCGCGAACTCGGGCCCCGGCCGCACCTTCCTGATGGGGCTGCCGTACGTGCTCGGCGACAAGAACCCGCAGGACCCGATCAATGGCTGGGACAAAACTTGGGCGTTCCTGAAGCAGCTCAACGACTGCGTGCCGTACTACCCGGGCGGCACGTCGGCCGTGATGAAGGAGCTCGGCGAAGGCACGCGCGACATGACGGTGACCGTCACCGGCTGGGACCTCAACCCGCGCGCGCTCGGCATCGTGCCGGCCGAGTTCAGGATCCAGGCATTCGACAACATGACGTGGGTCAACGATGCGCACTTCATGGTGATTCCGAAGGGCGTGGCGAAGGACAAGCTCGACGTGCTGTTCAAGCTGATGAACTTCCTGCTCGAACCGGCGCAGCAGGCGATGACCTACGACGACGGCTACTTCTATCCGGGCCCGGCGGTGAAGGGCGTGACGCTCGAGATGGCGCCCGCGCACAGCCAGGAGGTGATCAGGAAGTTCGGCCGCCCCGAATACGCGAAGCTGCTCGCGGATCGTCCGCACGTGCAGCCGCTCAACGCCCAGGCGATGGTCGCCGCGTTCCAGAAGTGGGACCGCGAGATCGGTTCGCAGAAGTCGAAATGACGCATGAACCCGCGGGCGCCGCGGCGCCCGCGCCGACGGAGTTCGCGTAATGAAGCACAGTTTCGAACGGTTGCGGCTCGACGGCGTGTGCCGCAGCTTCACCAATGCGGAGGGCGCGCAGGTCGCCGCACTGAACGGGCTCGATCTCGACATCAGGCGCGGCGAGTTCATCGCGCTGCTCGGCCCGTCGGGCTGCGGCAAGTCGACCGCGCTGAACTGCATCGCCGGGCTGCAGCCGCTCACGAGCGGCGGCATCTGGCTCGACGACACGCGCATCGACGTGTTGCCGCCCGAGCGCCGCGGCTTCGGCATGGTGTTCCAGAACTACGCGCTGTTTCCGCACATGTCGGTGCTCGAGAACGTCGGCTTCGGGCTGAAGATGCGCGGCGTGCCGAAGCAGGAAGCGCGGCGGCGCGCGCAGCAGGCACTCGAACTCGTGCAGCTCGTCGGCCACGAGGGCAAGCTGCCCGGGCAACTGTCGGGCGGGCAGCAGCAGCGCGTCGCGATCGCGCGCGCGATCGTCATCGAGCCGCCGCTCGTGCTGATGGACGAGCCGCTGTCGAACCTCGACACGAAGCTGCGCATCGAGATGCGTGCCGAGATCCGCCGCATCCACACGCAGCTCGAACGCGCGACGATCTACGTGACGCACGACCAGGACGAAGCGCTGTCGATGGCCGACCGGATCGTCGTGATGAAGGAGGGCGTCGTGCAGCAGGTGGCGTCGCCGAAAGACGTGTACACGCGCCCGCACAACCTGCACGTCGCACGCTTCATGGGCTATCGCAACGTGCTGCCGTTCACGCTCGAAGGGATGGCCGGCGACTACGTGAACGTCACCGCGGCCGGCGTGCGCATCACCGGTGTGCCGATGGCCGGTTTCGACGGCAAGGACGTCGTGGTCGCACTGCGCCCCGACGACATCGAGCGTGCGGAAGAGGGCGCCGACAACGCATTCGACGCGACCGTCGAAACGGTCGAATACGGCGGCCGCGACTCACTCATCCGCGTGATCACGCCGTTCGGCCCGATCTGGGCGCGGGTCGCCGGCGAATTCGCCGAGGGCGAGCGGTTGCGGTTGCGCGTGGCGCCGGCGCGCACGCTCGTCTATGCGGGCGACGCACCATGAACGGCCGCTGCGCCGCGTGCACGGCAGCGCGCTGCCCGGAGGCCGCATGAGCACGCTCGCGACAGGCGGCGCGCCGCGTGACGCGAAGGCGTGGCTCGTCACGCCGGCGATCGCGTTCATCGTCGCGCTGTTCATCTATCCGTTCGCGTACGGCCTCGTGCTGTCGTTCCAGCCGATGAACGGCGGCGGCGCGCTCGCAAACTACGTGCAGTTCTTCACCGACACCGCGATGTGGCCGACCGTGCTCGTCACGCTGAAGCTCGCGGTGCCGGCGACGCTGATCAACGTCGGCATCTCGGTGCCCGTCGCGTTCGCGCTGCGCCGCAACTCGCCGTACCAGAAGCTCGTCACGACGCTGCTCGTGATTCCGGTCACGCTCGGCACGGTGCTCGTCGCCGACGGGATGCTCACGTATTTCGGACCGAACGGCTGGTTTCCGCAGGCGCTTCAGGGGCTGCACCTGTACACGGACGAAGTGCGCCTCACGCACAATTATTGGGGCGTCCTGCTGTCGCTGATCGTGTCGGGCTTTCCGTTCGCGTTCCTGCTGATGCTGTCGTACATCAGCGGCATCGACCCGACGCTCGCGCGCGCCGCGGCCACGCTCGGCGCGAACCCGTGGCAGCAGTTCCGGCGGATCTACCTGCCGCTGCTCGTGCCGGGGCTGACGATGGCCGCGTGCCTGTCGTTCGTGCAGGCGTTCTCGGTATTCCCGTCGGCGGTGCTCCTCGGCGCGCCGGCCGGGCCGACGCGCGTGATCTCGATCGCGGCCGCCGAAGCCGCGTTCGAGAGCTACGACTATTCGCTCGCATCGGCGATCGCGATCGTGATGGGCTTCGTGCAGTTGCTGGTGGTCGCGTCGATGCTCGGCGCGCGCCGCTTCTTCTATACCGGTCCGGTCACGGGGGGCAAGGGCTGATGGCGACCGACAATCATGCGGCGCCGGCGTGGCCGCCGAAGCATAGCCCGCCCGGCGCGCAGCCCGTCAACGCGATGAAGCCGCGGAAACTACGCGACAGCCTCGCCGGCCGCGCGTGGAAGGCGCTCGTATGGGGGCTGATGGCGTTCTTCCTGCTGAACGTGATGCTGCTGATCGCGACGGTCGCGGTGAACTCGGTCGCGACACGCTGGTTCGGCACGCCGCTGCCGCAGGGCTTCACGCTGCACTGGTATGCGAAGGCGTGGGAAGACTTCCAGCTCGCCAGCGTGCTGTGGGTGACCGTCGAAGTCGTCGGCGCGGTCGTGCTGCTGTCGGTCGCGCTCGGCGTGCCGGCCGCCTACGCGCTCGCGCGCGTGCAGTTTCGCGGCAAGCGCTTCGCGCTGCTGGTGTTCCTGCTGCCGCTGATGGTGCCGCCCGTCACGTACGGGATCCCGATGGCGACCGTGATGTACAAGGTCGGGCTCGCGGGCACGCTGCCAGGCGTGATCCTCGCGAACCTCGTGCCGGCGCTGCCGTTCGTGATCCTCGTGATGACGCCGTTCATCGAGCAGATCGATCCGAATCTCGAAGCCGCCGCGCGCATCTTCGGCGCGAACACGTGGCGCTATTTCCGCTACGTTCTGCTGCCGCTGCTGGTGCCCGGCATGCTCGCGGCGGGGCTGCTCGTGCTGGTGCGCACGATCGGGATGTTCGAGCTGACCTTCTTCACCGCGGGCCCCAGCACGCAGACGCTCGTCGTCGCGCTGTATTACGCGGTGTTCTCGACGGGCGTGCGCGCGCCGCAGTCGATCGACGCGATGGCGATGATCTACATGGCCATCACGCTCGTGTGGGTCGTGATCGCGCTGCAGTTCGTGAGCCCGACGCAGCTCGTGAGTCGCGTGAAGCAGGAGCGGCAGTAGGCGCGCACGAAAGCGGCGGGACAGCGGGGCGTTCGCACCGATCACGCCGTTCACGCCGTCCGTGCAATTGGTTACAAATGGATACCGCGAACGACGCGTGGACGTTGCAGACTACGCGGCATACCGGCTCGGCGATGCGCTCACTGGCATCGCTGCGTGCCGCCCGACGTTCACCCGATTCGCGGAGTTCCATGAAGTTTCCCACGCTGCTGACGCTCGGCTGTGCCGCCACGCTGCTCGCCGCCTGCCACCTGCTCCACGACGGCCCCGGATCGAGCGACGTCGATGCCGCGGTGCGCCGCGCGCTCGAAGCGGAAAACCACGGCGGCCTGAACGCGCTGTTCGGCCAGCCGCTGCCCGTGTCGGCCGATGTGATCTCGGCGAAGCCCGCCGGCGACTGCAGGAAGGCCGGCGAACGCACCTACGCGTGCGACGTCGTGATCACCTGGCGCAACAGCGATTACACGCCGTCGCGCGCGAACCTGACCTTCGTGCAGGCCGCCGACGGTTCGTGGCAGACCTCGGGCGTCGACGCCGCCATCGCGACCGGCGCCGCCAAGTCGCTGATCGACAAGATCGGCAAGGCATGGCCTGGCAATGCGGCCAGCGGCGCGTCGGCACCGCAGTGACGCGCCGGCGACGGGCTTCGTCACCGCTGCTGCCGAAATACCGTGCGGAAGATGCGTGTGGCACCGTCGCCTGCCTTCCTTTGAAGGCAACCGTTATCCCGTCTTGTCCGATGCATGAACCCTGCGTAACGGGGAAAAAGGGCGCAAACACGGCCTGCCATCGGTCGAAGCCATCCTCGGTATGCGGACTGAAATATAGGGAAAACCCTTAATTCGAGATATAATCGCGGGCTAGAAGAAAGGTCGAACCATGCCCGAACGTTTCCAATCTCTCGAAAAATTTCTGTTCTCCCTGGTCGTGATGTCCGCGGTCTTCTGCTCCGCATTCCTCGCGTACGAGCGTCACCCCGAGATCAAGATCGCGCTGCACGAAGGCGAAGCGCTGATGCGCGAAAGCGCCAAGTATTCGGTCATCTGCTCGCCGTCCAAGGTCGATCCTTGCGTCGAGATGTCCGCTTACTGAGCCTCGTCTCCCGCTGACGCACCGCGCTGATTCCCGCCGACACGCGTCGGCGGCGCGCATCGCGCACCCGCGCGCACCGGTTCCGGTCGCGCATCGCCTGAACTGAACCCCGCTTCCCCGATTCCCGGATTCCGCTGCGGCGAGCGTCATGCCGCTTCATCACGCCGGTGCGCTCGTTCGCGCATGCGCCGGCACGATGTGCGTGCTGCTCGACAGTCCTTCGCCGAAAGCGGACAGGCGCACGCCGCCCCCGCCGATTCCGGATAGCCGGCGCCTGTTGCGCTGCGCATAATGGTGCAACGGCGTCGGCCCGCTTGGCGCCTTCGTAGCGTGGCACCGCGACTGTCCCGCGCATCCGCAATCCGACCCGGCGCTTCCCGAATGACGATCCTCTATCGCGGCATGGACCGCGCGGCGCTCGACGCCGCCTACCTGAACACGAAGGCCATTCCCGATTTCCCCGCGGTGCTCGCGTCCTGCCAGGCACGCAGCGCAGCGCTTTACGATGCGACGCCCGGGCAGCGCGACCTGCGTTACGGTGCGCGTCCGGCGCAGCGCTTCGACTGGCTGCGGTGCGGCCGGCCCGACGCGCCGCTGTTCGTGTTCGTTCACGGCGGCTACTGGCAGCACTGTGCGAAAGAGGATTTCGCGTACGCGGCCGCCGGGCCGCTCGCACGCGGCTTCGACGTCGTGCTCGCCGAATACACGCTCGCACCGACCGCATCGATGACCGACATCGTCGGCGAGATCGGCGCGTTGCTCGACCATCTCGCGGCCGACCCCGACGGCATCGGCACCGCAGGACGACCGATCCACCTGAGCGGTCACTCGGCCGGCGGCCACCTGACGGCCATGCATCGCGCGCATCCGGCCGTCGTGTCTGCGCTCGCGATCAGCCCGCTCGTCGATCTCGAGCCGATCTCGCTGTGCGTGCTCGACGACAAGCTGAAGCTCACCGCGCAAGAGATCACCGCATACAGTCCACTGCTTCACATCGGGCCCGGCGCACCGACCGTCGTCGCGGTCGGTGCGGCCGAGCTGCCGGAGCTCGTGCGTCACGCGCACGAATACGCGGACGCATGCGAAGCGGCCGGCGAACGGATCGCACGCGCATGGCTACCCGGCATGCAGCACTTCACGGTGCTCGACGATCTCGCGAAACCGGGGAGCGCGATGCTCGCCGCGTTGCAGGCGGTCGCGCCGCATTGACCGCGCCGTATTGCGTCGCGTCGCGTGATTTCGCGCCGCGCGCGGCCGGGTAGGGCCGCCGCATTGCCGCTCATTGCGACACGCACGGATCAGGGCATCCGGCTGCCGCCGTCAGACCGGCATCGACATCGGGGGCAGGGGCGGCGTCGGCGCCTTGCTGGCGGACCGTATCCGACGCCACTGCCTGCAACCTTGCTGCCATGTCCGGCGCGATGCCGAGCTGCGCGGCCGCTTGCTCCCGCGGGCCAAACGTACGGACGTCGACACCGGCGATCTGTTGGAACAGCACGAGCGCGCTCAGGTAAGCGCCCAGCACGCCCGGATGCAGATAGTCTGGCCGCGAGATCGGCGGGTCGTTCTGCGCGCGCATCCCGTACCACAGCAGCGGCGCGCCGGACGGCGCGTACGGGTCGGGATCGGCGACGCCGGTCGTCCACGCGCGCTGCCACGCGCGGCCGACCGGCACGACGGCGGCGATGGACGGATCGCCCCGGCGCGCGCCATCGAACGCATCGCGATATGCGGCAACGAGGGCGGTGAGGCGATCGACGTAGCGCGCGTGAAAACCGATGCTATCCGGCTCGCCCGCCAGCGCTTTCGCGAGATCGGCACGTGGCCAGGTTTCATATAGATAAACACGCGCTTGCGGCGCCGCCGCGCGAATGCCGCGTGCGAGCTTCGCGACGCTCGCACGGAAACCGGCCGGATCGCTGGCGCGGCTGTGCGTGAGCGCGACCGGCAGAGGCTTCGCGCTCAGTTCCTGCAGGACCACCACATCCCACGTGGGCCGGTCGATCACGTCCGATGCGACGCGGTCATGTTTCGCGAGACTCGTCGCCGACATCGCTTCCAGATGAACCTCGAAGTCGAGTCCGGCTTCGGCGGCGAAGCGCGCGAAAATCCCCGGAATCCCGCCCCATGGGCCCGGCTCGCGTTCGGCGCGGGCCCCGGTCTGCCCGAAGTTTTCGTCGACGACCCGCGCGGTGCCGCCAACCTCCTTGCTGCCGGGCCGCATCGCGCCGTACGAACGCACGGGCGTGTAACGGCCGTGCGTGAGGCTGTCGCCGACGAACAGGATGCGTTGCGGCGTGCGCATTGCCGGTACGGGCGACCCGCCCGGCAAGTGCGAGGCTTCCGTGGCCGAAGTGGCCGTCGCCGGCCCGACGACCAGCAACGCCACGACGCACGTCAGTGCGGAACGCAAGATCGGGCAACAGAACGAGGGCATGGCGGGCATTTCAGTCATCGCGGGGTTTCGGAGGACGCGTGGCCGCAGTATTTCACGAAGCGGCACAACGGGGCCGACCACGCATCGCGGGACGCGTACGGTAGACTGCTCGCTGGCTTTTTCCCGCCGCCAATGACACGACCACTCTCGCACGCTCACACGCCATGGACCGAATCGATGCGATGAAGGTGTTCGTCGCCACGCTGGACGAGGGCAGTCTCGCTGGCGCGAGCCGCCGTCTCGGCCGCTCGCCGGCGGCAGTCAGCCGCGCGATCGCGTTTCTCGAGGAGCACACGGGCACCGCGCTGCTGTACCGGACCACCCGGACGATTCGCCTCAGCGAAGCCGGTGAACGCTACGCCGCAGCGTGCCGCCGCATCCTCGCGGATCTCGAGGAAGCGGACATGCTGATCGCGGACGAACGCTCGGCGCCGCGCGGCCTGCTGACGATCACGGCACCGGTCGCGGCCGGCGAGGACGTGCTGCGCGCGCTCATCGACGAATTCATCGACCGCCATCCGGCCGTGTCGATTCGCCTGCAACTGCTCGACCGTCCCGTCAGCCTGATCGACGAAGGAATCGACGTCGCGCTGCGCATCGCACATCTGGCGGATTCGACGCTCGTCGCGATTCCGGTGGGCGCGGTGCGGCGTGTCGTCGTCGCGTCACCCAACTATCTGGCGAAGCATCCGCCGATCACCGCGCCGGCCGATCTCGCACGGCACCGGATCATCTCGATGACGCACTTCGGGCTCGATTCATGGAGCTTCCCGCCGTCGGGCCAGTCGGCGCTGCCGCAGGTGGTCCAGTTCGCGCCGCGCTTCATCGTCAACACGATCCGCGGCGCGCTTGCATCGGCGCTCGCCGGCCACGGCGTCACGCGCCTCTTCTCGTATCACGTCGCCGAGCAGGTTCGGGACGGCGCGCTGCGAATCGTGCTGCGCGACAGCGAACATGCGCCGCTGCCGATTCACGTCGTCACGCCTTACGGACGGCTGTCGGTGCCGAAAGTGCGGACGTTCGTCGATTTCGCCGCACCACGATTGCGCGAGCACTTCGCACGGCTGGCCACCATCACCGACGACGATTGAACCGACTTTCGGAAGAATGGCTTCCGCAACGCGTGGATTCTCCCGAAACCCGGTTCAATCTAGACTTCCTTCAACCGTCGGGCGCGTATGCGTCCGCCCAGCGAATGGAGGTCCTTCAATGCAACAAGCGCTTCTCGACCGGCAGAACGCCCCGGCGTTCAACGTGTGGCGCGGCACGGTGTCCGGTGCCAGTGCGAGCCTGATCGGCATCGGTCTGGCACGATTTTCGTATACGCCGCTGCTGCCCGCGATCATCGGCGCGCACTGGTTTCCCGCGTCGACGGCCGCCTATCTGGGTGCGGCCAACCTCGGCGGCTATCTGGCCGGTGCGCTGGTCGCCGGCGCGCTCGCGCGCCGCGCCGGCTCGACCGCCGTGCTGCGCGCGATGATGCTGCTCGCGACGCTTGCGTTCGTCGCGTGTGCGGTGCCCGTGTCGTTCCTGTGGTTCTTCGTCTGGCGCTTTGCGTCCGGCCTGTCCGGCGGCGCCCTGATGGTGCTCGCCGCGCCGGCGATCCTCACGCATGTGCCGCCGGCGCGCCGCGGTTTCGCGAGCGGCGGCATCTTCACGGGAATCGGTCTCGGCATCGCGGCGTCGGGCACGATCGTGCCGATCCTGCTGCGGCAGAGTCTCACCGCGACGTGGCTGGGGCTCGCGATCGTGTCGCTGCTGTTGACCGCCGTCGCGTGGCGCGGCTGGCCGGCTGACGATGCGCCGCCTGCGGCCGTCGCGTCGGCGGCCACGCACGCACGCAACCTCCCGACCGGCAGCCTGCGCGCGCTGTACGTCGAATACGGGCTCAACGCGGTCGGGCTGGTCCCGCACATGATCTTCCTCGTCGACTACGTAGCGCGCGGACTCGACAAGGGCGTGGACGCGGGCGCGCAGTACTGGGTGCTGTACGGTCTCGGTGCGATCGTCGGGCCGCTCGCGTGTGGGCATCTCGCCGATCGAGCGGGATTCGGTCGCGCACTGCGTATTGCATTCGCGATCGAGGCCGTCGCCGTCGTGCTGCCGCTGCTCGGGATGGGGCCCGCCGCGCTGATCGTATCGAGCGTGCTGGTCGGCGCGTTCACGCCCGGCATCGTACCGCTCGCACTCGGCCGCGTGAATGAACTGCTCGCACATCATCCGTCGGTTGCGAAACGCGCATGGCGCAGTGCGACGACCAGCTTCGCGATCATGCAGGCGATGGCTGCCTACGGCCTGTCGTACCTGTTCGCCTCGAGCGGCGGTCGATACGAAACGCTGTTCGCCGTCGGGGCCGCCGCGCTGCTGCTGGCGCTCGCGGTCGACGTCGCCGCATCGGCGAGGGCGCGATGAGCACGACCATCCAGACACCTGACACGACGCGCGCCGGCCGGTCCGCCGCCAGCTATGCCGAACGGAACGCGCGCTACTGGCAGCGCAATCTCGCCGTGTGCGTGTTCGGCTCGTTCACGACGCTCGTCAGCCTGAGCAT
This sequence comes from Burkholderia sp. Bp9004, assembly GCF_003858025.1. Taxonomy (NCBI): domain Bacteria; kingdom Pseudomonadati; phylum Pseudomonadota; class Betaproteobacteria; order Burkholderiales; family Burkholderiaceae; genus Burkholderia; species Burkholderia sp. Bp9004. The sequence continues at coordinate 69,510 of NZ_QTQD01000012.1, read as the reverse complement.
GCTGCTGCCGTTCCTGCCGCTATACGTGCGGCAGCTCGGCGTCGATGCGCAATCGGCCGTGATCGAGTGGTCCGGCGTCGCCTTCGGCGCGACGTTTCTCGGCACCGCAGTCACCGCGCCGCTGTGGGGCCGCCTCGCGGATCGCTTTGGCCGCAAACCAATGCTCGTGCGCGCTGCGCTCGGAATGGCCGTCGTGATGTCGCTGATCGGCGTTGCTCACAACGTTCAGGAACTCGTCGCACTGAGGCTCGTCGCCGGGCTCGTCGGCGGCTATGCGTCGGCATCGACCGTGATGGTGGGCACGCAGGCACCGCGCGAACGCGCGGGCTGGGCACTCGGCATCCTGTCGACCGGTGCACTCGCGGGCAACCTCGTCGGGCCACTCGTCGGCGGCTTGCTGCCGGGCTGGCTCGGCATCCGCGGGACATTTTTCGCGGGTGGGGCGATGATCGCCGTCGCCGCGCTGCTGACGATCGTGCTCGTGAAGGAGGACTTTCACGCGGACACCGACGCACTGACGCGACACGCCCGCGCAACGACCGCGGACACGGCCCGGCGCACCGATCTTGCGGCGGTCGCCGCGCTCCTGGTGACGGCAATGATGGTCCTGCTCGCGAACATGTCGATCGAGCCGATCATCACGGTCTATATCGGCGGGCTCGGCGTCGACGGCAACCACCTGGCGCGCGTCGCCGGCGTCGTGATGGCCTGTTCCGCACTGGGCAGCATGCTGACCGCCGCGCGGCTCGGCGCGCTCGCCGACCGGATCGGCAGCTGGAATGTCATCGTCGGCTGCCTGCTGCTGACCGCGCTCGTAATGGTGCCGCAGGCCTTCGTCTCGCACTGGTGGCAACTCGCGGCACTGCGCGTGCTGATGGGGATGACGCTCGCCGGGCTGCTGCCGTCGATCGGCAAGCTGGTCCGGCAGTCCGTCGACGAGCGCGCGACGGGCCAGATGCTCGGCTACCTGCAATCCGCGCAGTTCGGCGGGCAGGTGATCGGCCCCGTGATCGGCGGACAGATCGGCGTCGCGCTCGGCCTGCATGCGGTGTTCTTCGTGACAGCCGCGCTACTGACGGCCTGCGCGGGGCTCGCCTATCGGGTACGCAGGCGATAGAAGCAAGTTGGGCTGGCGCGCGGGCGGCAGGCCGGCGTAGCATGGGCGCGGTTGCCGGGGGCTGTTTCGCGCACCGTTCGGATGCGCCTCGCGCCGCGCGACGGCCGCGTCATTGCCCGATCGGCCGCCGAGTTCGACACCGCTTTCCCGTGACCGGCTCCGCGCGACGCGCCGTGAACATGCGGTATACCGGACCCGACCCAGCAGCTTCGGCCCGCATCTGGCCGCAGCATTCCGATCCCGGACGTTGCAGGAGGCAACGACATGAATCGACCGACCGACAACCGGACGCTGTTGCGCACGCTCGGCATCCGCACCCCGATCATCCAGGCGCCGATGGCCGGCGTCAGCACGCCCGCGCTGGCGGCCGCCGTGTCGAATGCGGGCGGGCTCGGCTCGCTGGGCGTCGGCGCGACGAACGCCGACGGCGCGCGCACGATGATCCGCGACACGCGCGCGCTCACCGACCGGCCGTTCAACATCAATCTGTTCTGCCACCGGCCGGCCCGCGCCGACGCCGCCGTCGAACGCGCGTGGCTCGAGTGGCTCGCACCCGCGTTCCGCGAACATGGCGCGACGCCGCCGGCGTCGTTGTCGGAGATCTACACGAGCTTCGTCGCGGACGATGCGATGCTCGCGATGCTGGTCGAAGAAAAACCGGCGGTCGTCAGCTTTCATTTCGGGTTGCCGTCCGATGAGGCCATCGCCGTGCTGAAGCGCGCGGGCATCACGCTGTTCGCGTCCGCGACGAATCCCGACGAAGCCCGGCAGATCGCTGCGGCCGGTATCGACGCGATCGTTGCGCAGGGTATCGAAGCCGGCGGGCACCGTGGCGTATTCGACTCGACGCCGCACGACGACCGGCTCGGCACATTCGCCCTGACGCGACTGCTGGTGCGCGAATGTGCGTTGCCGGTGATCGCCGCCGGCGGCATCATGGACGGCGACGGTATCGCCGCGGCGCTCGCGCTCGGTGCGCAGGCCGCGCAGCTCGGCACCGCCTTCGTCGCGTGCCCGGAGACGTCGATCGACGACGGTTATCGCCGAGCGATCCTCGGCGACGCGGCGCGCCGCACGACATTGACGACCGCGATCTCCGGACGGATCGCGCGCGGCATCGCGAACCGGCTGACCGCGCTCGGCGACGATCCGCACGCACCGGCCACACCAGCCTATCCGATTGCATACGATGCGGGCAAGGCGCTGCATGTGGCCGCGAAGGCGAACGGCGAGTTCGGCTACGGCGCGCAATGGGCCGGGCAAGCGGCGCCGCTCGTCCGGTCGCTGCCGGCGACCGAACTGTTCGCGACGCTCGAGCGCGAGACACGGGCGGCCATCGCACGGTTACAGCACGCATTTGACTGATTTCGCGGCCGCACGCGGTGCGCCGGCGTTCGGCGAATGCGCCGCAATGCGAATGGCCGGGTACAGAATTGCAACGTTCTGTATCCGCGCGCGGCGTGGATACAGCGTGATACACGGCGTCGGCGAAGGCCCGTTATAAAGCGGACATGACTTCTTGAGGAGCACGACATGTCTGCTACATGGTTCAACGGATCCTGCCACTGCGGCGCCGTGAAATTCGAAGTCCGGACCGCGCTTGCGCCGGCGGCTCGCTGCAACTGCAGCCTCTGCCGCCGTCGCGGCGCGCTGATGAGCCCGATGTTCGCCGCGGCCGACCTGAAGGTCGTCGAAGGCGAGGGCGCGCTGACGCTCTACCGCTTCAACACGCATACGGCCCGTCACTATTTCTGCAGCCGCTGCGGCGTCTATCCGTTCCATCAGACGCGCAAGGATCCCGCGTGCTGGCGCGTCAATCTCGGCTGCCTCGACGGCGTCGATCCGTATGCGCTCGATGCGACCGTCGCCGACGGCGCAAGTCTTTCCGTCGTGGAGGACGCATGAAGCGCTGGCTGATGATCCTGCTGTTCGCCACGGGCGGCCTCGCGACCGAGATCGCGCACCCGGTGCAGTGTTCGCTTCTGTCGATCAGCCGCCAGCGGACCGGCGACCGACGGGGTCGGAACGACAGCGGACGAGATTGAGCAGGCGCCGCGGGTGTCGCATCGTGTTGATCGGAAGCGATAATCATGCCTCCGATAAGATCGCACGCGATATATAATGCGTTCGTCTGCGACACGAACCGCTGTCGCTGGAGAACGCTCATGAAACCGACCGAAGCACAATCGCCCGCCACGCCGAAGCTGTCCGAGTTCCTGTGTTTTGCGATCTACTCGACGAATCTCGCGTTCGGCAAGGCATACAAACCGATCCTCGAAGAGCTCGGCCTCACGTACACGCAATACATCACGATCATCGCGCTGTGGGAGGAGGGCAACCAGACGGTCGGACAGCTCGGCGAAAAGCTGTTCCTCGAATCGAACACGCTGACGCCGATCCTGAAGAAGCTCGAGGCGATGGGCTATCTGGAGCGGCACCGCGATCCGTCGGACGAGCGCCAGGTACTCGTGAGCCTGACGAAAAGCGGCCGCCGCGTGCGCGAGAAGGGGCTCGACATGAACCTGGTCGAAGCCACCGGCCTGAAACCCGACGAATTCGCGAAGATGCAGAAGGCCATCGTCACGCTGCGCGGCAACCTGATCGATTCGATCAACGAATAGACGATCAAACGCAGGCTCGATGTCGAGCCTGCGATGCGCTTGCCGCCGGCTCCCTCCGCCATTTCAGTACATTTTCCGCAGTCGGGCCCGAGGCACCGCCGCGACCGGTCCTTATGGCCGGCGCGCCGGCTGGCCCGTCCCGGTCTCCTCGCGCCCCAGCACCAGCAAATGCATGTCGCGACGCGTCGCGAAGCCGAGTGCGCGATAGCGCTCGATCGCACCGTGATTCGACGTGAGCACGTGCAGGAACGGCGTTTCCGCCCGCGCGCGGATGGTCGCGACCAGCGACCGGATCAGTCCGGCCGCGAGGCCTTGGCCCCGGAAAGCCGCATCCACGCACACGGCGCTGATCTCCGCGTGACCGCCGGCCCTCAGCCGCTGACCGGCCATCGCCACGAGCCGGCCTTGCCGGCGGACACCGATATAGCCGCCGAATTCGACCGTGCGCGTGCCGAACGGGCCTGGTTCCGTCGCCGCGATCAATTCGAGCATCTCCGGCACGTCGGCTTCGGTGAGCCGGACATGCTCCAGAGCAGGCGCGCCGTCGAGCGTTCCCTGCCAGATCATCTGATGCAGCATCGCCCGCCAGACCACGGAAAAGCCGGGCGGCGTCGGGATCTCGTCCGGCGTGACGAGTGCCGCAGGCCCATGCGCGTCGATCAGTCCGCGCAGCGCGTCGAACGCGGTCGGGCTGCGGTCGGCCATGCCCGCAAACGGTGCGAGCGCAGGAGGAAATCGACGCGCAAGCAGGTCGCCGAGGGCGAAACGATGCTGCTCCCCGGTGAGCGCATGCCATACGGCATTGTCGAGCGGATGCGATCCGCTTCCTTCCTGCTCCGTCGTTCCTTCCCGCATCGCCTGCTCCTTGATCGAAGGCCGTTCGTCGCACAGCATAGACGCGATCGCCCGGGGCAGGTTGCAGACAAACTGACAAGCAAAAGCGCATGCGATTCGATCGCATGCGCTTTATTTGGCGGACGGTGTCGTCGATTTCGTCGCGACGCTCAACGACCGAAATAGATCGAGCGCTCGGCCGTGCGAATCGCCATGCGACTGCCGGATTGCGTCGCACCGTCGGCGTTGTTGCCGTAACCGGCCGTCTGGGTGTCGGCCGCCGTTGCATCGTTGTCGCGCACCCGCTTCAGCGCTGCCTGCAGGTTGTCCGGATAGTTGGGATCGTTCGGGCGATTCGGCAGATAACCGGCCTGCTGGAGCGCGGCCAGTTCCGCCCGCACTTGCGCACGCGTCACGGTGCTCTCGGTTGCGAAGGTCGGTGCGGCAATGGAAGCCGACACGGCGACGAGCAGGGCTGCAATCAGTTGGGTCTTCATCATTTACCTCGACAGAAAAGAGTAATCGGAATGTGAACGCGGCGCGCCGGCAATCGGCGTCGATCGCGACTTCGTTCAATGGCCGAAGTAGATCGAGCGCTCGGCGATGCGCGTGACAGGACGGCTGCCCGATTGCGTGACGGCTGCGGCGTCGGCGCCATAACCGGACGTCGCCGTATCGGCTGCGACTGTGTCGTTCGCGTGGATACGCGTCAGCGCCGCCTGCAGGTCGTCCGGGTAGTGCGGATCGTTCGCGCGGCCCGGCACATAGCCGGCCTGCTGCAGCTGGACGAGTTCGGCACGCACTTGTGCACGCGTCACAACGGCATCACGGGCAAAAGCCGGCACGGCAGCAGCAGCGGACACGGCAACGAGAAGGGCAGCGATCAGTTGGGTTTTCATCATTCACCTCGACAAGAAAATGGCAGAACATTCGGGAAGGCAGCACGTGGCCGCCCGGGGCATTGCTCAGACGATGCGGATCTCGACGTCGATGTTGCCGCGCGTCGCCTTCGAGTACGGGCAGGTCTGGTGTGCGGTGTCGACAATGTGCTGCACGACGTCACGATCGAGCCCCGGCACGCTCACGTTCAGGCGAGCCTGCAGGAAGTACGCGTTACCACCCGTGCCCAGGTCCACTTCGGCATCGACCGCGAGATCAGCAGGCAGCGTGACCTTCGCCGCGCGCGCCGCGAGCTGCATCGCGCCGATGAAGCAGGCCGACCAGCCGGCCGCGAACAGTTGTTCCGGATTCGTGCCGGTACCGGCACTGCCCGGCGACGACAGCTGGATGTCGAGGCGGCCGTCGGAACTGCGAGCCGCGCCGTCGCGGCCGCCGGAAGTCGTATGCGTCTTGCCCGTGTACAGCACTTTTTCGATCTTGCTCATCGTTCACTCCGTCAGGTAGGAAGGTTGTTGTCTGATGCGATTAAATCGCATGCGACGCAGTTTGATCGAGGCGACCAATCACGTCAAGCGCATTCGATTAACTCGCATACGATATTTTGTATTGCAATGTATCGGGATCGTGTCGAGCCTTGCCGGACAAGGCTGTTCGATGATGTATCCCTTATATTTAAAAGACGACTCGGATCGAAACTTTCAGCGGTGGCAGGGCAGATGGCCGCCGGATTCGCGGCCGCCCGAGCTTGCGGCAACCCGGTCATGCCGAGCGGATCTCGGCGATCACGACCAGGACCACCGTCGCGTCGGCCGGCAACTGACGGTGGGAAAAGGCCGAGCGCGCGTGTCCGGCCTTGTTGCCCAGCACCTTGGCGAACAGGTCGGAGGCGCCGTCGATCACGGCCGGCTGACCGTGGAAGCCGTCGGCTGACGCGACGTGCCCCTCGACACGCACGATGTGATGCAGGCGGTCGAACCCGCCGAGGTGCTTTCTGATTTGCGCGAGCACGTTCAACGCCGCGAGCTGCGCCGCGTGCCGACCGTCATCGACATCCCGTTGTTCGCCGACGCGGCCCGTATAAGCCACCTTGCCGTCGACGAGCGGCAATTGCCCGGAAATGAACAACAGGTTGCCGGCCTCACTGACGGCCGTGTAGCTGCCGAGCGGTTGCGGCGGTTCGGGTAGCGTGAAGCCCAGTTCGGCCAGCTTCTGTTCGATCATCATGGCATTCTCCTTCGGGGATCGTTGATGAGTTGGCCGCGGGTGTGGAGCGCAACTCGCCACGGCCTCTGTCGATCACTCTAGTGACGCGGTAGGGGCCGGTAAATATCGTTCGCGCAATTGACTCGACACACGGTGTAACGAATCGCCCGCGGTGCAACGCGGCGCGAACGCGTAACTCCGGTATCGCCGATCCGCTGGTTTCCCAGCGGGGATTCATGCACACTCGGTGCTTCGGCGTCCCGCCACGGAACAACCAGCGCTGGCGGGCCGGAAGCGTGATGCCTCGTTGCAGGCGCAAGCCGAATTCGCCGTTTTGCAACCGCTCAAGGCAGCACGAGGAAGCAGGAGCCGCCCCATGCAGAGAAAATTCGATGACCTCCTGCTCGGCAGCATCGAGCTGTTCTGCCTGGCAGCCGAACTCGGCAGCTTCACGCTCGCCGCAACGGCCGCGAGCGTCACGCCGGCTGCGGTGAGCCGGTCGGTCGCGCGGCTCGAGGAGCGACTCGGTGTACGCCTGTTCATACGGACAACGCGCCAGATCCGCCTCACCGATTCCGGGCGGCGCTATTTCGAGCAGTGTCGTGATGCGCTGTCGCAGCTCGTCGACGCGGAGCGCGAAGCGACGGGGCAGCAGACAACACCGGCCGGCGTGCTGCGCATCAGCATGCCGACGCCATACGGACACTATCGCGTGCTGCCGCTGCTGCCCGCGTTTCGCGAGCGATACCCGGACGTACGCGTCGAAACGCATCTCAGCAACCGCAACATCGACTTCGCCGAGGAGGGTTTCGACCTTGCGATCCGCGGCCGCGCGCCAGCGGATTCGAGCCTGGTCGCACGCAAGCTCGAGGACGCCGAACTCGTCGTCGTCGCGACGCCCGGCTATCTGAAGCGCGCCGGCGTACCGCGCACGGTCGACGATCTGCACGCGCACGAATGCATCCAGTTCGAGCTCCCGAGCAGCGGGAGGCCGATTCCATGGCTGTTCAACGACGGAGCAGCGGAAATCGACGTCGCGACGACGGGTGGCTACGGCACGTCGGGCGACGTCCTCGCCGGCGTCACCCTCGCGCGCAGCGGTGCGGGCCTGTTCCAGACCTATCGCTTCATCGTCGAACGGGATCTGCGGGAAGGCACGCTCACCGAGGTGCTGTCCGCCCAGGGCGGACGATCAAGGCCGTTCATGCTGCTGTATCCGCATGCCCGTTATCTGTCGTCGCGCGTGCGCGTCTTCGTCGACTTTCTCGTCGAACATCTCGAACAGGCACCCGGCAGGCGGACTCGCTAGCCGCGGCCAGCCATGCCGGCAACCGGGCAGAGCGGCGCGCGCAAGCCTCGCCTGCGCCGGCATCGGGGTGCCGCGCACCCTGCGCGCCGGCGCATGTTCACGACGTTGCCGCTCAGTGCCCGGCGCTCTGGCCGCCGTCCACGTGCAGGATCTCGCCGGTGACGAATGGCGCGGAATCGAGATACAGGATCGCGCCGACGATGTCGCTCATCTCGCCCATCCGGCCGACCGGATGCAGCGATGCGAGCGTCGCGTGCGTGTCGGGCGCGTGCATCGGCGACTTGATGATGCCGGGCGACACGGCGTTCACGCGGATGCCGGCCTTCGCATATTCGATCGCGAGCGACTTCGTCGCCGCATTGAGCCCGCCTTTCGTCAGCGATGCGAGCACTGACGGTACGTTGCTGTTCGCGTGGTCGACGAGGCTCGTCGTGATGCTGACCACATGACCGCCGCCGTTTCCGTTTCGCTGCATCGCCGCAATCGCGCGCTGCGTGACATGGAAGAAGCCGTCCAGGTTCACGCGTGTGACAGCTGCGTAGTCGTCCGCCGTGTATTGCGTGAACGGCTTCGCAATGAAGATGCCCGCGTTGTTGACGAGCGTGTCGACCCGGCCGAAGCGCTCGATGGCGGCGTCGACCACGCGCCGCGCGACAGCCGGGTCGCCGATGTCGCCCGCGACGGTGACGAGATCGGGATCGTCCGACGGCCCGATCGAACGGGACGTCGCGACCACGCGATGGCCCTGGGCGCGGAATGCGTTGACCGTTTCGGCACCGATGCCTTGCGATGCGCCGGTGACGATGATGACTTTGGAAGTGCTCATGATTTGCCTCGACAGGTGACTGGTTTTCGGCTTCAGCGCCGACCGGATTGATGAATCCGATGGACGCAACTCTAGGCGCGCCGGGCCGGAGTTCGAATACCCACCATGGACCAACAGTCTTGCGTCGCGGGAACAAATGCGGGGAAGAGCGGGGACCGACGCAGCGGCGAGGATGCCGGCGGAGATGAGTCGACGTGCCCCCAGCGCGCCGTCACTGACACAGGGCGACACGCGTCGATCGTTGCAAATTCGAAGGTTTGCGCGGCGAAATGATGTGAATGCCGTATCCCGGATCGTTCGTCACGCGTCGGGCACTTCTGATTTTTATCAAAACTATCCGGATAACTTTTCTTATCACAATATCTCTATGTTTCACCGAAACTCCCGGATGCGAAAACGCGCCTGATCTGACCGTCACACGCTTCGTCGAACGGCTCCCCAAGCGAATCAGGGCAGGGCATGCCGTCGCACGTGGATGCTCGGTGCGCTAACCGGCACTCCGAACACGACCAAAACTGGCACAATCGTGCCCACAGCCGTAGATGCGGCCCGATATCGCCCGACGATTGCCCGGCAGCGAACACCGCCGATCCGCTTGTCCCGGACACTTGCTTCGGCCGGCGCAGCACCTGCACCAAGCGCAGGATCGCGTGAGCGCCGCCCAACAGCCGGCGCGGCATGCCGGATGTCGCGCGGCGCGGCGAACATGGCGAGCGGGCGGCTCGAAGCATCCGGTTTCGGGCTGCCGGGGCGACGCTCCGCGCCTGATGGCGCAGCTTCACGCCGCGTGAATCGCACGGTGAAGCAAGCCGCAATCAATACAATTTCCATGCACGCGTTGAACACACTGCACGAACAGGTCGAAAAATTCAGGGAATGGGCGGCGCTATACCCGGTCCGCCAGCGAAGTACCGACTGGGAATGCGAGTACGGCCATTGGGAAGCACTGTGGGACGCGTCGCTTGCCGTCGTCGACTCGCTTGCGCCGGACGCCTGGACCGTAACCGCGTGCGCCGATCTGCTTTACGCGATTGCCCGTGACCACGCGCTGGAACACATTTCGAGCATGCTCTGGACGCAACCCGACGCGTTGCTGGCACTTGCGCGCGCCTCGATCGACGCGTCGGAGCCGAACGCCAAATGGCAGTTGGCCGCGCGACTCGGCGGGCAGGGTTCGCATGCCGCAGAGGCCGAAGCACTGCTGTTGCGCCTGGTGAACGACGAGGACGAATACGTGCGCCGGCGTGCCTTGCTTGCGTTGGGCGCGCTGAAGTCCGCTTATGCCGAAACGCTCGCGGAACGCGCATGGCACACCGGACATGAATATCGGCGGATTGCCGCGTTGTGGGTGCTCAAGGACGTCAAATCCGGCAAGCTGGCGCAATACGTGAAGCTGGCCGAGGAAGACGGTCGCGAATACGTCGTCCGGAACGCGCGAGACGTCATGATGACGGGTTGAACGCCGCCGCATCGTGCGCAGCCTGCGGCTGGAACCCGGGAATCCGGTGGTTGGTCGGCAGACCGGCCGCAGAAGCGACATTTCTAAATGGCTGGAACACGACATTTCTAGAAAGCTACTACAAAGATTTTTGTTGATAACTATGATTATGTCAAATACGAAATTCGCCCGACGACACCACTGAGATCCCGATGGGACGCCACCAGAATCCCGCCTCACCGGTCGCTCGCGGCACCGATTTCCGGCGTAAACGCAGCTGCGGCAAAACCGGCGAAACGCAACGTCCCTGACGGCCGTCCGCCAGACGCCGTCTCCAACCACCGCAAACTGCCCGCAACAGGACGATCAGGACAACCACATCCCCTGCATCTTGTGCGAGAAATGCGCGCGCTCGGCCGTCTCCATCAGCGACAGGAATTCGTCCTGCATCATGTGGATCAGCGCTTCGTGGTCGCCGGCCTCGAAATACACTTCCGGCTGCTGCGCGAGATGTTCCTCGAGGAACGTCTTCATCCCGTACGCCATGCACACCGGCGGCAACGCGCCGAGGTCGCAATCCTTGAACAGTTCGCGCAGTTCGATTTCCCTGGCAAGCACGAGATGACGACCGGTCTTGACCCAGAGATCCGACAGCCGCACTGCATGCGACGTCGGCAGCACGGCGGCGACGTAGCCTTCGTCGTCCTCGAGCAGCACGGTTTTCGCGAGGCGATCGCCGGGGATATGCGCGGCGGCGGCCGTCTCCATGCTGGTATGGCTATACGGGTGGTACACGACTTCGTACCGCGATGACTTCTGGCGCAGGCAATCCTGCAGGGTGGCTGACACAGGCATGGCACACCTCGTCTCGACGAATCGGGCGAACGAAGTTCGCTCCGGATTCGTTCAGCATAGGTCGCATTGCGGCCAATGGAAACGCCCTCGCACGCCCCCCCGGACGGACGGCCCCGACACCTGGCTTCGGCCCCTTTTCCGGTCGGCGCGGCCGCCCTAGCCGCCCTTGCCGGTATGCGAAATTCAGGCCCGGAATACGCATGGAACATGCCGTCCGGATCCGTCTTTCCTGAAGACAAATCCGGCGAGAACCGGTCAAATGTGATAACGCGAATCCATGCGACGGCGGATTCAAACTAGACCGTTAGTTGCATTTTAGGGAAGGGCATCGAGACCTGAAAATCATCTTCGTGGTCGCCCGAAATCGGCCGGCCACGCGCCGACAAAGACCGAACCGCGCTCTATACTGAGCCAACCGCCCGCCATCCAGCGGCAACCGATTCCGGGAGCGACCATGCATTACCAGTTGATCTACGAACTCGTCGACGATTACCTGTCCCGGCGCGAGCAGTACCGCGCCGAGCACCTCGCACTCGCGCAGGCGGCAACCGAGCGCGGCGAGCTCATGCTCGCCGGCGCATTGCAGGATCCAGCCGACCGGGCCGTGCTCGTCTTCGAAGGCGACTCGCCGGAAGCCGCCGAATCGTTCGCCCGCGCGGATCCGTACGTGCAGCACGGCCTCGTCAAATCCTGGTACGTGCGTCCGTGGCGCGTCGTGGTCGGCAAGCACGCCCCGCGCTAGCAGCGCCCGCGGCTACAGCCACCCCGCCCGCTTGAAGCGCCACCACAACGCGAGATCGGCGGCGACCATCACCCCGATGCAGCCGTAGAAGCCGTACTTGAGGTGCAACTCGGGCATGTTCGCGAAGTTCATCCCGTAGATGCCGGCGATCATCGTCGGTATCGCGAACAGCGCGGCGAACGAACCGAGCCGCTTGGTCACTTCGTTCTCCGCGAGCGAAATCATCCCGAGGTTGACCTGGATCGCGGTCACGACCATCTCGCGCCGCCCTTCGATCGTCTTCACGATCCGCTGCAGGTGGTCGTACACGTCGCGGAAGTAATGCTCCATCCCGCTACAGACCTGCGGAATGCGTCCTCCGGTGAGCTTCGCGAGCGGCTCGATCAGCGGCGCCGTGTGCTGGTGCAGCGTTACGAGCCGGCGTTTCAGCGAATAGAGATCCTCGATGATGACGCGCGACGACGCGGGCGAGGCCTTCGTGAAGATGCGGTCCTCGAGTTCCTCGAGCTCGAGGCCGAGCGTCTCGAGGATCGGAAAATAGCGGTCGACGACCTGGTCCATCAGCGCATAGAACACGAACGCCGACCCTTCCTGCAGCAGATGCGGCTCGCGCTCGCAGCGCTTGCGCACGTCGCGGAAGTCCTGCTCGGTATGGTTGCGAATCGACAGCACATAGTTCGGGCCGACGAACACGTTCAGCTCGCCGACCTTGAATTCGCCGTCGTCGTCGAGCTCGACCATATGGAGCACCGCGAACAGCGAATCGCCGTACTCCTCGATCTTCGGCCGCTGATGCCCCTTGCGGGCATCCTCGAGCGCGAGCTCGTGCAACCCGAATTCCTCGCCCATCAGGTCGATCTCGTCCGGCGTCGGATCCTTCAGCGCGACCCACACGAAACACTCGGGCTTGGACACGTAGTCGCTGATGGCGTCGATATCGATTTCGGCCAGCTTGCGGCCGTCCTGGTATGCAGCACAATTGATCAGCATGTTGTCCGTCTTGTTGCAGTTTTCGCATCAGTTTACCGGTTTGACGCGCGGGCGGCCCGGCTTGCGCGACACGCCGATATTGGTCATGATCGGACTACGTGCGACGCGGCATGCGCACGGCATCGCTTCGACAGACGCACGGCATGGCCGTGCGGCCCAACCGTCAAGGAGACAGACCCATGTGGTATTTCTCGTGGATACTCGGCATCGGCGTGGCGCTCGGCTTCGGCATCATCAACGCGATGTGGCTGGAGGCGGAAGTCTTCTCGCGCGGCGACAAGCGCACCGACGCATCGCGCGCGGATCCGGGGAGCCGGTATTCGTGACGCACCTGGTGTTCTTCTGCGGTCATGCCGGCACCGGCAAGACCACGCTCGCGAAGCGGCTGATCGGGCCGCTGATGCGTGCGACCGGCGAAGCCTTCTGCCTGCTCGACAAGGACACGCTCTACGGCCGCTACAGTTCGGCCGCGATGGGTGCCCTCACCTCCGATCCGAACGATCGTGACAGCCCGCTCTACCTGAAGCACCTGCGCGATCCCGAATACCAGGGCCTGCTCGACACAGCCCGCGAGAACCTCGCGCTCGGCATCGGCGTGCTGGTGGTCGGCCCGCTGTCGCGCGAAGTGCGTGATCGGCGCATCCTCGACCGCACGTGGCTCGGCATCGGGCCGGACGTCGTGCTGACGGTCGTGTGGGTCCATACCGCGGAAGACGTCGCGCACCAGCGAATCGTCGCGCGCGGCAATCCGAACGACGCGTACAAGCTCGCGCACTGGGACGAATACCGGCAACGCCGCTTCGTGCCGACCGGCCACGAATGCGACGGCATCGTGATGTTCGACAACACCGCGCCGTCCGACGCGGACATCGATGCTCTGCTGTACCGCATCGCACCGCCGGCGCCGCAGGCATCGATCCTCCCGCCGCTGCCCGCCTGAGCGGCAGGCATCGCCCTGCTCCTCCCCGCTTCGACTCGCTCAAAAAACAACGCCGGAAGCGCTGTTGCGCTCCCGGCGTCGCACGGCCCTCGTGCCGGAGACCCGTCGTCAGGCGACTTCGTGCACGCGCTCCATCGTGCCGCCTTCGTACAGCTTGCCGAAGCGGTTCGCGAGGAATGCCTTCAGCGACACCTTTTCTTGCGGGATGAAACCGCTCTGCGGCAGCTTCTTCTCGCGGAACAGATCCAGCACCGCGCACATCGCGCCGGCCGTCGTGATCTGGATCGCGCTCATGTGCATCCCGCACACGTCCTTCGCGAAAATCTTGCGCGTGAACACGTCCTGCACGAGCTGACCGTCCTTCACGCCCGTCACCGTGACGAACACGAGCACGACGTCCTGCTTCGTCGACGGCACCGCGCGGCGCATGATCGACTTCAGCGTGTCGCGGTCGCTCGACAGGCGCAGGTCCTCGAGCAGGAACTGCACGAGTTCGCGGTGACCCGGATAGCGCACCGACTTGTAGTCGAGCGTCTCGACCTTGCCCGACAGCGTCTCGCACAGCGTGCCCAGACCGCCCGACGTGTTGAACGCTTCGTATTCGGTACCGTCGAGCGAGAAATGCTCGAGGCCTTCGAGCGGCTGCACCCACTGCTTGCGGCCGTCACGGATCGCTTCACACGGCTGGCAGTATTCGTTGATCAGGCCGTCGACGCTCCACGTCAGGTTGTACTTGAGCGCGTTGGTCGGATACTCGGGCAGCGCGCCGACGCGCATCTTCACGTCGCGCACTTCGCTGAAGCCGTTCACGAGCTCGTGTGCGGCGATGCCGATGAAGCCCGGCGCGAGGCCGCACTGCGGCATGAACGCACGGTCCGAACCATCCGCCAGTTCGCGGATCGCGTGAGTCGCGCGCACGTCTTCGGTCAGGTCGAAGTAATGGACGCCGGCAGCCTTGGCCGCCGCGGCGACGTTGACCGCAAGGTAGTACGGCAGCGCGTTGACGAGCGCATCGAAGCCCTTCACGGCTTCGCGGATCGCATTGGCGTCAGCCGAATCGACACGCTGCGTCGCGATGCCTTCACGCGAGAGCTTGGCGAGCGCATCCGCGTCGCGGTCGAACGCGACCACTTCGTAGTCGCCCGTTTCACGCAGCATGTGAGCAATGGTGTGACCGATCAGACCTGCGCCGACGATGGCGATTTTCATGCGCTTATCTCCTGATGATGAGTTTGGTGTTGGTGTACGGCGTCGAGCCATGAACACAGTTTAGGGACGCGCAAAATCAGTTCCAAGACGAAGAATGATGCGAAACGACCGTTTAATTCGACGATATGACGACGTATTTCGTCACAACGACCAAATCGTCTAAAAATCACATATATGACGCGCTGCAAACGGGCCGCGATGGACGCGTTTGGACGGGCACGAAGGAACATGCAAGGCGGAAGATGCGTACGCGAATGAATCGTTGCTCGCGCGCAAGCCGGCATTCGACGCAACGATGCGTGCTCGCGTCCAGATGCGCGACGCAACGCCCCGCCCCGCGGCGAGTGCCGGCGGCGGGTATCAAGGGAAAGGAAAGGAGGAAAAACCGGCGCGACGATTCGAATCGCGCCGCGGTGTCACACGCGACACCGCATGCGATGCGTCATCCGCCGATCGTGCCGCGATCGATCTTGCGCGACAGGATGATCGACGTGGTCGTGCGTTCGACGCCTTCGAGCGTACCGATCTGGTCGAGCAGGTCGTTGAGCCGTTCGGGCGAATCGGCGCGCAGCCACGCGACGTAATCGTACTCGCCGCTCACCGCGCACAGCAGCTGCACCTCAGGCATCCGGTCGAGCTTGCGCAACACGTCCTTGCCGAACTTCGGCGTGAGGATGATGCCGACGTACGCATAAATGCTTGCATCGAGCACGTCCTGTCCGAGCCGCACGCTGTAGCCGGCGATCACGTTGGTGCGCTCGAGCCGCGCAATGCGCGCGACGACCGTCGTGCGTGCGACGTCGAGCTGTCGCGCGAGATCGGCGACGCTTGCGCGCGCATCGGCTTGCAGCAGCGCGACGAGTTGCCGGTCGAGGTCGTCGAGTTGGTCGAGACGAGGTGGACGCATGAGGCTGGGCCGGCGTGCAACGCGCCGGCGAAATGGAACGTGACGCGATGATAGCGCCGAACGCCGGTGCGCCCAAACGGCATCGCACGCAGTCACGGGCTTACGCGTTCGTATCGCCTGCCTCGTTCGCGTGCGGCGTCCGACGTCGATCGAACGCCGTCCGCCCACTATGTCCCTTTCAATTTCGATTCGTTTCGGATGTAAGCAAGTGTCGCATTCACTGCCGCGCCGCACGCAACGTGCTACTAATAATGTGCGACGCGAGAGGCGCGCTTGCGGCGGTTGCCGCCGCGCCCGTTCGCACGACACCACTCGGAGAGCCAATCATGAAGAAAATCTCGCTCACCCTCGCTACGCTCGCCGTTGCAGCCAGCGCGTTCGCGCAAACGCCGGCGCAGCCGCAAGCGCCCGCTCCGTCAATGACGGCTGCGGCGTCGGCCCCGAGCGCCGAACAGCGCGCGGCGCGCCACGAAGCGCGCATCGAGCAGCGCATCAAGTACCTGCACGATCAACTGAAAATCACGTCGGCGCAGGAGCCGCAATGGAAGACGTTCGCCGACACGATGCGTGAGAATGGCGACACGATGGGCCGCCTCTATCGCATGCGGATGGAAAGCCAGAACGTGTCCGCGGTCGACGATATGAAGCAGTACGCGGAACTCGCGCAGGCGAACGCGGACGGCGCGAAGAAGCTCGCCGACGCATTCGCGCCGCTCTACCAGAGCTTCCCGGCCGACCAGAAGGCACTCGCCGACACGACGTTCCGCAGCTGGCTGCATCACGGCGGCGAACACCGCGGCAAGGGCAAGGCCCGGAGCAAGGAAGGTAAGGCAGCCGCCGCGCCGGCCGCCAGCGCGCCCGCACAACCCTGACGTCCGCCTGCCGGCGCCACGGTGCCCGTCCGGGGCGAACGGCGTCGCGCATCCCGCAGGAATCCGGTGCGTCACACGGCGCGCCGGATTCGGGATAAGCTCCCGGCTTTTCCCGCACTTCCCCCCGCCATGCTCGAACTCAAGCACATCGATCTGCGTACCGACCCGCAGGCCCGTCGCGTCGTGAAGGACGAAACCGTCACGGTCGCATTCGCGGAGGCCGACGGCGAACTGATGAGCCTCGAAGGCCCGAACCGCTATATCGCGGGCGACGCGCTGATCACCGGCTCGACCGGCGACCGCTGGGTCGTGTCGCGCGCACGCTTCGACGCGAAGTACCTGCCCGCCGATCCGGCGCTCGCGCACGGTGCGCCGGGCGCCTACCGGAACCGTCCGGCCGTCGTGCTCGCCCGCCGGATGGACGAACCGTTCACGATCGCCCGCTCGGAAAACGGCGACACGCTGCGCGGCATCGCCGGCGACTGGGTGATGCAGTATGCGCCCGGCGACTACGGCGTCGTCCAGGCGCAGCGTTTCGCGCAGGTCTACCGCGACGCGTAACGCGTAGCGCGCGACGCCGGCATCGCGCCGGCGCGCTCGCTCACGTCAAGGGTCAGGCAAAGTCTTCGTCGAGTTCGAGTTCCGCGTCGCGCTCGACGGCCTCGCCGGCCGCGTGCCGCTCCTCGAGCGAGCCCAGCATCGCTTCCGTGTACGCATGCAGCACCGCATGGCTGCGGGCGCGCTGCATCGGCCTGAGCGCCAGATAACGCGCCAGCGCGGCCGGCACGATGCGGATGTCGAGCGTCATCCGTTTCGGCGTCGAACCGAAACGCATCGCCAGCCACTGCACTGACAGGAAGCGTCCGCGTTCGTCGCTGCTTTCGACAAAGCGCGTCTGTTCCGGAAAGAGATCGCAGATCACGCGCGCGAGCACGTCGAATTCGGCGCTCCGGCATTCGATCAGATAGTCGTCCATTCCGCCTCTCCCGTCAGGCCGCCGCACGCGGCGACCGGCACGTCTTCGCCAGCACGGCCACCAGGATCGCGGCCAGCACGAAATACGCGGCCTCGAGCGATCCGGCCGGCAGCACGCGCACCTGATACAGCAGCGCCGGCGCGACCGCCAGCGCATGCAGCACGATCGCGAGCGGCAGCACGCCCGCGCGGCCGGCGCGCACGCCGCGCCAGACCAGCACCGACAGCGCGAGTTGCACCACGAACGCCGAGCAACGCTCGAGCAGCAACAGCAGGATCGACTGT
The DNA here is from genome assembly GCF_003858025.1 of Burkholderia sp. Bp9004. Taxonomy (NCBI): domain Bacteria; kingdom Pseudomonadati; phylum Pseudomonadota; class Betaproteobacteria; order Burkholderiales; family Burkholderiaceae; genus Burkholderia; species Burkholderia sp. Bp9004. The sequence continues at coordinate 51,487 of NZ_QTQD01000012.1, read as the reverse complement.
GCCGACAGCGTCGCCAGCATCACGTGCAGCCGCACGACGGTATCGCCCGGCAGGTCCGCGAGCTGCGTCTCGAGCTGGCCGCGGCTCGCGAGCCACGCAAGATACGACCACTGGCCCCATATGAGCACGCCGACGAACCAGGCTTCGGCACCGGCATGGCCGATCCCGTAGCCGATGCCGCGCCCGTCGCCGGCCGATGCGCCGTAGCGGCGGTTCAGGAACCGGATCCCGAGATAGCGGCCGACTTCCTCAAACACGGCAGTCGCGAGCGCACTGTACGCGACGAACGCGAGCGGCTGCGTGAGCCAGCCGCCGGCGGGCGTCTGGCTCAGCACGAGGCCATGGAATGCGCGTTCGACGATCATCGCGAACAGCGTGAAGACGGCGACACCGACGATCGTGTCGCGGCGGTCGAGCGAAAGTGGCTTGCGCAGAATACGGAAGAGAACGAACGGCAGTAGCGCGATGATCACCGTGGCGGCGATCAGCACCGCCAGCGTGACGGGAGCGACAGTCATGAATTTCCTTGTTCGGGGCAGCGCACCTGACGCGCGCCGTGCCCCGAATGATACTCAGCTTGCGGTCGACGCGCGCGCAATCAGCTCGCCCGGCAGCAACGCGACGCGCACGTCGCCGGCCGCGCCGTCGATGCGCTCGTGCACGAATTCGACCGCCTTGTAGCCGATCTCGTAGGTCGGCTGGCGAATCGTCGTGATGCCGATCAGTTCGGCCCACTCCGGATCGTCGATCGACAGCAGCGCGGCCTTTTCCTGCCACGCCGCGCCGAAACGCGCGCGCAGATGGCGCGCGATCGCGAGCGCGACCGGCGCGTTGGCGGCGAACAGCGCCGCACGCACGCCGCGCCGCACCGCGTCGTCGATGCGCGCGTCGAGGTCGGCAAGCGCCGCCGCAGCCGCGGCGGGCTCGTTCAGGTCGAGCACGACCGTCGGCGGCACCGGCAGCCCGCGCGCGTCGAGCGCCGCGCGAAACGCGGCCTCGCGCAGGCGCCGCGAGCTGACACGCTCGAACGGCTGCACGACGAAATGGATCGCATCGAAGCCGTGCGCGACCAGGTGCGCGATCGCCATCTCGATCGCATCGGTATTGTCGAGCCCGATCAGGTCGGCCTCGAAGCCCTCGACCGTCCGGTCGACGAGCACGGCCGGAATGCCGGCGCCGCGCAGCGGGCGCAGCACGTCTTCCTCCGCGCCGAGCGCGTTGACGATCAGCCCCTCGACCCGGTAGGTCGTGAGCAGCTGCAGGAAGCGCCGCTCCATCTCGACCTCGTTGGCCGCGTGACAGATGAGCGGCATGTAGCCGAGCGCGTGGCACGCGGCCTCGACGCCCTGCAGCACTTCGACGGTATACGGATTGGTCAGGTCGGCCGCGAGCATGCCGAGCAGCCGGTTGCGGCCGCGCTTCAGCCCGCGCGCCATCTGGTTCGGCCGGTAGTTGAGGCGCGCGATCGCCGTCTCGATCCGCTGGCGCAGATCGGCGGACAGCACGTGCGTCTCGCCGTTCAGATAGCGCGAAACGCTGGTCTTGCCCGTGCCGGCTTCGCGTGCGACGTCGCTGATCGTCGCCGGACGCTGCGTGGAAGGTTGCGAATCGCTCAAGTCGTGCCTCGCGACGTACGATCCGCGCCGCTTCGTGTGCGGACGGACCTTTGTTGTTGGATACGAAAGCCACCCGGCGGACGCCGCCGCTCCCCTGCTTCGCGGTCGATCGAAGCCGGCGCGTTCGCGCCCGCTTCGGTCGCCTGACACGCATGGCGATCGGCCGCACCGGACCTGGCACGGATGCCCGCCGCCGAACGCCACCGGCCGCGTGGCCGGGTCGTCGAGGCGACGAGCGGGCGATCATAACGCAGCCTGCCCTCCGGTACCAAGACCATCGCCTCTAACCCAGCCGGCGGCCCCGCCGACTGACCGGCCCCGCTCAGGTGCGCGCGAGCGCGTCGGGATTGACGAGGTTTGTGCGCAGCGTCCCGGCCAGCGCGCCGACCAGGTTTTCCGCGGCGCAGCGCGCCATCGCATGGCGCGTCTCGTGCGTCGCCGAGCCGATATGTGGGAGCGCGACGACATTGTTCATCCGCAGCAGCGGCGAATCCGCCGGCAACGGCTCCTTCTCGAACACGTCGAGCCCCGCGCCGCGGATCGTGCCCGCGCGCAGCGCGTCGACCAGTGCGGCCTCGTCGACCACCTGCCCGCGCGATGCGTTGATCAGGATCGCGCCGCGCTTCATCTTCGCGAATTCGGCCGCGCCGATCAGGTGACGCGTTTCCGGCGACAACGGCACTTGCAGGCACACGAAATCCGACTGCGCGAGCAGTTCGTCGAGCGTCACGCGGCGGGCGCCGTACTGCGTCTCGGCTTCGGCGTGCGCGGAACGGTTCGTGTACAGCACCTGCATCCGGAAGCCGAGCGCCGCGCGGCGCGCGACCGCGCCGCCGATCCGCCCGAGCCCGACGATGCCGAGCGTCTTGCCCTGCACGTCGGTGCCGTACAGATCGGGGCCGATGCTGCGATGCCAGTGGCCGGCCTTCACCCATTCCGCCAGTTCGACCACGCGCCGCGCGGACGCGAGGATCAGCGAGAACACGGTATCGGCGGTCGATTCCGTCAGCACGTCGGGCGTATGCGCGAGCACGATGCCGCGCCGCGTGAGATCCGCGACGTCGAAGTTGTCGTAGCCGACCGAGATCGTCGACCAGGCCTTCAGCCGCGGTGCGCGATCGAGCATCTGCGGCGTGACCTTCAGGCTCGCGCCGATCGCGCCGTCCGCGTCGCCGAGGGCATCGGCGAGCGCGTCGGCGCCGTCGGCCTGCACGACTTCCGCATGCTCGCGCAGGTACGCGAGCACGTCATCGGGTAGCGGCTTGTACGCGACGATACGAGGCTTCATCGTTTTCATTTTCCTTGCAGCGGCGTCGCGAGCGGGTGCGCATCGCGCGCCTGGGGTTTGACGGACAGCGTGAGGATCACCGCGGCCACGAGCGCGGCGCTCATGAACGCATACGATGCGACGGGCGACCCGGTCGCCCCGTTCAGGTAGCCGACGAAATACGAGCCGACGAACGAGCCGAGCGCGCCCATGCTGTTGATCAGCGCCATTGCGCCGCCGGCGACGTTCTTCGGCAGCAGTTCCGGGACGATCGCGAAAAACGGGCCGTACGGCGCATACATCGCGGCGCCCGCGACGACCAGCAGCGCATACGAGATCCAGAAATGCGACGAGCCGAGCGCATACGACGCGGCGAACGCGGCCGCGCCGACCAGCAGGAACGGCCACACGAAGCCGCGGCGCGAACCGACCTTGTCGGACGCCCACGACGCGACCAGCATCGCGATCGTCGCCGCGAGGTACGGCAGCGCCGACAGCCATCCGGTCGCGACCATGCCGAGCTCGGAGCCGTTCTTGACGATCGACGGCAGCCACAGCACGAAGCCGTACACGCCGATGCTCCAGCAGAAGTATTGTGCGCACAGCTTGATCACCGCTGGCGAACGGAACGCCTCGCCGTAGTTGCGCACGGGCTTGATCGCTGCCTGTTCGGCCGCGAGCGCGGCATCGAGGTCGCTCTTTTCCTGCGCGTTGAGCCACGGCGAATCGGCTGGCTTGTCCTGCACGAGGAACCACCAGCACACGGCCCAGATGATGGCCGGCACACCTTCGGCGATGAACATGTGGCGCCAGCCGAATTCGTGCACGAGATAGCCTGACACGATCGACATCCACAGCACGGTGACCGGATTGCCGAGGATCAGGAACGTGTTCGCGCGCGAGCGTTCGTTCTTCGTGAACCAGTTGCTGATATAGATGAGCATCGCCGGCATCACGGCCGCTTCGACCACGCCGAGCATGAAGCGGATCGCCATCAGCGACGGGATGTTGGTGACGACGCCCGTGAGCGCGGCGCACGCGCCCCACAGGACGAGGCTGGCGAACACGAGCTTCTTGACGCTGCGGCGCTCCGCATAGATTGCGCCCGGAATCTGGAAGAAGAAGTAGCCGAGGAAGAACAGCGCGCCGATCAGCGACGACAGGCCCTTGCTGATCCCGAGGTCCTGGTTGATGCCGGCCGCTGCCGCGAACCCGTAGTTTGCGCGGTCGAGATAAGCGAGGCTGTAGGTGATGAAGACGATCGGCATGATCGTCCACCAGCGTCGTGCTGCGAGATTGGCTGCCATCAGTGTGTCTCCTGTGTCGACGGGAGTTGGCGCTTTAGCGCCTACTCCCGTCCCATGCCGCTGTTGGCAAGAGTTGGCGCTTCAGCGCTTACTCCTGCCCTGCGGCGGTCGACGGAAGCTCGCGCTTCAGCGCCTACTCCCGTCCCATGCCGCTGTTGGCAGGAGTTAGCGCTTCAGCGCTTACTCCTGCCCTGCGGCGGTCGACGGAAGTTCGCGCTTTAGCGCCTACTCCCGTCCCGTCCTTTCGGGAATCGACCGGCGTCGGCGCATCGGCGCCTGCTCCGGCCTCATGCAAAACCGTGCACGAAGCACGAAATGGGTCCGCGGATTGTGCCGTGTCCGGCCTCTCATTGCGCGGTGACGCTTTCCTCTAAGCGATCGGCGCGATTGCTGACGTTTTCGAGCAGATCGAGTGCCTCGCGGGTCGGCAAGCCTTCCGAATCGCCGATCACCTGGATCGCGAGCGCCCCGATGCGGTTGCCGCGCGCGACCGCGTGCTCGACGGACCGGCCTTCCAGCAGCGCACTGACCACGCCGACCGCGAAGCCGTCGCCGGCGCCGACCGTGTCGACCACGTTCGCGACGCGCTCGCCCGCGACCACGCCCTCGCGGCCATCGGCCGTGCGGAAGTACGCACCCTCGGCGCCCAGCTTGATCACCACGCCGCGCGCACCCTGTGCCAGGTAGAAGCCCGCGATATCGGCCGGCGTGTCGTGCCCGGTGAGCTGCTGCCCTTCGGCGAGGCCCGGCAGCACCCAGTCGGCGAGCGTCGCGAGCGCGTTCAGCGTCTTCGCCATCACGTCGGCGGACGGCCACAGCGTCGGGCGCAGGTTCGGATCGAACGAGATCGTCTTGCCGGCCGCACGCATCTCGCGCGCCAGCTGGAAAGCGAGTTCGCAGGACGTCGCGGAGATCGCCGGCGCGACGCCCGTCAAGTGCAGGTGACGCGCGCCGAGCACGTAGTCGGCCACGTAGTCGTCGCGCGACAGGTGGCTCGCGGCCGAGCCCTTGCGGAAATATTCGACGGTCGGGTCGCTGCCGTCGTCGTTGCGCGACTTCAGCTGAAAACCGGTCGGATAGCGCGGATCGACGGTCACGCACGATGCGTCGATGCCTTCGCGCGCAAGCGTGTCGAGCACGTAACCGCCGAACGAATCACGGCCCACCCGGCTCATCCAGCCGACCCGGAAGCCGAGCCGCGACAGGCCGATCGCGACGTTCAGGTCCGCGCCCGCGATCCGCTTCGTGAATTGCGCCGCGTGCGCGAGGTGGCCGGGTTCGGCGGCGACGAACATCGCCATCGCTTCACCGTAGGTCACGACATCGAGTGCTGCCTTCATGAATGAATTCCTCCGTATCCTTCCTGCGTCACGCGGCGGCGAGCCACGCCACGCGCCGGCCGGCATCGCCGGCCAGGTCGTTGGCATCGAACGGGAATTCGATGCCGCGCGGCGCCGCTTGCGGCAGGGCCGCGAGCACGCCCGAGACGAGCGTGTCGCCCGGCGCCGGCGCCACAGCGAAACGGCGTGCGCCCTCGCCAGCGACTGCCTTGCAATGAATGTATTCCACATGCGGCGCCAGCGCGTGCGCGCACGCGAGCGGCGCTTCGCCCGGCCACTGCCAGTTGCCGATGTCGAACGTCATGCCGAGCGCATCGGGCATGCCCGCTTCGGTCAACGCGGCGAACAGCCCGCTGAATTGAGCGAGCGCACCCCCCACCGGCAGCTGGCCGTTCTCGACCACCACGCGGGCACGCGCGCCGCGCGACAGCGCGACGATCTCGGATGCATGCGCGTCGCCGGCGAAGCCGCCGAGCTGGAACTTGACGAAGCGCGCGCCGAGCGCGTCGGCTTCCGTGAGCGTGTCGCGCAACGCGTCGGCATCGAGCGCGCCGGTTTCCGTGTACAACGTGGCCGGCGTCGAATAGACCGACCAGAGCCCGTGCGTGGCGAGTGCCGTGCCGAGCGCGGCCAGCGCGCCGGGCGTCGCATCGTCGTCCGATGCGAACAGCTCGCGCCTTACCTCGAAGCCGGTCGCCCCGGATGCGGCCGCGGTCGCGATGAATGCACGGTGGCCCTCCTGACGCACGCGGTCCATCCCGAATGCGCTCGCCACGATCACGATGTCTGCCATTTCTGCCCTTTTTTCACTTGAATGGAACCGGTTCCATTTGCTTGAGACGGATGGTGCGCTTCGCGTCGGGTGCACGCCATAGAGGAAATCCCTAGGGCACGCCGCCGCGCGCCTGGGCATGCGCATCCGGCGTTTCGGGACCCGCGTCGGCGCCTATTTTTCGTCGTGCGTGATGCACATGTCGAGGAACCGGGCAGCCACGCGCGACGGCGCGGCGCCGTGCGGCACGAGGATCGAGAAATGGCGCGTGAGCGGCGCGGGGGCCAGCGAGCGCGGCACGAGCGCCGCGTCCTCGTGGCGCAGCGACATCGCGGAGACGAATCCGACGCCCATCCCCGCGCGCACGGCCTCCTTCACGGCCTCGACGCCCGCAATCTCGAACGCGACGCGCATCGGCGCGCCGCCATGCGCGAACGCGCGTTCGACGAGCTGGCGCACGCCGGAACCCTCCTCGCGCAGCACGAGCGGGTGCGCGGCGAGTGCGTCGAGCGTGACGCCGGCTTCGTACTCCGGCGCGGCGAGCGGATGTCCGGCCGGCACGACCGCGACGATCTCGTCCTCGTGCCACGCATGCACGGCGGTGCCGGGCGGAAGCGCCTCGCCGGGCGGCCCTTCGATCATCGCAATGTCGAGCGACGCCAGCGCCGCAACCACGTCGGCCGTATTGCCGCTCATCGTGTGAATCGCCACCCGCGGCACGCGCGGCTGGAACGCCGCGATCAGGTACGGCAGCAGGTAGCTCGCGGGCGTCGTGCTCGCGCCGATCCGCAGCGTGCCGGCCTCGAGCCCGCGCACGGCGTCGCGAAACGCGCGCGCCTGCGCGAATGTGTCGCGCTGCGCCTTGGCATACTGCGCGAGCTGTTCGCCGACCGGCGTCAGGCGGATGCCGCGGCCCTCGCGCTGGTACAGCGGCTCGCCGAACTCGTCCTGCAGCAGGCGCAGCTGGCCCGACACGGCCGGCTGCGACAGATGCAGCGCCAGCGCAGCGCGGCTGATGTTCAGGTGTTCGGCGACGGCCGCGAACGTTATCAGTTGATCCGGGGTCATGGGAATTAATTATCGGCTTTCCGGATAGTTTACGTCACAAATCACAATTTCTCATATCGATATAACCAATTTAGGATTAGGCCATCGCAACCTGTTTCATCACGGTGCCCCATGTCCACTGCTCCGACTCCCCATCTCAACCACGCCGCTCCGTCGACGCGCGGCCAGTTGAACGGCGTTCTGTTCGTCGCGCTGTTCGCCGCCGCCGTCACCAGCCTGTCGCAACTTCCGGTGATCGCCGGGCTCGGCCTGTCACCGCTGATCGTCGGCATCGTCGCAGGCGCGCTGTACGGCAACGCCCTGCGTGACGGCATGCCCGCGAGCTGGGCGGCCGGCGTCAACTTTTCCGCGCGCAAGCTGCTGCGCATCGCGGTCGCGTTCTTCGGCCTGCGCGTGAGCCTGCAGGAGATCGCGCAGGTCGGCCTGCCGGGCCTGACGGTGTCGGTGCTGGTCGTCGTGAGCACGCTCGCGATCGGCACCTGGGTCGGCATGAAGGTGATGAAGCTCGATCGCGACGCGGCGCTCCTGACCGCCGCCGGCAGCGCGATCTGCGGCGCGGCCGCCGTGCTCGCGTTCGAGTCGACGCTGCAGTCGAAGCCGCATCAGAGCGCGATGGCCGTGGGCAGCGTGGTGCTGTTCGGCACGCTGTCGATGTTCCTCTACCCGCTCGCGTATCACGCCGGCCTGCTCAATCTCGACCCGACCGGCCTCGGCCTGTTCTTCGGCGGCACGATCCACGAGGTCGCGCAGGTGGTCGGCGCGGCGAGCGACATCAGCCCGCAGGTCGCGCACGTCGCGACGATCGTGAAGATGACCCGCGTGATGCTGCTGGTGCCGGTGCTGCTCACGCTCGGCTGGTGGCTCGCCCGCTCCGCACGCTCGGCCGGTGCGCGCGCCGACGGCGCGCAAGGCAAGCGCAAGGTGGCGGTGCCGTGGTTCGCGCTCGGCTTCCTCGGCTTCGTGATCGTCAATTCGCTGAACGTACTGCCCGCCGACGTCACGCACACGCTGAACGTGCTCGACACCTTCGCGCTGACGATGGCGATGACCGCGCTCGGCATCGAGACCCGCGTGTCGCAGATCCGCGAGGCCGGCCCGCGGGCCCTGACCACCGGCCTGATCCTGTACGTCTGGCTGATCGCCGGCGGCTACGGGATCACCTGGGCCGTGCAGCACTGGCTTGGCTGAGCCGCGCATCCGTGCCGCAACACGCGCCGCGCTCGACGGGAAGGTCCCGCGGGCGCGGCGCAGTGCTATGCTTCGCGTCGTTTTCCTTCGTCCTCTTCATCACCCTCTTTCAGCCGTGCTCTCGTTCCTGCTGAAGCTGCGCACTCGCGCCCAGACGCTGTTCCGCCTGTCGGACGCCCATACGATGCTGATCTGGTCGGCCATCGTCGGTGTCGGCGGCGCCTTCGCCACCATCGCGTTTCGCGAAGGCATCGACCTGATGCAGCGCCTGATCTCCGGACACAGCGGCAGCTTCGTGCAGATGGCGAGAAGCCTGCCGTGGTACGTGCGGTTCTGGATGCCGGCCGCGGGCGGCTTCCTGGCCGGCTGCGTGCTGCTGCTCGCGACGCGCGGCGTCCGGAAATCCGGCAACACCGACTACATGGAAGCCGTCGCGCTCGGCGACGGCGTCGTGCCGGTGCGGCAGAGCCTGTGGCGCAGCGTGTCGTCGCTGCTGACGATCGGCAGCGGCGGCTCGATCGGCCGCGAAGGCCCGATGGTGCAGCTCGCGGCGCTCACCGCGTCGCTGGTCGGCCGCTTCGTGCACTTCGACCCGCCGCGCCTGCGGCTGCTCGTCGCGTGCGGCGCGGCAGCCGGCATCACGTCCGCATACAACGCGCCGATCGCCGGCGCGTTCTTCGTGTCCGAAATCGTGCTGGGCACGATCGCGATGGAGAGCTTCGGGCCGATGGTCGTCGCATCCGTCGTCGCGAACATCGTGATGCGGGAATTCGCCGGCTACCGGCCGCCATACGAGATGCCGGTGTTTCCGGCCGTGACGGGCCCCGAGGTGCTGCTGTTCGTCGTGCTCGGCGCGCTGTGCGGCGTGCTCGCGCCGCAGTTCCTGCACCTGCTCGATGCATCGAAGAACCAGTTCAAGCGGCTGCCCGTGCCGCTGCCGGTGCGGCTCGCGCTCGGCGGCCTCGTGGTCGGCGTGATCTCGGTGTGGATTCCGGACGTGTGGGGCAACGGCTATAGCGTCGTGAACCAGATCCTGCATTCGCCGTGGACCTGGCAGGCGCTCGTCGCGGTGCTGGTGTTCAAGGTGATCGCGACCGCCGCGACGGCCGGCTCGGGCGCGGTCGGCGGCGTGTTCACGCCGACGCTGTTCGTCGGGGCCGTGTTCGGCTCGCTGTTCGGGCTCGCGATGAACGCGCTGTGGCCCGGCCACACGTCCGCGTATTTCGCGTATGCGATGGTCGGAATGGGGGCGTTCATGGCCGGCGCCACGCAGGCGCCGCTGATGGCGATCCTGATGATCTTCGAGATGACGCTGAGTTACCAGGTCGTGCTGCCGCTGCTGGTGTCATGCGTGTTCGCGTATTTCGTCGCGCGTGCGACCGGCACGACGTCGATGTACGAGATCACGCTGCGCCACCACCAGGACGCGCAGGAACGGCTGCGGCTGCGCACCACCCAGATGCGCGAGCTGATCCAGCCCGCGCAGACGGTCGTGCCGCTCACCGCGAGCGTTGCCGACATGACGCGCGTGTTTCTCGAGTATCCGGTGAAGTACCTGTACGTGACCGACGACGCCGGGCGCTTCCGCGGCGCGGTCGCATTGAAGGACATCACGTCCGACCTGCTCGACAAGCGCGACACGACCGACAAGACGGCCGCGCACTACGCGCATACGCCGTTTCCGCTGCTCACGCCCGACATGCCGCTCGCGACCGCGCTCGAACGCTTCATGGCGTTCCAGGGCGAACGGCTGCCGGTGATCGAAAGCGAGGCCGAGCCGACGCTCGCCGGTGTCGTCTACAAGACATCGCTGCTCGACGCGTATCGGCGAATGACCGGCGAGCGCTGACAGATACGGGGTGCGGCGCGTGATACGGCGCGCCGCATCCTCGCTCGCGGCGCCGTCGGCGCCGACCGACTGCCGGATCGTTCAGTCCGGCGCGCGCCCCAGCACGACCCGTGCGAAAAACCCCGCGAGCACCGATTCGGCCACGTCGCCCGACACGTGCTGCGGATCGGCCGTATAGTACGACTGCACGCCGTCGCACAGGCACATCAGCCCGAACGCGAGCGTCTCGGCCGGCAGCAGCAGCGGCGTACCCGCGCGCTCGGCGAAGCGCTGGATGAATTCGGCCATCTGCAGCCGCTTGCCATGCAGGAACTGGTTGAAGCGCACGCGAAACTTCGCGTCGCGCGCCGCCTGCAGCTTCGCCTCGCCCCACAGCAGCGAATATTCGTCGTCGCGAAACAGCGTGCGGTAGTACGCGAGCGCCATCGACTCCATCTGCTCGCGCGGGCCGCCTACTTCGAAAATCGCCTCGAAATCGGCCCGCACCGAATCATGGTCGCGCTCGAGCAGTTCGAGCAGCAGTTCCGACTTGCTGCGGAAATTCGAATAAAACGCGCCGCGCGTATAGCCGGCCGCCGCCGCGATGTCCTCGACGCTCGCGGCAACATAGCCTTTCTTCAGAAAAATCCGATGCGCGGCATTCAGCAGACGTTCGCGCGTCTGGTCCCTGCTCTGCTCGCGAGTTAAGCGCTGTGGTTTCATGGCGCGCAGTCTAGCACCAACTCCCTTTCAGATTCATCTTTGCATTCAGATACAGGTGTGTATTAGAATCCGCCACAGTTTCCGAACGACCTTGTTCGGCTGTGTTCGTAGGCGCCGGGCCGGCGCCACTCGGGGCAAGCGCCCGCCGCGCTTGCCGGCTTCGTTTTGCTCTCACCTCATCTGGGGGTTTCGTGAATCGCTCCGGTTCCCGCGCCGTGCTGCTGATCGGCACCGCGCTCGTCCTCGCCGCCTGCCACCCGAAGGAAGCCGCGCCGCCTGCGCCGCGCCCGGTTGTCGCGCTGCCCGCGCACGCCGACGGCGCCGCGGCTGCCGCCAAGCTGCCCGGCGAGATCCAGCCGCGTTACGCGACGCCGCTGTCGTTCCGCATCGCGGGCAAGATCGTCGAACGCAAGGTGCGGCTCGGCGATACGGTCAAGGCCGGCCAGGTCGTCGCGCTGCTCGATCCGTCCGACGTCGAGAAGAACGCCGCGAGCGCGCAGGCGCAGCTCGATGCCGCATCGCACGGCCTCGCGTTCGCGAAGCAGCAGCTCGATCGTGATCGCGCGCAGGCGCGCGAGAACCTGATCGCGACCGCGCAGCTCGAACAGACCCAGAACAGCTACACGTCGGCGCTCGCGCAGCGCGACCAGGCGCAGCAGCAACTCGCGCTCGCGAAGAACCAGCTCCGCTATGCGACGCTCGTCGCCGATCACGCGGGCACCATCACCGCCGAACAGGCCGACACCGGCCAGAACGTTTCCGCCGGCCAGGCCGTCTACCAGCTCGCGTGGTCGGGCGACGTCGATGTCGTCAGCGACGTGCCCGAAGCCGCGCTCGCATCGCTCACGCCCGGCCACGCGGCGAGCGTCACGCTGCCGTCGCTGCCGGGCCGCCAGTTCGCCGCGAAGGTACGCGAAATCGCGCCGGCCGCCGATCCGCAAAGCCGCACTTACCGCGTGAAGCTCACGCTCGCCGCCCCCGATCCGGCCGTGCGCCTCGGAATGACCGCAAACGTCGCGTTCGACGGCGCGCCGGCTGCCGGCAACGCGCCGAGCATCACGCTGCCCGCGACCGCGCTGTTCCACGACGGCCCGCATCCGGCCGTATGGGTCGTGCGCACGAAGGACGACACGCTCGAACTGCGCCGCATCGACGTCGCGCGCTTCAACGAACGCACCGTCACCGTGTCGAGCGGGCTGCAGCCTGGCGAGCGCGTCGTGCTGCAAGGCGTGCATACGGTCAGCGCGGGCGAGAAGGTGCGGCCGATCGCACCGCTGCACCCAGAGGACTTCGCGTCATGAGCGGCCCCCGCGAAGAAGGTCGGTTCAACCTGTCGGCATGGGCGCTGCGCCACCAGGCGCTGGTCGTCTACCTGATCGCGCTCGCGACGCTCGCGGGCATCCTCGCGTACACGCGGCTCGCGCAATCCGAAGACCCGCCGTTCACGTTCCGCGTGATGGTGATCCGCACGTTCTGGCCCGGCGCGAGCGCGCGGCAGGTTCAGGAACAGGTCACCGACCGGATCGGCCGCAAGCTGCAGGAAACGCCGGCCATCGACTTCCTGCGCAGCTATTCGCGGCCCGGCGAATCGCTGATTTTCTTCACGATGAAGGACTCGGCGCCCGTGAAGGACGTGCCCGAGACCTGGTACCAGATCCGCAAGAAGGTCGGCGACATCGGCTATACGCTGCCGCCAGGCGTTCAGGGCCCGTTCTTCAACGACGAGTTCGGCGACGTCTACACCAACATCTGGACGCTCGAAGGCGACGGCTTCACGCCCGCGCAACTCCACGACTATGCGGACCAACTGCGCACGGTGCTGCTGCGCGTGCCGGGCGTCGGCAAGGTCGACTACTTCGGCGACCCCGACCAGCGGATCTTCATCGAGGCCGACAACACGCAGCTCACGCGTCTCGGCATCTCGCCGCAGCAGCTCGGGCAGGCGATCAACGCGCAGAACGACATCTCGTCTGCCGGCGTGCTCACGACCGCCGACGATCGCGTGTTCGTGCGGCCGAGCGGCCAGTTCGACAACGTCGCCGCGATCGCCGACACGCTGATCCGCATCAACGGCCGCACGTTCCGGCTCGGCGATCTCGCCACCGTGAAGCGCGGCTACGACGATCCGCCCGTCACGCAGATGCGCACGAAAGGCCATGCCGTGCTCGGCATCGGCGTGACGATGCAGCCGGGCGGCGACGTGATCCGGCTCGGCAAGGCGCTCGACGCCCAATCGAAGGACCTGCAGGCGCAACTGCCGGCCGGCCTCAAGCTGACGCTGGTGTCGAGCATGCCGCATGCGGTAGCGCATTCGGTCGACGACTTCCTCGAAGCGGTTGCCGAAGCCGTTGCGATCGTGCTGGTCGTGAGCCTCGTGTCGCTCGGCCTGCGCACCGGGATGGTCGTCGTGATCTCGATCCCGGTCGTGCTCGCGGTGACCGCACTCTTCATGTACCTGTTCGACATCGGGCTGCACAAGGTGTCGCTCGGCACGCTCGTGCTCGCGCTCGGGCTGCTCGTCGACGACGCGATCATCGCCGTCGAGATGATGGCCGTGAAGCTCGAGCAGGGCTACAGCCGTGCGCGCGCCGCCGCGTTCGCGTACACGAGCACCGCGTTCCCGATGCTGACCGGCACGCTCGTCACGGTGTCGGGCTTCCTGCCGATCGCGCTCGCGAAATCGAGCACCGGGGAGTACACGCGCTCGATCTTCGAGGTGTCGGCGATCGCGCTGATCGCGTCGTGGTTCGCGGCCGTCGTGCTGATTCCGCTGCTCGGCTATCACCTGCTCCCCGAACGCAAGAAGCACGCGCACGAAGCTCACCTGCCGGACGATCACGAGCACGACATCTACGACACGCGCTTCTACACGCGCTTGCGCGGCTGGATCGACTGGTGCATCGAGCGCCGCTTCGTCGTGCTGCTGATCACCGGCGCGCTCTTCGTCGTCGCGCTGATGGGTTTCTCGCTCGTGCCGCAGCAGTTCTTCCCGAGCTCCGATCGACCCGAGCTGCTGGTCGACCTGCGGCTGCCCGAGGGTGCGTCGTTCGCGGCGACGCTGCGCGAGACCGAACGCCTCGAAAAGGTGCTCGACAAGCGGCCCGAGATCGACCATTCGGTGAATTTCGTCGGCAGCGGCGCGCCGCGCTTCTACCTGCCGCTCGACCAGCAGCTGCAGTTGCCGAACTTCGCGCAGTTCGTCGTCACCGCGAAATCGGTCAAGGATCGCGAGAAGCTCGCCACCTGGCTCGAAACCACGCTGCGCGACCAGTTCCCGGCCGTGCGCTGGCGCCTGTCGCGGCTCGAGAACGGCCCGCCCGTCGGCTACCCCGTGCAGTTCCGCGTGAGCGGCGACGACATCGCGACGGTACGCTCGATCGCCGAGAAGGTCGCGGCGACGATGCGCGGCGACGCACGCACGGTGAACGTGCAGTTCGACTGGGATGAGCCGGCCGAGCGCTCGGTGCGCTTCGAGCTCGACCAGAAGAAGGCGCGCGAGCTGAACGTCACGTCGCAGGACGTGTCGAGCTTCCTCGCGATGACGCTGTCCGGCACGACCGTCACGCAGTATCGCGAACGCGACAAGCTGATCGCGGTCGACCTGCGTGCGCCGCGCCCCGATCGCGTCGACCCCGCGAAGCTCGCGGGCCTGGCGATGCCGACGCCGAACGGCCCCGTGCCGCTCGGCTCGCTCGGCCGCTTCACGCCCACGCTCGAATACGGCGTGGTGTGGGAACGCGATCGCCAGCCGACCATTACCGTGCAGTCCGACGTACGCGCCGGCGCGCAAGGCATCGACGTCACGCATGCGATCGACGGCAAGCTGAATGCGTTGCGCGCGCAACTGCCGGTCGGCTACCAGATCAACATCGGCGGATCGGTCGAGGAAAGCGCGAAGGCGCAGGCGTCGATCAACGCGCAGATGCCGCTGATGGCGATCGCCGTGTTCACGTTGCTGATGATCCAGCTGCAGAGCTTCTCGCGCGTGCTGATGGTCGTGCTGACCGCACCGCTCGGGCTGATCGGCGTGGTCGGCACGCTGCTGCTGTTCGGCCAGCCGTTCGGCTTCGTCGCGATGCTGGGCGTGATCGCGATGTTCGGGATCATCATGCGCAACTCGGTGATTCTCGTCGATCAGATCGAGCAGGACATCGCGGCCGGCCACGGACGCTTCGACGCGATCGTCGGTGCGACCGTGCGGCGCTTCCGCCCGATCACGCTCACGGCCGCGGCCGCCGTGCTCGCACTCATTCCGCTGTTGCGCTCGAACTTCTTCGGGCCGATGGCGACCGCGCTGATGGGCGGGATCACGAGCGCGACCGTGCTGACCCTGTTCTACCTGCCCGCGCTGTACGCCGCGTGGTTCCGGGTGAAGCGCGACGAACGCGATCCGCGCGACGGCCCGCCGCCAGGCGGCAGCGCACCGGCCGCGCCGTCGGGAGCCTGACCATGGATGGATCGATGAACCTGAAAACGAAAGCCGTGCGGGCGTTTGCCGTGGCGAGCCTCGCCGGCCCGCTCGCGGGCTGCGCGTGGTTCGCGCCGAGCGGCGAGCCGCCCGCGATGCCGTCGCCCGCGCACTACGGCACCGTGCCGCAAGTGCAGCAGACCGTCGCCGCGCAAGGCGTCGCGCAACAGTTCGAAGTCGGCGCGCAGCCCGTGCCCGACTGGTGGAAGCAGTACCGCTCCGAGGCGCTGAACGCGCTCGTCGACGAAGGCCTGCGCAACAGCCCGACGCTCAGCGCGGCGTCACATTCGCTGGATGCCGCGCGCGAGCAGCTGCGCGGACAGATCGGCAGCTCGATGCTGCCGTCGATCGACGCGGGCGGCCAGGCCACGCGCCAGCGCGCACTCGGCGTGCCGATCCCCGCGCTCGGCGCGCCGACGCTGTTGTACGACACATTCGTCGGGCAACTGCAGGCGAGCTACACGATCGACCTGTTCGGCGCGGCGCGCTTCGCGAACCGCGCGCTCGCGAAACGCGTCGACGTCAGCGCGTTCCAGCTCGAATCGGCGCGCCGGGCACTCGCCGCGAACATCGTCACGGCGTCGATCACGGTGTCGGTGCTCAATGCGCAGATCGCGACGACCGAACGGCTCGTCGCGCTCGCGAACGACCAGGCCCACGACGCGCAACGCCGCTACGCGCTCGGCTCGGCGTCGCACAGCGACGCGCTGAGCGCGCAGCAAAGCGCGGACACCTTCGCCGCGAGCCTGCCCGCGCTGCGCCAGCAGCGCGACTCGGCGCGCCATGCGCTGGCGGTGCTGGTCGGCCGCACGCCCGACCGGCCGCCCGCCGACCTCACGCTCGCCGACCTGAACCTGCCCGCGCAGGTGCCCGTGGTCGTGCCGTCGGACCTGCTGCAAAGTCGCCCCGACATCCAGGCCGCCGACGCGGGGCTGAAGGCGGCCGCCGCCGAAGTCGGCGTCGCGACCGCGCAGTTGTTCCCGCAGCTGTCGCTGTCGGCGGCCATGGGCAAAGGCGGCTTCAGCTGGCCGACGATGCTGTCGGGTGCCGGCGCGATCTGGAACGTCGGCGCGTCGCTGAGCCAGCCGCTGTTCCACGGTGGCGCGCTGCTCGCGCAGCGGCGTGCGGCGAAGGCGACCTACGAGGCCGCGGTCGACCAGTACAGGCAGACCGTGCTGAGCGCGTTCCAGAACGTCGCCGATTCGCTCGCCGCGCTCGAGCACGATGCGGAGGCGCTTGATGCGTCGTCGCGGGCCGCGCTGTCCGCGCGCGGCGCGTACGACGACGCGGCCGCCCGCGTGCGGCTCGGCGCATTGCCGCCATCGGCCGCGCGCGCGAGCGAGCTGCAGTACCGCAACGCGCGGCTCGACGAAATTCGCGCGACCGGCGCACGCCTCGCGGATACCGCGCGGCTCTATCAGGCAATGGGCACGCCGCCGGTCGAACCGACCGGCAAGGCAGCGACAGCCGGAAACGTCGGCACGGCAGGCCGCGCCGGCAACGAGGGCCAAGGCGCCCTCGCCGCCCAGGCACGCGCGGCCACGCCCGACGCGCCGCCGTCACCGCCGTCGCCACAGTAGCGCGCCCCTTGCCCGGGACGCACGGCGCGCGGGACCACCCCACGCGCCGATCCGCGATCTACCGCTTGACCCTCACGTAGCGTAACGTTCGAGACTCCAGCGTGCGCACCGAACGGAGGACACCATGCGGCTGAAAGTGGGAGAACTGGCGAAACGCAGCGGCCTGACCGTCCGCACGCTTCATCACTATCACGCGATCGGCCTCCTCAAGCCTTCGGCGCGTGCCGACAACGGCTACCGGCTGTACGACCGCGACGACATCGCCCGGCTCCACCAGATCCAGGCCCTGCGTCGCTTCGGACTGTCGCTCGCCGAAATCGGCGACTACCTGAACCAGCCCGGCACCCCGCTCGTCGAGATCGTCGCGAAGCAGATCGCGTCGCTCGACCACCAGCTCGCGCAGGCCGCGCAGCTGCGCGAGCGGCTCGTGCACCTGCACGCGCAACTCGCCGCGGGCACCGAGCCGGAACTGGCCGATTGGCTCACCACACTGGAGTTGATGACCGTGTACGACAAATACTTTTCCGAGGAAGAACTCGCGCGCCTGCCGATGTACCGCAAGAGCCAGGCGGGCGACGCCGAATGGATCGCGCTCGTCGCCGACGTGCGCGCGCTGCACGACGCGGGCGTGCCGCCCGAGGACGAACGCGTCCGTGCACTCGCCGGCCGCTGGATGACGATGCTCGTGCGCGACACGAACAACGATCCGCGGCTGCTCGCGAAACTGAACCTGATGCACGAGCGCGAACCGGCGATGCAGTCGAAGATCGGCATTTCGACCGTACTGCGCGACTATGTGCTGCGCGCGACCGCCGAAACGAAGATGCGGATCTTCGAGAAGTATCTCGCGCCGGACGAGATCCGCTTCATGCGGGCGCACTACGGCAAACGCGCGATGGAATGGCCGCAATTGATGGGCGACGTGCGCGACGCGATCGATGCGGGCGCAAGGCCCGATTCGCCGGAAGGCCGCGCGCTCGCGCAACGCTGGCTCGACCTGTTCCGCAGCTATGCGGGCAACGACCCGGCCACGCACGCGAAATTCCGGGATGCGATGATGACCGAGCCGGCGCTGACGAAGGATTCGTGGGTCGACGACACGCTGCTCGGTTTCATCCGCGAGGCAATGGCCCAGTTGGCGCCGGCGCGTTGATGGCGTAGCCCCCGCAGGCGGTGCATGTCGGTTTCATGCGCTGCCCGCGCGAGCGGTCCGGCTCTCGCTCACCGGTCGCGCACCCCGAGCCCGAGCGCCTTCATCCGCCGGTACAGCGTGCGCTCGCTCATCCCGACGTGCTCGGCCAGCTGCTTGCGCGTACCGTCGAACGTGCCCGCAATCCGCACGAGTTCCGCATCCGGCACGCCGCGCGTGTCCGCCGCATGCGCGTGCGGTGTGGCCGACGCCGCGACCAGTTCGGCCGGCAGATGTTCGACGCGGATCGTCCCGTCGTCCGCGAACAGGCATGCACGTTCCAGCACGTTGCGCAGCTCGCGGATATTGCCCGGCCATGCATACGCGTCGAGGCACGCACGCGCCTGCTCGCTCAGCACGAACGGCCGGGCCGCGAACGGTCGCGCGCTCGCATCGCCCGCGCCGGCACGCGCGTTCGCGATGCGCCGCAGGATCGATTCGGCCAGCAGCGCGACGTCGCCGCGCCGCTCGCGCAGCGGCGGCAGCGGAATCGGAAACGCGTTGATCCGGTAATAGAGATCTTGCCGGAACCGGCCGTCGTCGATCATCTCGCGCAGCGGCTTGTGCGTCGCCGCGACGAGCCGAAAATCCGCGCGCAGCGCCTCGACACCGCCGACGCGCCGGAACGTCCCCGACTCGATCAGCCGCAGCAGCTTCACCTGCATCGGCAGCGGCACGTCGCCGATCTCGTCGAGAAACAGCGTGCCGCCCTGCGCGGTCTCGACGAGGCCCGGCTTGCGCTGGTTGGCGCCGGTAAACGCCCCCTTCTCGTAGCCGAACAGTTCGCTCTCGAACAGCGTCTCGGCGATACCCGAACAGTCGACGACCACGAACGGCCCCATCGCACGTTCGCTCGCCTCGTGCAGCGCCCGCGCGAACAGCTCCTTGCCGGTACCCGATTCGCCGAGCAGCAGCACGGGCAGCATCGACGGCGCAACGCGCTGCAGCGCGCCGAGTGCCGCATTGAACGCATCGGCGCCGCCGACGAGCCCTTCCGCGCTCGGCTGCGCGGACGCGCTGCGCACCGTCGTCAGCCGCTCGACGTACGCGATCACGTCGCCGCGCGCGTCGAAGATCGGCCGCAACTCCACGTCGACGTGCTCGGGGCCGCGCGGCGTATGGTGAATGTGCAACACGCGGTTCAGACTGCGCGACTCGAGTGCCTGCTTCATCGGGCAATGCTCGCCGGCCTGGTCGCACGGCACGTCGTAGTGATGCGAGACCTGGAAGCAGCGCCGGCCGACGTGCTCGACACCCGCCACGCCGAACTGGCGCCGGTACGCATCGTTCGCCGCGAGGATGCGGTAGTCGGGATCGACGACGATCATCGGCTGCGGGTCGTGCTCGAGATACGCGACGAGCGTACGCACGTCGGGCATGACGTCGCGCGACGGCGCGGGAACGATCGGAATGGTGTCGTGCGGATTCATGAGGCGGCTCGGGAACGGAGGGACAGTCGGACTGCCAGACCGACTGCCAATTCTGCCACAACACTGCCAAATGTGGCAGTCGACATCGACGACGCCCCACAGGCCGTGCTCGCGGCGCACCGCGATCAGGCCAGAAATCCGAGCCGAATCAAGTACCTGCCATTTCGTCCGGCGTCGCGGCGCGGGCTGGCATGCTTCTTGAGTTTGGGATCCCCGATTGCCGATGCAGAACCCGATCGAGGACATCCCGTGAGCCATGCCCCCATGCTGTCAGTCGAAGGCTTTTTCGACCCGGCGACCCATACCGTCAGCTACCTGTTGCTCGACACCGCGAGCCGCGCGTGCGCGCTGATCGACAGCGTGCTCGACTACGACCCGAAATCCGGCCGCACGCGCACCGCCAGCGCCGACCGGCTGATCGCCCGCGTCGCGGAACTCGGCGCGACCGTGCACTGGCTGCTGGAAACGCACGTGCACGCCGACCATCTGTCGGCCGCGCCTTACCTGAAGGCGCATGTCGGCGGGCAGATCGCGATCGGCTCGCACGTGTGCCGCGTGCAGCACGTGTTCGGCACGCTGTTCAACGCCGGCCCGGGCTTCGCGCAGGACGGCAGCCAGTTCGATCGTCTGCTCGACGACGGCGACACGCTTGCGCTCGGCGCGCTGACGATCCGCGCGCTGCACACGCCGGGCCACACGCCCGCGTGCCTGACCTACTGCATCGACGACGCGACGCAGCGTGCCGCGTTCGTCGGCGATACGCTGTTCATGCCCGACTACGGCACCGCCCGCTGCGATTTCCCGGGCGGCGACGCACGCACGCTGTACCGCTCGATCGCGCGCGTGCTCGCCCTGCCGCCCGATACGCGCCTGTACCTGTGCCACGACTACCAGCCGGGCGGCCGCGACGTGCAGTTCGTGACGACCGTGGCCGAGCAGCGCCGCGCGAACGTGCACGTGAAGGACGGCGTGACCGAGGAGGATTTCGTCGCCATGCGCACCGCGCGCGACGCGACGCTCGACATGCCCGTGCTGATGCTGCCGTCCGTGCAGGTCAACATGCGCGCCGGCCACCTGCCCGAGCCCGAAAACAATGGCGTGCGTTACCTGAAGATCCCGCTCGACGCGATCTGAGCCGCCGCCCCGACCGGAGAACCCCCGACATGACCATCCGCACGCTGACCGACCTGCTGTCGGTCTCGCCCCAGATCGCCGCGACCGACCTGCCCGCGCTCCACGCGGCCGGCATCCGCACGATCGTCTGCAACCGCCCGGACGGCGAAGGCGCAGACCAGCCGACCGTCGACGAGATCCGCGCCGCCGCCGCGCCGCTCGGCATCGCCGTCCATTACCTTCCGGTCGATACCGGCAAGGTCACCGACGATCAGGCCAGGCAGTTCGACGCGCTCGTCGCGTCGCTCGCCGGCCCGGTACTCGCATACTGCCGCAGCGGCACGCGTTCGGCGACGCTGTGGGCGCTGTCGCAGGCCGACAGGCGTCCGGCCGGCGACATCGTCGCGATCGCCGCCGCGGCCGGCTATGACCTCGGCGCGCTCGCGCCGCGTCTCACACGAGGTGCCACGCAAGGACTCGCGCAGGACGGCCGCCAGCCCGCGCCAGCCATCGACGCGCGGCACGACATCGTGATCGTCGGCGCGGGTGCGGCCGGTGTCGCGGTCGCGTCGAGCCTGCTTGCGCGCGACGCATCGCTCGATATCGCGGTGATCGACCCGGCCGATACGCACTACTACCAGCCCGGCTGGACGATGGTCGGCGCGGGCGTGTTCCGGCCCGACACGACCGCGCGCCGGATCGTCGACCTGCTGCCGCGCGGCGTGAAATGGATCCAGGCCGCCGTCGCCGGCTTCGAGCCCGACGCGCACACGGTGGTGCTCGACGGTTGCCGGCGTATCGGCTACCGCAAGCTTGTTGTGTGCCCGGGGCTCAAGCTCGACTGGCACGCGATCGACGGCCTCGCGGAAACGCTCGGCCGCAACGGTGTCACGTCGAACTATCGCTACGACCTCGCGCCGTACACGTGGGAACTGGTGCAGGCGTTCCGCGGCGGCAACGCGCTGTTCACGCAGCCGCCGATGCCGATCAAGTGCGCTGGCGCGCCGCAGAAGGCGATGTACCTGTCGTGCGATCACTGGCGGCGCGCGGGCCGCCTGGGCGCCGCGAACGTCGAGTTCCTGAATGCGGGCGCCGCGCTGTTCGGAGTCGCCGACTACGTGCCCGCGCTGATGGAGTACGTGAAAAGCTACGACATCGCGCTGTCGTTCGGCCACAACCTCGTCGCGATCGACGGGCCCGCGCGGCGCGCGACGTTCCGGCGCACCTTGCCCGACGGCGGCACGGAAACCGTCGAACGCGCGTTCGACATGATCCACGTCGTGCCGCCGCAGAAGGCGCCCGATTTCGTGCGCGCGAGCCCGCTCGCCGATGCGGCCGGCTGGATCGACGTCGATCCGGCGACGCTGCGGCACAAGCAGTTCGCGGATATCTTCGCGCTCGGCGACGTCACCAACACGACCAACGCGAAGACCGCCGCGGCCGCGCGCAAGCAGGCGCCCGTCGTCGCGCACAATGTGCTCGCGTCTCTGGGCCGCGCGCACGGCGACGCCGCGTACGACGGCTACGGGTCGTGCCCGCTCACCGTCGAGCGCGGCAAGATCGTCCTCGCCGAATTCCTGTACGGCGGCAAGGTCGCGCCGACCTTCCCCGCGTGGCTGATCGACGGCCGGCGCCCGTCCCGGCTCGCGTGGCTGCTCAAGGAGCGCCTGCTGCCGCCGCTCTACTGGAAGGCGATGCTCAAGGGCCGCGAATGGCTCGCGAAGCCCGCGATCGCACGTTGACCGGAACCCGATGACACCATGCTGATTTCCCTCGTACTCGGCAGTCTCGTCGGCGCCGTGCTGGGCCTCACCGGCGCAGGCGGCGGCATTCTCGCGGTGCCCGCGCTCGTCGTCGGGATGGGCTGGCCGATGCAGCAGGCCACGCCCGTCGCGCTCGTCGCTGTCGCGGGCAGCGCCGCGCTCGGCGCGCTCGAAGGGTTTCGTCGCGGGCTCGTGCGCTATCGCGCGGCGCTGTTGATGGCCGTGGCGGGCGTGCCGCTCACGACGCTCGGCGTGAAGCTTGCGCACGTGCTGCCGCAACGCGTGCTGCTGGCGTTGTTCGCGCTGACGATGCTGATCGTCGCGGGCCGCCTGCTGCGGCAGGCACTGCGCCACGCGCCCGGCGACGCGGATGAGTCGCGGTTGTGCGTCGGCCGCGTGAATCCCGATACGGGCCGGCTCGTATGGTCCTGGCCGGTCGGGCTCGCGCTTGCGTCGACCGGCGCGGTGACGGGGCTGATGACGGGCTTGCTCGGTGTCGGCGGCGGCTTCGTGATCGTGCCGATGCTGCGCAAGTTCACGAACGTGTCGATGCACGGCGTAGTCGCGACGTCGCTGATGGTGATCGCGCTGGTCGGCACCGGTGGTGTGCTCGCGACGCTCGTGTCGGGCACGCGCGCGCCGCTCGACATGATGCTGTGGTTCACGGTCGCGACCGCGATTGGCATGGCGATCGGGCGCAATGCCTCCCGGCACCTGTCCGCGCGGCATGTGCAGGCCGGCTTCGCTGCCGTGCTCGTCTGCGTCGCGCTCGGGCTGCTCGCGAAGGCCGCGTTCGGCGCATAAGTCACCGCGGCGCACACCCCGAAGCAAAACGCCCGGCCCGACTCGTCGTCGGCACCGGGCGTTTTTCGTTGCGTCGGCAACCTGTTCGTGATGACGTCAGGTCGCGAATGCGGCCGTCCGCTTGCGCTCCTGGCGCAGCATCACGAAGTTCGCGATCACCACACCGGCCGTCACCGCGACGATGAACAGCGTCGCGAGCGCGTTCATCTCCGGGTTCAGGCCGAGGCGCACGCGCGAGAACACGACGAGCGGCAGCGTCGTCGAGCCGGGGCCCGACAGGAACGCCGACAGCACGAGGTCGTCGATCGACAGCGTGAACGAGAGCAGCCAACCCGCGATCAGCGCCTGCGAGATCAGCGGCAGCGTGATCGTGAAGAACACCTTCAGCGGCGTCGCGCCCAGATCGAGCGCGGCTTCCTCGAGCGACGGGTTCAGTTCGCGCACGCGCGACTGCACGATGATCGCGACGTACGAAATGCACAGCATCACGTGGCCCAGCCAGATCGTGAACACACCGCGCTCGGCCGGCCAGCCGATCCACTTCGCCAGTTCGATGAACAGCAGCAGCAGCGAGATCCCCTGGATCACCTCCGGAATCACCAGCGGTGCGTTGATCATCCCGCTGAACAGCGCGAAGCCGCGAAAGCGCCCCATCCGCGCGAGCACGAAGCCGGCCCACGTGCCGATGAACACCGACGCGAACGCGGTCAGCACGCCGATCTTCAGCGACAGCCATGCAGCCGTCAGCAGCTCGTCGTCCTCGACGAGCGCCGAGTACCAGCGGAACGAGAAACCCGACCACACGGTGACGAGCTTCGACTCGTTGAACGAATAGACGATCAGGCTGATGATCGGGATGTACAGGAACGCGAAGCCGGCGAACAGCGCCGCGAACTGCAGGTAGCGATTCGGCTTCATCGACGGGCCTCCTGCTCCTTCGCCTGGAAGTGCTGGAACATCGCCATCGGCACGAGCAGCAGCAGCACCATCGCGCAGGTCACGGCCGACGCCATCGGCCAGTCTGCGTTGTTGAAGAATTCATTCCACATCACGCGGCCGATCATCAGCGTGTTCGCGCCGCCGAGCAGTTCCGGAATCACGTACTCGCCGACCGCCGGAATGAACACCAGCAGGCAGCCCGCGATGATCCCGTTTTTCGACAGCGGCAGCGTGATCTGCACGAATGCCTTCCACGGCTTGGCCCCGAGGTCGTACGCGGCTTCGAGCAGACGCAGGTCCATCTTCACGAGGTGCGCGTAGAGCGGCATCACGAGGAACGGCAGGTACGAATACACCATCCCGATATACACCGCGTAGTTCGTGCGGTACAGCTCGATCGGCGTATGGGTCAGGCCGATCCACATCAGGAAGTTGTTCAGCAGCCCGTTGTTCTTCAGGATCCCGATCCATGCGTACACGCGGATCAGGAACGACGTCCAGAACGGCAGCATCACGCCCATCATCAGCAGGTTGCGCGTCGCCGGGTTCGAACGCGCGATGTAGTACGCCATCGGATAGCCGATCAGCAGGCACAGCAGCG
Source organism: Burkholderia sp. Bp9004 (assembly GCF_003858025.1). Classification (NCBI taxonomy): domain Bacteria; kingdom Pseudomonadati; phylum Pseudomonadota; class Betaproteobacteria; order Burkholderiales; family Burkholderiaceae; genus Burkholderia; species Burkholderia sp. Bp9004. The sequence goes on along the minus strand of NZ_QTQD01000012.1, from coordinate 26,491 downwards.
TCGTGATCGCCGCGACCAGCACCGAATTCACGTAGGTCGCGAAATACAGGCTGTCGGTGAGCAGGAAAGCATAGTGCGACAGGTTCAGCGCGATGTGCACCACGCCGTCCGCGTACGATGCGAGTTCCGTATACGGCGGAATGCCGAGCTGCAGCTCCGCGAAGCTGATCTTCACGACCAGCACGAACGGCACGAGGAAGAACAGCACGAGCCACGTGTACGGCCCCGCGACGACCGCAGAGCCGCCGGTCAGGTTGAAGCGCCGCACGGGCCACGCGAGCAGGGACTTGAGCGCGCTCATGACGTCAGCACCACGCCCGCGGTCGCGCTCCAGCGCACGTAGATCTCGTCGCCGAGCGCCGGTGTGTCGAGCTCGGTGATCGCGAGACTCGACACGTTCGCGATCACCGTCTTGCCCGCATCGAGTTTCACGTGATACAGCGAATAGCCGCCCATGTACGCGACGTTGGTGATCTTGCCGCGCGCCCAGTTGAACGCGCCTTCGGGCGGCTTGCGCGTGAGCGCGATCCGCTCGGGACGCACCGATACCGTGACCGGCATCCCGAGCGGGCCCGAGATCCCGTGGCTCACGTACAGCCGGCTCGGCACCTCCGGCGATTCGATGTACACGTGGTCGGGTTCGTCCTCGACGGTGACGCCTTCGAACAGGTTGGTCGAGCCGATGAACTCGGCCGAGAAGCGGCTGTTCGGATATTCGTAGACTTCGTTCGGCGAGCCGATTTGCACGATCTGCCCTTCGCTCATCACGGCGAGCCGGTTCGCCATCGTCATCGCCTCTTCCTGGTCGTGCGTGACCATGATGCAGGTGACGCCGACCTTGTTCAGGATGTTGACGAGCTCGATCTGCGTGCGCTGGCGGATCTGCTTGTCGAGCGCCGACATCGGCTCGTCGAGCAGCAGCACCTTCGGACGCTTGACGAGCGAACGCGCGAGCGCGACGCGCTGCTGCTGGCCGCCCGACAGCTGGTGCGGCTTGCGCTTCGCGTACTTGCTCATCTGCACGAGCTCGAGCGCCGCCGCGACGCGCTCCTTCAGTTCCGCCTTCGGCGTGCCTTCCTGCTTCAGGCCGTATGCGACGTTCGATTCGACCGACATGTGCGGGAACAGCGCATACGACTGGAACATCATGTTCACGGGCCGCTTGTACGGCGGCATCTGCGCGAGGTCCTCGCCGTCGATCAGGATCTTGCCCGATGTGACCGTCTCGAGGCCCGCGAGCATGCGCAGCAGCGTCGACTTGCCGGAACCCGAGCTGCCGAGCAGCGCGAACAGCTCGCCCTGGCGCACCGTCAGGTTCACGTTGCGCACCACTTCGGTCTCGCCGAATTTCTTGACGACGTCGACGATCTGGACAAAGTTCTCGGCGCGCGCATCGGCGCCGGACGAAGGAACGAAGGACGGCACGCCCGCGACCGGCGCACCCGACTGGCTATTCATGATGTGCTGCTTCTCTCCTGCGTTTGACGAACAAAGCCCCCGGGGACACCAGGGGCTTCATGACTGCTGGCCTGCTCCGGCTCGCTTCAGCGGCCCGATTTCAGCTCGGTCCACAGACGCGTCTGCAGACGCTGGATTTCAGGCGGCAGCGGCTTGAGCAGGAACAGCGTCTTCACGACGTCGGCCGGCGGGTAGACGGCCGGGTCGTTCGCGACGTCCGGCCGCACGTACTTGCGTGCCTCGGCGTTCGCGCTCGGGTAGTACACGGCGTTCGTGATCGCCGCGTGCACCTTCGGATCCTCGATGTAGTTGATCCACTGCAGCGCGGCGTCCTTGTTCTTCGCGTCCTTCGGGATCGCCATCACGTCGAACCAAACCGGCGCGCCGCCCTTCGGAATGTAGTACTCGACCTTGTACGGCTTCTTCGCCTCGATCGCGCGATGCTTCGCGATCACGACGTCGCCCGACCAGCCGAACGCGAAGCAGATGTCGCCGCCGACCAGGTCGTTGATGTAGCCGGATGAGTTGAATTGCGTGATGTACGGGCGGATCTTCTTCAGCACTTCCATCGCGGCCTTGTAGTCGGCCGGGTTCGTGCTCATCGGATCCTTGCCGATGTAGTGCAGCGCCGCCGCGAACATCTGGTCCGGAGCGTCGAGCACCGACACGCCGCAGGTCTTCAGCTTCGAGATGTTTTCCGGCTTGAACAGGATGTCCCAGTTGTCGAGCGGAACCTTGCCGAGCGCCTGCTGCGCCTTCGTCAGGTTGTACGCGAGGCCGGTCGTGCCGTACGCCCAGGGCACCGAATACTTGTTGCCCGGGTCCGCGCCGGCGACGAGCGCCATCAGTTGCGGATCGAGGTACTTGAGGTTCGGCAGCTTCGACTTGTCGAGCGGCGTGAAGATGCCGGCGGCGATCTGCTTGCCCGCGTAGTTGCTGGTCGGCACGACGATGTCGTAGCCCGAGCTGCCCGTCAGCAGCTTCGCCTGCAGCGTGTCGTCGCTGTCGTAGTTGTCGTAGCGAACCTTGACGCCCGCCTGCTTCTCGAAGTTCGGGATCGTGTCCTTCGCAATGTAATCGGACCAGTTATAGACATTGAGCTGCGTATCCTTCGCCGCCGCCGCTGATGCACCCACGCACAGCGCAAGCGCTGCGAACCGGCCCACTACCTTTGCTTTCATCCCGTTCTCCCTCCGGCCGGACCTCGTGTCCGGCTGCCGTCTGCCTCGTCATGGCGGCGCATTCTGGCACGCCGCCCCTCGAAAACCCCGAACGCTACCACCATTCGCGCTCCGTCACAAAAAAATCATGCCGGTGTCGCGCAAACGGAACAGATTCCCGCCGCCGGCCACTCGGGCGGCCCGCGCAGCGGGGCATTCCGGGGGAATTCTATCGGGTAATCGGCGTCTGTCCATCAGGAAAAGAAGGCGGCCGCGAAACTGTCCCGACGGGTGGTGCGTCGCGCCATCGGCATCGCGGCCGGGCCGCGTCATCCCGATGCATTAAAATGACGCCCTGACGATTCAACGCGCGAACCCTTCCGATGGCCTCCAATCTCCACGACCTGCCCGACAGCCCCTGCATCGGCGTGTGCTCGACCCTCTTCGACGAAGTCTGCAAGGGCTGCGGCCGCACGGCCGGCGAGGTGTCGAACTGGGTGTTCCTGAGCGACGACGAGAAACGCGCGGTGTGGGAGCGCATCACGCGCGAAGGCACCGCGATGCGCTTTCAGTACGACAAGCTGTAAATCCGCCGCACAAAAAAAGAGCGGCATGCCGACTGCCATGCCGCCAACCCCAACTCTGTTCTTTTCGCTTGCGTCTAGAACTTCATCCCGACGCCCACGCCGACGATCAGCGGATCGATGTGCAACGTGCCGATGCCCTTGTCGCCGAGCGTCGCATCGGTGCTCATCCAGATCTTCTTCACGTCGACGTTCATGAACACCTTCTTCGTCAACTGCACGTCGACGCCGAACTGCAGCGCGGGACCGAAGCTGCTCTTGTTGATCGACACGCCCTCGCCGCCGACGTTGAGCCCGTTGTTGTAGAAGTACGTGTAGTTCAGGCCCGCGCCGACGTACGGACGCACCTTGCCGGCATGGTTGAAGTGGTACTGCAGCAACAGCGTCGGCGGCAGCACGCCCACACCGCCGAGATTGCCGAGGCTCGACGTCATCTGGTGCCGCGACGTGCCGAGGATCAGCTCCACGCCCAGGTAGTCCCGGATCATGTAGGTGAAGTCGAGCTCCGGCACGATCGCGTTGTTCACGCCGGTGTTGATCGCGCCGAGCGTATCGCTCGCGCGCTCGTTCGGCTGGATGCTGATCGCGCGCAACCGGACCAGGACGTCACCCTGGTTGATCCCGTCTCCCGCCGACGCCGCGTGCGACAGCGAGGGCATCATGACGAGGCTTGCCGCCACGGCGGCAGCGGTGACGCATGTTCGAATCGTTTTATGCATGGTACGGACCCCTTGAAGAATTTATTCCATTCTCCCTGTAGGGTCTTTGCGTCGCCTTGATATCCGTCAAGCCAGCGTAAACACTGGACGGTTTGTCGCAGGCTCCGCCGCACGGCCCGTCAGCAGCAGGTCGAGCAGATCGCGCACGCTGCGGATCGCACTGCCGAACGGCAGCGCTTCGCGGCCGCGGAAGAACAGGCCGTTCGCGACGTCGCCGCGCAACGCGGCCGCGAGCCGCGTGTCGATGCAGAAATGGCCGAACTTTTCGATGCCGTCGCGCAGCCCGCAGACGCTCAGGCACTCGAGCGCGGTCGGGCAGCGCTGCTTGAACGCGCCGAGCTTGTCGCGAATGCGCGTTTCGTTGCGCAGGTAACGATCGAGCCAGGGGGTCTTCACAGCGCGCGCAGGGAGCCCCGTCACGCTGACGAATTCGACGATGTCCTCGGGCAGCGCATCGGCCAGCACGCGCTTGAAGTTCGGATGCGCATCGCCCTCTTCCGTCACTGCGAACGGCGTTCCCACCTGTACGCCGTTCGCGCCGGCCGCGAGCGCCGCTCGTACCGTGTCGTGACTGTTGATCCCGCCCGCGACGATCAGCGGGATCGTGTCGCGCGCGAGACCGAGCGACGCCATCACCTGCGCGGTCTCGTCGAGCACGCGCGCGAAATCGAAGCGCGCATCGTGCATGTCGTCGATCTGCGTGACGCCGAGGTGGCCGCCCGCATGCGCGGGATGCTCGATCACGATCGCATCGGGCAGCCGCCCCTTCTTCATCCACTTCTTCAGCACCAGCGCGATCCCGCGGCTGTCCGACAGGATCGGGATCAGCGCGATGTCATGACCCTGCGTGAGATCGGGCAGATCGAGCGGCAGGCCGGCGCCCATCACGATCGCGTCCGCGCCTTCGTCGCACGCGACGCGCACGTATTCCGCGTGCGCGCTCACCGCCTTCATCACGTTGACCGCGATCATCCCGCGTCCTTCGCTGTAGGTCTTCGCGAGGCGAATCTCGCGCGCCAGCGCTTCGAGGTTCGCGGCCTCCAGCGTCGCACGATCGGGATTCGCGCGACAGCGCGCGAGCAAGTCTGCATGGTGGTGACGCAGGTCGATGCTCGCGATCGTGCCGAGCGCGCCTTCGCGCGCGACGCTGCCCGCGAGGCGGTGCGCGGAGATGCCGACGCCCATGCCGCCCTGCACCACGGGCAGCAAGGTGCGGCCGCGAATCGTGAGCGGCGGGAAGGAAGTGCGTGCGGTCATCTGAACCTCGTCGAAACATCGGAAATCGGAAACGCGATGATCGACGGATACACCGGCGCGCACCTTGACGGCCGTCAATAAAAAAACGGCACGCGAGCGTGCCGTTCCGGGTCATGCGGCGTGAAACGCTCAGACCGGATTCGCCGGCTTGAGCTGCATCGACTTGTACTCGAGATACTCTTCGAGCCCGTATACGCCGTTTTCGCGGCCGTATCCCGACTGCTTGTAGCCGCCGAACGGCGCGGCGCCGTTCCACGTGCCGCCGTTGATGTCGACCTGCCCCGTGCGGATGCGGCGCGCGACGCGCATCGCGCGTTCGTCGCTGCCCGCCCACACCGCGCCGCCGAGCCCATACGGCGAATCGTTCGCGATGCGCACGGCCTCGTCTTCGTCGCGATACGTGATGATCGACAGCACCGGTCCGAAGATCTCTTCCTGCGCGATCGCCGATTTCGGATCGACGCGGCCGAACACCGTCGGCTTCACGAAGAAGCCCTTCGCGAGCCCTTCCGGCAGGCCCGTGCCGCCGGTCACGAGTTCCGCGCCGTCGTCGATTCCGCGCTGGATGTAGGCCTGCACGCGCTGCTGCTGCACGGCCGATGCGAGTGCGCCGAGACGCGTCGTTTCCTGACGCGGGTCGCCCGCGACATACGCTTCGGCTGCCGCCTTCGCGATCGCGCGCGCCTCGTCGTAGCGCGCCTCGGGCACCAGCATCCGCGTATGTGCCGAACAGGTCTGGCCCGCGTTCAGGTAGCACGCGTTGACCGTGCCCTTCACTGCCGCCGCGAAGTCGGCATCGTCGAGGATCACTGACGCCGACTTGCCGCCCAGTTCGAGCGCGACGCGCTTCACGCTCGCGGCCGCGAGTTCGGCCACGCGCTTGCCGGCACGGGTCGAACCCGTGAACGACACCATGTCGACGTCCGGATCGGTCGCCAGCACCTCGCCGACGACCGGGCCATAACCGCACACGAGATTGAACACACCCGGCGGCAGGCCCGCTTCGTGAATCGCTTCGGCAAGCATGAACGCGTTGAGGGGCGCGACTTCGGATGGCTTCAGGACGACCGTGCAGCCGGCCGCGAGCGCCGGCGCGACCTTCAGCGTGATCTGGTTGAGCGGGTAGTTCCACGGCGTGATCGCCGCGACGACGCCGACCGGCTCGCGCACCACCCGCGAGTTGCCGAGCGTCGCCTCGAATTCGAACGATTCGGCGAGCTTCGCGTATGCCTTCCAGTTGTAGATCGGACCGCCGACCTGGATCGCGCGCGACAGCTTGATCGGCATGCCGACTTCACCGGTAATCGACTGCGCGAGCTCCTCACTGCGCGCCTGCAGACGCTCGACGATCTTGCGCAGGTAGCCCGCGCGCGTCGCGGGCGGCGTCGCGGCCCATGCGTCGAACGCCGCCCGCGCCGCACGGATCGCGTCCTGCGCGTCCGACGCCACGCCCTCGGCGATCCGGCCGATCACGGCCTCGGTGCCCGAGTCGATCACGTCGATCGTGCCCGTTCCGGCCGGCTTGCGCCATGCGCCGTCGATATAGAACTGATCGTAGATTTTCATCGCTTCCTGTCTCCCGGAAAACGGCCATTCTAACGAGTGCGGCGCGGCTGCGCGACGACGCCTGACGGGACCTCAGGCGCCGCCGAACGGCCCGCGCGGACGCCGACGAACGGGCGCCGGACGCCCGCTTCCCGCAACGGCGGCATCCGCGCCACGCCGGCGCGCCACGAGGCCCCACCTCGTGCCCCGCATCGTGCTATGTTTTTACTATCGGCGCCGGCTGCTGCAGGCCGCGCCACCCGGAATCGATGCCTTCGTGAGCGCTGCCATGACCGACGCACCCCATATCCTCGGCTCGCAAGATCGCCTGGAGCTGCTGTGCTGGCTCACCTGCGGCAATCTCGGCGCGTTTTACCTGAACGAAACCTGGCCGGATGCATCGTTCCAGGTGCAGGCCGCGCATCGCTGGCTCGACCGCCACCACCGGCAGTCCGACTGGCTCGCGATCGCGAAGCTGGCCGCGCTGGCGCAGGACATCGCAAAGCGGCATGCCGACTTCGTCGACGCATCGTGGGCGCGCGACGCGGTCGAGGAAATCGTCGATACCGACGATCTCGACTACCGGGCAAAACTCGTGCAATGGGTGTACGAAGACTGCTGCAAGGCGCTCGCCGACAAGCGGCTGGCCGACTGACTGCTCGCGCATGCGCGAGCGCCGGCTTGCGCCATCACGCTATCGGCAGCCGCTGCGTCGACTTCAACTGCCGCAACGACAGGTTCGAGCGGATGCTCAGCACGCCCGGCAATCTGCGCAGCACCCGTTCGACGAAATGACTGTAGTCGTCGAGGTCGGCCGCTACCACCTGCAGCAGGAAATCCGCTTCGCCGGTCGTGTTGTCGCATGCAAGCACGTTGGGGCTCGCCTGGATCAGGCGCTCGAACTCGGCCGTCACCTCCTCGCTATGCTGCGTGCAGACGATCTGCACGAACGCCATCACGCCGAGCCCGAGCTTGCGGCGGTCGAGCCGCGCGTGATAGCCCGCGATCAACCCCGCTTCCTCCAGCCGCCGGAGCCGGCGCCAGCAGGACGTCTCGCTCAGCGAGAACGCTTCGGCGAGCCGCGCATTCGACACGCGCCCGTCCTGCTGAAGCATGTCGAGCATGCCGCGATCGATCTTGTCCAGTGGCTCCATGAAAGCTCCTTGCGGCATTTCCGCGATCAGCGCAAGGCTATCTCAAGATTACCCGTATCTCAATCGCAAAATGAAAGATAAATCCGCTTTCGTCCGGTTATATTGAAAGACTCATTCGATCCAGGAGGAGATGGTGAAAGCAGTCGTTTATGAAGCGTTCGGCGCGGCGCCGCGGTTGATGAATGTCGACGATCCGACGCCGGCGCCCGACGGCGTCGTGATCGAAGTGAAGGCGACCGGCGTGTGCCGCAGCGACTGGCACGGCTGGATGGGGCACGACCCGGACATTGTGCTGCCGCATGTGCCGGGGCACGAACTCGCCGGCGTCGTGGTCGCGGCGGGCGCGGCGGTCACGCGCTGGAAGGCCGGCGACCGCGTCACGGTGCCGTTCGTCGGCGGCTGCGGGCACTGCCCGGAATGCCACTCCGGCAACCAGCAGGTATGCGAGCAACAGTTTCAGCCCGGCTTCACGCACTGGGGCTCGTTCGCCCAGTTCGTCGGCATCCATCACGCGGACCTCAACCTCGTGCGGCTGCCCGACGCGCTCGATTTCCCGACCGCAGCGAGCCTCGGATGCCGCTTCGTGACGTCATTTCGTGCGGTGGTCGACCAGGGGCGCACGTCGGCCGGCCAGTGGGTGGCCGTGCACGGCTGCGGGGGCGTCGGCCTGTCGGCGATCATGATCGCGAATGCGATCGGTGCGAACGTCGTCGCGATCGACATTTCGGACCAGGCGCTCGCGCTCGCGCGATCGGTCGGCGCAGCGGCGACCGTCAATGCGTCGCAAGTCGCCGACGTCGTCGATGCGGTGAAGGAGATCACGCGCGGCGGCGCCCACGTGTCGCTCGATGCGCTCGGCCATCCGAGCACCTGCTTCAACTCGATCAGCAATCTGCGCCGCCGTGGCAAGCATGTGCAGGTCGGGCTGATGCTCGGCGAGCATGCAACGCCGGCCGTGCCGATGAGCAAAGTCATCGCGCACGAACTGGAGATTCTCGGTAGCCACGGGATGCAGGCGCATCGTTACGACGCGATGCTCGACATGGTGCACGCCGGCACGCTCGCGCCGAACCGGTTGATCGGCAAGGAAATCAGTCTGGGTCAATCGATTGATGCGCTGATGAACATGAACCGGTTCGAAGGCGCCGGTGTGACGGTCGTAACGGATTTTTCGGGCTGACGACGCAGGGCTGACCGCGCGGGCGGTGGTGGTGGCCTGTTCCGGCGCCCCGCACGTGCCGCTGCCCGGGTCGTCGCCGCCGCCAAGCTGCGGATGCGGGACCGCAACCGGCGACCGTGGCCGCGAGCGCTTGCCCCGACAAGAAAAAGCCCGCCAGGCTTGCACCTGGCGGGCTTCCAGTACATCAGGTCGGGCATGGCTGCCCGGGCGATTACTCCTGCCCCTGACTCGTCAGGAACTCCTCGTAATTCCCGCCGAAGTCGAACAGCGTCCCGTCCGTACGCACTTCGATGATCCGGTTCGCCAGCCCGCTCACGAATTCGCGGTCGTGCGAAACGAAGATCAGCGTGCCTTCGAACTGCTCGAGCGCGATCTGCAGCGACTCGATCGACTCCATGTCCATGTGGTTGGTCGGCTCGTCCATCAGCAGCACGTTGTGGCGGCCGAGCATCAGCTTGCCCCAGATCATGCGGCCCTTCTCGCCGCCCGACAGCACCTTCACCGACTTCTTGATGTCGTCCGAGGAGAACAGCAGGCGGCCCAGCGTGCCGCGCACCATCGTTTCGTCGTCGCCGTCCTTGCGGTACTGGTCGATCCAGTCCATCAGCGTGATGTCGTTCGGGAACTCCTCGTACGTGTCCTGCGGCATGTAGCCGACATTCGCGTTCTCGGACCACTTCACCGTGCCGTGATCGAGCTCGAGCGCGCCAAGCAGCGAACGCAGCAGCGTCGTCTTGCCCGCGCCGTTCTCGCCGATGATCGCGATGCGCTCGCCCGGCTGCACCGACAGGTTGAAGTTCTGGAAGATCGTGCGCTCGTACTTCTTCGTGATGTCTTCGGCAACCACCGCGACGTTGTGCAGCTTCTTCTCGAACTCGAAACGGATGAACGGGTTCTGACGCGACGACGGCTTGAATTCCTCGATCTTGATCTTGTCGATCTGCTTCGCGCGGCTCGTCGCCTGGCGGGCCTTCGACTTGTTCGCCGAGAAGCGGCGCACGAAGTCCTGCAGCTCGGCCACGCGCTCCTTCGCACGCGCGTTCGCCGCGGCCTGGCGCTCGCGCGCCTGTGCCGATGCGAGCATGTAGTCGTCGTAGTTGCCCGGCCAGACCTTCAGCGTGCCGTAGTCCATGTCGGCCATGTGCGTGCACACCGAGTTCAGGAAGTGACGATCGTGCGAGATGATGATCATCGTCGAGTTGTACTCGTTGAGCGTGTGCTCGAGCCAACGGATCGAGTTGATGTCCAGGTTGTTGGTCGGTTCGTCGAGCAGCAGCACGTCCGGCTTCGAGAACAGCGCCTGCGCGAGCAGCACGCGCAGCTTCCAGCCCGGCGCGACGTCGGCCATCGTGCCGTTGTGGAACTTCTCCTCGATGCCGATGCCGAGCAGCAGCGCACCCGCGCGCGCCTCGGCGTCGTAGCCGCCGTATTCGGCGAACTTGCCTTCGAGTTCGGCCGCGTGCATGTAGTCGTCGTCGGTGGCTTCCGGGTTCGCGTAGATCGCGTCGCGCTCGGTCATCGCGGCCCACATCTCGGTGTGGCCCATCATCACGACGTCGAGCACGCGCACGTCTTCATACGCGAACTGGTCCTGGCGCAGCTTGCCCAGGCGCACGTTCGGCTCCAGCGCGACGTTGCCGGCGCTCGGCTCGAGGTCGCCGCCCAGGATCTTCATGAAGGTCGACTTGCCGCAGCCGTTCGCGCCGATCAGACCATAGCGGTTGCCCTCGCCGAATTTGACCGAGATATTCTCGAACAAGGGCTTCGGCCCGAATTGCATCGTGATGTTGGCAGTAGAAAGCACGGCAGGTCCCGTAAGAGAGAAATCGACGGAAAACCGTGTATTTTAGCAGGTGTCGGAGAAACTGCCGACCGCCCTGTTCCGGCCCCGCCAGCCGGGCCGCCACGCGCGGCACCGGCCCTGCCTCGGGCACCGTCACTTGCCGGCCTTCACCGCCGCCTTCTGCGCCGCCTTGGCCTTCATCTGCCCGAACAGCTCCGAGCACGGCACGTCGCGGTTATTGCTCGGCGCGATCAGCGGAATCAGCGCCGCGAACGGATTGATCAGGCCCAGACCGACCATCGCGCCGGCGCGCAGCGCGAGCGCGCCGGCGTCGACGCCGACCTTCGGATTCTTGAACGTGCCCTTCGCGTACAACGGCGAACGCAACGAGAAGACCCGGAAACCCTTCGTATGCGGATGGATCTTCAGGTCGATCGATTCGTCGCGCAGGTTGACCGGGCCGTCGACGTTGATCAGCGCGTCGTCCGTATCGAGCGCGAACACCTTCGGGTCGAGCATGCCGTCGTTCGCGACGAAGTCGATCGCCGCGCAATTGATGTTCACGTCGCGGGTGCCGAACAGCTTCTCGTAGACGACGTTCGCGACGTTCAGCCCCGCCGCCTCCATCAGCAGCAGGCTGATGCGGCCATCCGTGATGAGCGCCTTCACTTCGCCGGTCGACGTCGCCGCGAGCGCGGCCGGTGAGTTGCCGGTCGCCGACAGCGACGCATCGCCGTTGATTTCGCCGAGCGCGGTCTGCATCACCTTCTGCGTCGGGAACAACTGCTTCAGCCGCAGGTGACGCGCGGCCAGCGTAAAGCGGCCCTTGAGCGGCGTGCGGCTGCCGTCGAGTTGCGCGTTCGTCGCGAGCGTGCCGCCCGCGACGCCGAACTGCAGCGGTTCGAGCGACAGCACGCCGTCCTGCAGCAGGATGTGCGTGTACAGGTCGGTGATCGGCAGTTGCGGGCTCTTGATCAGCTTGCGCCCGGTGAACTTCACGTCCGCGTCGATCGCGCTCCAGCGCTCGGTGCGGAACGTCGCGACCGGCAGCACGCGGTCCGGCGGCTGGCGCGTCGTGTCGCCGCGCTTGGCCTTGCTTGCGGCCGAGTCGGCACCGATCACCGGTGCGAGGTCGGAGAACTGCAGCAGGTTCGACACGAGTTCGCCCGACAGCTTCGGCCGCGGTTCGCGCTGCGCCCAGGTGAGCGTGCCGCGGAGATCGCTGCCGCCGACGCGGCCGTTGAAATTCTCGTAGCGGAACGTGCTCGCGTGCTGCTTGATGTTGCCGATCAGGCGCCCCTCGGTCGCATACGGCGGCGTGTCCGGCAGCGTGATGCCCGTGATCTGATAGAGGTGCGACATCGACGTGCCCTGCAGCCACAGACGCAGGTCAAGTGCCGCGAGATGCATCGGGTCGGTCAGCGTGCCGACGATCGCCAGCCGCGTGTCGCCGGCCTTCACGTCGGCCTGCAGCGGGAACGGCTGCGTCGTCTTCTCGATCGCCAGCACGCCGCCGACCTTGCCGGTGCCGCTGATCGGCACGTTCTTGTACCGGCCGTCGACCTTGAGCCCGAACGCATACGTCGGGCCGGCCGGCTTCGCGGCGGCAGCGGCACCCGACGCAGCGGACGCCCCGCTCGCGCCGGATGCCGGCACGGCCGTGGATGCGGAGGAAACCGAAGTAGCCGGAGCGGCCGCGGATGCACCCGACGCCGCGACGGCGGACGCCCCGCTCGCGCCTTGCGCCGCCGACGCACCCGACGCGGCCTCGGCACTCGCCGTCGCGCTCAGTCGCGCGGCACCGCTCTTGCCGACGCGTTGCGCCGACGCCGCGCGCGACGTTTGCTCCTGCTCCTTCAGCACGTCGCCGAGCGGAATCGGCTGGCCGAGCGTATCGATCGCGACCGTGAGATCGGCCTTCGTGATCGCATCGCGATACGTGACGACGCCCTTCGCGAAACCGAAGCTGTCGAGCCGCACCTTCCACGGCGACGGCTGCGACGATTGCTTGAACTGGAAGGTCCACGTATTGCGGCCGTCGGCGAGCCGCTCGAGGTCGACCGCGGGATTGACGACATCGATCGACGGAATGACGATTTCGTGCGCGAGGAGCGGAAGAATCGCGAGATCGAAATGCGCGGCATCGAGCGTGACGAACTTGGGCCCCTTCGCCCAATCCGGGTTGCCGATCTCGAGTTGCGTGGCGGAGAAACTCGGCCAGGGCACCCATGCGCGCCAGCCGGTCTCGCCGTCGGGGCGGCGCCAGCCGACCTTGAGATCGCCATTGATCGCGAACGGGCGGCCAAGTGCGGTACTCACATGTTCGTTGACCCACGGTTTCGCGTGGTTCCAGTCGAACGTGAAGATGAAGATGCCGGCCGCCGCAATGACCAATGCGACGATACCGACGATCCATGCAGCCGATTTGCCGATGGCTCGTGCTAGCGTCATGGCGGTTCCGTTGTTGTTCTGCAGAGTTTGCGCACAATGTCGGGCCAACTTGCGTGAGTGAACGGAGCACGACACCGGCGGCTTTTCAATCGGTATTATGGCGCACGCCGCAGCAACGCTTCGGCGCCATTAACGCTTTTTTTCATTTGTGACATGACAGCCCCAAACGGCCTCATCGATGCGCAGCACATCACGCGCCGCGACGCCAGCAGCGGCAAGACACTGCTCGCGCCGACCGACTTCAGCCTCGCCGCGGGATCGCGAATTGCTATCACGGGACCGTCGGGCTCCGGCAAGAGCGTGCTGCTGCGCGCGCTCGCGTTGCTCGACCCGCTCGACGGCGGTCATATCCTGTGGCGCGGCAAGCGGATCAGGCGCGGCGCGATTCCGCGCTACCGGCGCAGCATTGCCTACGTGCGCCAGCGGCCCGCGCAGATGGACGGGACCGTCGAAGCGCAATTGCGCTACCCGTATTCACTCGCGATCTACCGCGACGTGACGTTCGACCGCGCACGCGCCGAAGCGCTCGCGGCACGCGCCGGTCGCGGCGCCGATTTTCTCGGCAAGCGGGCGAGCGAACTGTCGGGCGGCGAAGCGCAGATCGCCGCGCTTCTGCGCGTGCTGCAGCTCGACCCCGACGTGCTGTTGCTCGACGAGCCGACGTCCGCGCTCGACCCCGACTCGACGCGCGCGATCGAAGCGCTTGTCGGCGCCTGGTTCGACGCGGCACCCGATGCACGTGCCTACATGTGGATCTCGCACGATCCGGCGCAAGCCGCCCGGATCGGCACGATGCGGCTCGTGATGCAGGCCGGCGTGCTGCACGCCGCGAACGCGATGGAGGCGCAGCAATGAGCCCCGCACTGCAGGACCTGAGCCTCGTCGACGTCGGGATCGCCGCCGCGCTCGTCGCGGTCAACGGCGCGATCTCGGCCGCGCTGTCGCTCGGCCTCGGGCGCAAGCTCGCGCTCGCCGCCGTGCGCACCGTCGTGCAGCTGCTGGCGATCGGCTACGTGCTCGGCTGGGTGTTCGGTCATCCGCACTGGACCGTCGTGCTGCCACTCACCGCGTTGATGACGCTGATCGCAGGCTTCGCGGGCGCCGGCCGCGGCAAGCACACGTATCGCGGACAGCGTGTCGACAGCATCGCGTCGATCTGGTTCAGCAGCTGGTTCGTCGCGGCCGTCGGCCTGTTCGTCGTGATCCGCATTCATCCGTGGTACACGCCGCAATATGCGATCCCGATCCTCGGGATGATCCTCGGAAATACGCTCACGGGCGTGTCGCTCGGCGTCGAACGGATGATGGAGGAACTGACCGCGCGACGCGACCGCGTCGAGACGGCACTGGCGCTCGGTGCGACACGCTGGGAAGCCGCGCAGGACGCCGCGCGCCAGGCCGTGCGCGCGGGCATGCTGCCGACGCTCAACCAGATGGCCGTCGTCGGCGTCGTGAGCCTGCCGGGGATGATGACGGGCCAGGTGCTGGCCGGCCAGTCGCCGCTGCAGGCCGTGCGCTATCAGATCGTCATCATGTTCCTGATCGCCGCGGCGTCCGCGCTCGGCACCGTTGGCGCAGTGCTGATGACGTATCGCCGGTTGTTCTCGGCCGATCACCGGTTTCTTGCATCGCGGCTCGAGGAACGCGTGCATTGACCCGCGGCGCCGCGACATACGCGGCATCCGCGTGGCATGCGGTCAGCGGGCAGCGCGGCGTTTGCCGATGGCCCGGCGCAACGCGGCCGTGACGTCGGCGTCGGGTGCCAGCCCGTCGACCGATGCGACGAGCCGAACCGCGCGCGGCGTCGTCACATAGGCCTGCGCACCGACGTAACCGCCGCTGCCGGCCGAGCGCGTCGTAACGACGAGCGCCTGCGGCGCACGCGCGCCGAGGTCCGCCGTGAATGCATCGGCGACGGTGCCGTCACGCGCATGCAGCACACCGGTCACGTAGTCGTCCGTATCGAAGCCGGGTGCGGCATGCGCGGTCGAATACACGCGCACCGCATAACTGCCGGTCGAGCACGGTTCGAGCGCGCCGCTCGACACGACGGCGGACTGCTGTCGCGACGGCAGCTCGACTTTCTTCACGAAGCTGCAATCGTCGGCTGCCTGCGCATGGACAGCGACGAACGCAGCCGCCGACAGCAGCACGCGCATGCAATGTTTCATCGAAATGTCGTTCGGGGGAAGATGGAGCATGCCGGAAGGATAGCGTGGCATCCGCATGACGTCACGCAGGCCGCCGCGCGAATGGCCGCGCAACCGGCTCGTGCCGGGCGCGACGAAGTCGAACATCGCTCAACGGGAAGGCCCGAAGCCACGCGCCACGAACCGCCACGCGCGACCATCCCCGGATCGCCCGGATGCGCATCGCGATGGTTGCGCGCGCACCGGACGCCTCACCGGCCGCGCGCCCCGCTCAGTGCTTGATCGACACCGTCACCTTCGTGCCGTCGCTCATCGTGACGGACTTCGACCCGCCATTGGTCGAAATCGACACCCACTTGACCTGGCTCACCGACACGACGTCCGGGCACTGCAGCGACTTGCCGCCCGCACTCACGTTGCGCGTGCCTTTCGGCGCGGCGGCCTGGAAGCTCATCTGCACGTTCGCGACCCCCTTCGCGTCGACCGACGGCGCCAGCCGCACCTGGGTCTGGCGCACCATCGCGCCGTTCGCGTCGCGCGGCAGATTGTCGGCGTTCGGGCAACCGTCGGGCATCGCGACCGCGCCGCCCGGCGGCACCGACTTCCAGTTGAAGTCATCCGTTTCGCCCGAGCGGATCTTGCGGGTCTCCTGCGTATTGCCGAAGGTCTTCGAGTCGACCTTGACGGTGTATTCGAGCTGCCCCGTCCCGCCGCCCTTCAGGCTGCCCTTGACAGGCGGCGCCGCGAATACGCTCGCGCTGACGCACGCCGCCGCGAACACGGCAGACCACGATGCGGCGACTGACAAGCTGCGTTGGCTCATGCTGACCTCCTTGTAATGCGGCGGCACGCGCGTGCCGCGCGGTTTTCGATGCATGATGCGTTGCCAGTCTACCGCCAAGCGGCATGCAATGCGCCGCAAACGCATCGGGTGTTACCCCGCTTGCGTTCGCGAAGCCGTATCCCGTACGTGCGATGCCGGCGCTCAAGAAAACGCCGGGCCGCCTCGCGTCTTCCGCCCCGAAGGAAGCACCTTCGGGGGCCCGGCGCAAAGCGACAGGTTCGGGGGCACTCAGAAGCCGCTCAGCACCAGCTTGCCGATCGCGCGCCCGGCCTCGAGCAGTTGGTGCGCGCGCCGCAGGTTCGCGGCGTTGATCGTGCCGAGCTGCTCGCCGAGCGTCGTACGCAGCGTGCCGCCGTCGACGAGCCTCGCCACCTCGCTCAGGATCTTGTGCTGCTCGATCATGTCCGGCGTCTCGAACATTGCGCGCGTGAACATGAACTCCCAGTGAAACGCGGCGCTCTTCGCCTTCAGCAGCTCGACGGGAATCGGTTTCTCGTTCTCGACGATCGTGCAAATGCCGCCCTGCGGCCGGATTACTTCCGCCGCAGCAGGGAAATGACGATCCGTGTCGTTGAAGATCAGCACGTAGTCGACGTTCGCATGACCGATCTCGCGCAGTTGCGCAGGCAAGTCGCCGAAATGGTCGACCATGTCGTCCGCGCCGAGCGAGCGCACCCATTCGGCCGACGCCGGCCGCGACGCGGTCGCGATCACGTGCAGCTTGCCGAGCGTCTTCGCAAGCTGGATCGCGATCGAACCCACCCCGCCCGCACCGCCGATGATCAGCACCGACTTGCCTGCGTCCGCGCCCTGCGGCGACACGCGCAGCCGGTCGAACAGCGCCTCCCACGCGGTCAGCGCGGTGAGCGGCAATGCAGCCGACGCCGCGAAATCGAGCGAGCGCGGCTTGATCGCCGCGATCCGCTCGTCGACCGTGTGGAATGCGCTGTTCGCGCCGGGGCGCGTGATGCTGCCCGCGTAGAACACCTCGTCGCCGGACCGGAACATCGTCACCTCGGCGCCGACCGCGACGACCGTGCCGGCCGCGTCCCAGCCGAGCACGCGCGGGGTCTCCTCGACCTGCGGCTTCGGCGCGCGCACCTTGGTGTCGACCGGGTTCACGGAGATCGCCTCGACCTTCACCAGCAGGTCGCGCGGGCCCGGCACGGGTTGCGGCAGTTCCACGTCGACGAGCGCCTGCGGGTCGTCGATCGGCAGATAACGGGTCAGCCCAACAGCTTTCATCACGAAACTCCTTCAGGGAAATCGGGCGGGCTGCGGCGCAGCCCCACGCATGTCATCGTAGGCGGCCCGATCATTCGAGAAAACCGCTATATTTCCTGAAACATTTTCAGGAATTTCAGAATAATGACGTCCGATCCGATTCCAGCCCCCGACAAGCCGCTCGACCTGCTCGACGTCGGCCTGTTCGTGCGTGCGGCGCTGCTCGCGAACGTGAGCGCGGCCGGACGCGAGTTCGGCGTGTCGGCCGCGGTCGCAAGCGCGCGCATCGCGCAGCTGGAGCGCCAGCTCGGCGCGCGGTTGCTGCATCGCACCACGCGCCGCATTAGCCTCACGCAGGACGGCGAAGTCTTCATGGCCCGCGCCGAGGCGCTGCTGTCGGCGGCCGACGCCGCGCGCGCGTCAGTCGGCCACGGCCGCAGCGAGCCGTACGGACGGCTGAAGGTGTCGATGTCGTCGTCGTTCGGCCGCCAGCACGTCGCGCCCGTGATTCCCGCATTCCTGCGCCGCTACCCGTCCGTGTCGCTCGACCTGCGGCTATCCGACGAGATCGTCGACCTCGTCGACGACGGCTACGACGTCGCGATCCGCCTCGGCGCGCTGAAGGACTCGACGCTGGTCGCGCGCAAGCTCGCCGCGAACCGGCGCGTGCTGTGCTGCTCGCCCGCGTATCTCGCCGAACACGGGACGCCGCGCCATCCGGCCGATCTCGCGCAGCACGAATGCGTGATCCTCGGCGACCAGCGCGACTGGTCGTTCGTCACGCCGCAAGGCCCGCTCACCGTGCGGGTCGGCGGCCGGCTCGTCGCGAGCAACGGCGAGGCGATCCGCGAAGCGCTCGTCGACGGCTTCGGCATCGCGATCAAGTCGACCTGGGACGTCGGCCCGCTGCTCGCGAGCGGCGCGCTCGTCACGGTGCTCGACGATTACCCGTTCGCGAACGACGTCGCGATCTGGGCCGTCTATCCGAGCCGCGCGCACGTGCCGCTCAAGACGCTCGCGTTCATCGCGTTCCTGGCCGAACACTTCGGCGATCCGCCTTACTGGGATCGCGCGGATGAACGATAGGCGCCATCCCGTGAGCGGAGCTCGCGGCGGCGCCGGACGGGCATCCGCGGCGATCCGGCCGCGCCCGGACACCAACCGGCTACAATGGCGCGTTCGCGACGCGATGGCCCGACGCCGGACGGGGCCCGCGTTCGCAGGCGGCCGCATGCCGGCCGCGCACGCGTTTCATTCGCTTCCAATCATTCCGTCATGACCCACAACCTCGTCATCCAGAGTCTCGCGCCGTTGTCGGACGCGCATCACAAACCGCTGCTCGCGCTCTCGCGCGGCACCCGCATCGTGCAGACCGACGATCACGCGTTGCGTATCGAAAACGCAAACCCCGCGCAGCGGCTCGACATCGACGCGTACTGCGGCACGCACGCGCTCGACTTCGGCTTCGTCGAAGCCGGCCGTACGCTCGGCGAGTTCGGGCTCGTCGTGATGGACATGGATTCGACGCTGATCACGATCGAATGCATCGACGAGATCGCCGATTTCTGCGGGCTGAAGACGCAGGTCGCGGAGATCACCGAGGCATCGATGCGCGGCGAGATCCGCGACTTCAACGAAAGCCTCACGCGTCGCGTCGCGCTGCTCGCGGGGCTCGATGCGCAGGCGCTCGAGCGCGTGTACGAGGAACGGCTGCAATTGTCGCCGGGCGCGGAGACGATGCTCGCCGGCGTGAAGGCCGCGGGACTGAAAACGCTGCTCGTGTCGGGCGGCTTCACGTTCTTCACCGAGCGCTTGAAGGCGCGCCTCGGCCTCGACTACGCGCACGCCAACACGCTCGAGATCGTCGACGGCAAGCTGACCGGCAAGGTGCTCGGCGAAATCGTCAACGCGGACGTGAAGGCGCGCATGCTGCGCGATACCTGTGCATCGCTCGGCCTCGAGCCGCGCCGCGCGATCGCGATGGGCGACGGGTCGAACGATCTGAAGATGATGGCCGAAGCCGGGCTGTCGGTCGCGTTCCACGCAAAGCCCGTCGTGCGCGACGCGGCCACCGTCGCATTCGACCACGTGGGTCTCGACGGGTTGCTGCGGCTGTTCTGATTTCCGGTCTGCGCGCACCGCCCATGAAAAAACGCCCGCGCGATGTTGCATCGCGAGGGCGTTTCGTTTTCCGCTTCGGTTCCGTTATCGGCCGAGCGTAGCCTGCAGCGCGCGCTCGATGTCCGCACGCAGGTCGGCTTCGTCCTCGAGACCGACATAGAAGCGCACCAGCGTGCCGCGATGCGGCCACTCCGCACGCATCGACGCCACGTCGTAAGGCATCGCGAGGCTGCATGCGCCGCCCCAGCTCCAGCCGATCGCGAACAGCTCGAGCGCCTCGACGAAACGATCGATCTGCTCGCAGCTGTAGCGCTCATCGAACACCACCGAGAACAGCCCGCCCGCGCCGGTGAAGTCGCGCACGAACGATGCGTGCCCCGGACAGTCGGGCAGCTGCGGATGCAGCACGGCCGCAATCTCCGGGCGCGCCTTCAGCCATTGCGCGAGCGCGAGCGCGCTCTTGCCGTGCGCGTCGAAACGCACCTGCATGCTCGGCAGGCTGCGCAGCACGAGCGAGCAATCATCGACCGAGACGCCGATCCCGCAGCGCATCCGTGCGAGCTTCAGTTGCGCGTGCAGGTCCGCGTTCGCGGTGATGGTCGCGCCCATCAGTACGTCGCTGCCACCCGATTGATACTTGGTCAGCGCCTGCACCGAGATGTCGACGCCATGCTCGAACGGCTTGAACGCGAGGCCGGCCGAATACGTGTTGTCGATCGCGGTGACGATGCCGCGCGCCTGCGCGACCGTCGTGATCGCGCGCACGTCGGGCACTTCCATCGTCACCGAGCCCGGCGCCTCGATCCAGATCAACCGCGTGTTCGGCTGGATCAGGTCGGCGATGCCGGCGCCGACGAGCGGGTCGTAGAAGCGCGCGACGATGCCGAAATCCTTCGCGAGCCAGTTGCCGAAATCGGCGTTCGGCCCGTAGACGTTGTGCGGGATCAGCACGTCGTCGCCCGCCTTCACGATCCCGAAATAGACGTTCATGATCGCCGCGAGGCCCGACGGCTGCAGCAGCGCATGCGTGCCGCCCTCGATCTCGGCGAGCCGCTGCGCGAGCGCGAGCGACGTCGGCGTTGCGTGCAGTCCATAGCGCCACTGGTTGTCGTTGTGCCAGACCAGCGCGCGCATCGTCGCGAGATCGGGGAACACGACCGTCGATGCACGCTCGACCGGTGGGACGAACGAACGGAAGCCTTCCGGAATGATGTCGTCGGGTTGAACGATGCGGGTCTGGAGTGCGCGCTTCGAAGTGGATGCAGTCATGGCTGGACACCGGGGGGAAAGGCCGTTCGGTTGCGGAATATGTCGCTAGAGTAGCCAAAATCGGCGCGCTTGGCCCGGTACAATGCGCGCCGCGCGCACCGAGCCAGCGCGCGCTCAGTTGGTGGTGCGCAGGTCGACGATGCCGCCGACCGTCTCGATTTCCCGTACGCGGCCGTCGCGCACCTGCAGCGCCGCGCGCTTGCCCGGCGCCGGGCGCAGCACGACGGGTTGCGGATCCGATTCGTCCGAGTTCATCCGGTCGGCCTTCAGGTCGCCCGTCGCGTCGAAGCGGCCAATCCACACGCCCGTGATGTTCGTGCCGTCGTTCGATTCCTCGATTTCGAGCGTGTCTCCGTCGCGATCGCCGGCGAGCAGCACCACCTCGCCCGTGTCCGCGAACTGGTATTCGCCGTGCACGCCTTCCTCGTCCGTCTTCGGCCCGAGATGCACGACGATCGGCCGGTCGCCGAGGGTGCCCTCGTAGCGCGGCAGGCGGGCGAATTCCGGATTCGGCCGCAGCGGCCGCGCGGGCGCCGCTTCATCCTGCTGCGCGCCCGGCGCGACGGCCTGCGCCGCGACCACGCCCGGCATCGCGAGGCCCGCCGCCAGCACACTGGCGATCACCAGCGCCCGTTGCCATTCGGAATATCGACCCACCTTGTGTTGCTCCTTGCTTCAGATTCGCTCGAAAAAACGCGGCGGCATGCTGCCAGCCGCCGATGGCCATCGTCACGTACGCGAGGCCACGACCGGCATGCGTGAGCCGCGTCAGCCCTGCATCAGGCGTTCCACCGCCTCGCGCAACGGAATCGGTGCGACCGCGCCGTAACCCGTCGTCGACAGTGCCGCCGCCGCGTTCGCATAACGCGCGGCCGCGAACGGATCGTCACCCGCGACGATCCGTGCAACGAACGCGCCGCCGAAGCAGTCGCCCGCGCCCGTCGCGTCGACGGCCTCGACCGCGAAGCCCGGCACCACACGCCGTTCGTTCGGGGTCGCCACGTACGCGCCTTCCTTGCCGAGCTTCAGCGCGACGACCCGCGGCCCGTGTTCGAGCATCGCATCGACGATCGCGTCGCGATCGTTCGCGCCCGTGAGCGCCGTGACGTCGTCCCAGCTCGGCAGGCAGATGTCCGTCTGGCGCAGCGCTTCGCGCATCACCGCGCGGGCACGCGGCAGCGGCCACAGCTTCAGGCGCAGGTTCGTATCGAAGCTGACCTGCGCACCGTTGCTGCGCGCGTGATCGATCGCCGCGAACGCGGCGTCGCATGCGGCCGTGCTGATCGCGAGGCTGATGCCCGACAGGTGCACGGCCTTCGCCGCCGCCAGCGCATCGAGCGGCAGGTCGGCCACCGCATAGCGGCTCGCCGCCGAGCCCGCGCGCAGATAGTCGAACTGGTGACCCTCGGCGCCGTGCGTGACGAAATACACGCCGGTCGGCGCCGAGCAGTCGATCCGCACGTACGTCGTGTCGACGCGCTCCGCCGCCCACATGTCGGCCAGCAAGCGGCCGAACGGATCGTCGCCGATCGCGGACACGAAGCCCGTCGACGCACCCTGGCGCGCCGCGGCGATGCAGAAGTTCGACGTGTCGCCGCCGAAGCCCTGCAGGAACTCCGGACGCCCCGGCTGCGACTGGTTGAATTCGATCATCGCCTCGCCGAGCGCGAGGATCTGCGGAAACGCAGCGGTCATCGCTTAAACCTCGCCCCACAGGTCGTGGCCGTCCGCGCCGGTGATCTTCACCGATACGAAATCGCCGACCTTGTAGCGCTTCGACGCCTTCGTCGCCGGTTCGACGTAAACGACCCCGTCGATCTCCGGCGCATCCGCCGCCGTGCGGCCGATGCCGCCTTCCTCGCTGACTTCGTCGATCAGCACCTTGAGGGTCTTGCCGACCTTGCGCTGGATGCGCTGCGCCGACACTTCCTCGGCGACTTCCATGAAGCGCGCGCGGCGCTCTTCGCGAACGTCGTCCGGCAGTGCGCCGTCGAGGTCGTTCGCCGTCGCGCCTTCGACCGGCGAATAGGCAAAGCAGCCGACGCGATCGAGTTCCGCCTCGCGGATGAAGTCGAGCAGCGTTTCGAACTGCTCTTCCGTCTCGCCGGGGAAGCCGGCGATGAACGTGCTGCGAATCGTCAGGTCCGGACAGATCTCGCGCCACTTCTGCACGCGCTCGAGCACCTTCTCGGCGTTCGCCGGGCGCTTCATGCGCTTCAGCACTTCCGGATGCGCGTGCTGGAACGGCACGTCGAGATACGGCAGCACGTGGCCCTTGAACGGGCCTTCGGCCATCAGCGGAATGACTTCGTCGACGCTCGGATACGGATACACGTAGTGCAGGCGCACCCATGCGCCGTACTGCGCGGCGAGTTCGCCGAGCGCTGCGACCAGGTCGGTCATGCGCGTCTTGATCGGCTTGCCGTTCCAGAAGCCCGTGCGGTACTTCACGTCGACGCCGTACGCGCTCGTGTCCTGCGAGATCACGAGCAGTTCCTTCACGCCCGACTTGAACAGGTTCTCCGCCTCGAGCATCACTTCCGCGACCGGGCGCGACACGAGGTCGCCGCGCATCGACGGAATGATGCAGAACGTGCAGCGGTGGTTGCAGCCTTCGGAAATCTTCAGGTACGCATAGTGGCGCGGCGTGAGCTTGATGCCGGCGGCCGGCACGAGGTCGACGAACGGGTCGTGCGGCTTCGGCAGATGCGAGTGCACGGCCTGCATCACTTCACCCACCGCGTGCGGGCCGGTGACGGCGAGCACCTTCGGGTGGACTTCCTCGATGAGGTTCGAGCCGCTGGCGCTCGACTTCGCGCCGAGGCAGCCGGTGACGATCACCTTGCCGTTCTCGGTCAGCGCTTCGCCGATCGCGTCGAGGCTTTCCTGCACGGCCTCGTCGATGAAGCCGCAAGTGTTGACGACGACGAGGTCGGCACCGTCGTAGGTGCCGGAGATTTCATAACCTTCGGCGCGCAGTTGGGTGATGATTTGTTCGGAGTCGACGAGCGCCTTGGGGCACCCGAGCGACACGAAGCCTACTTTGGGGGACTGGGACATCTGGAATGTGGGGGGCGTGGCGGCAAAAGCGTGAGTTTACAGCTATTTATGGGTCCGCGAGGCAAAACCGGCGATCAAGACGCCGTGGATGGCGCCCTCAATACGCAGCGCACGCAGGCGCATCGGACCGCCACCGGCGGGTGATCCAGTCCTTTCAGACCGAGATGATGAAACGATGGGCACGATCACCGCACGTCGTGCACGACAATCGCCCCGGCCTCACTTCGCCCCTATGCGAAAATCGCTGCATCCGCTCCCTTCACTTACCCAATGGGGTTCGCATGACCACCCACATCACGATCGAATTCACCGAGCACGCCGCCGAGACCATCGGCGAGCAGACCAGCACCAGTTTTTCCTATGACCAGGGCGCCCACGTGCCGCAGCCGGGCGACTTCGTCGAACTCGAGAATTCGCGGCAGACGTTTCTCGTGATCGGCCGGGTGTTTTCGCTGAAAGCGAACTACTGCGCGGTGAAGCTCGTGCTCGACCTTCCTCCCGCAGACGATCACCAGGATTTCGATCCGGCACTCTGAGGTAAGCCGGCGAACCGCGGGCACTTTGCCGCTGCCCGTCATCACAAGGCCAGACGCAACGGCGATCGGCCGCAATGGCACAAACGCACGCCATGAGGCGCGACACGCCCGGGTATCGATTCGCTGATGACTGTCTGGATGAGGTCGGGGCGACCAGATCACGATCATGCCCGCCCCCACGCGAGGGTACGGGCATTCGGTGCCGACGATCAGGAGCGACCGTCGGCAACATCTTGCGGCAGCGGCCATCGTCGTGCCCGGGCACACGATCGGCCGCATCGCACAGCCGCGCGTCGCGGCGCCAAACCAGGCGTCGGGCGGCGGGTGCCGCCGCGACCGGCCTGCCGCGCACGCGTTACTTCTTCTCCGGCTCCGGCGCGCCTGGTTGCTTGAACGGGAACGTGCTGAACATCGACTTCGCCTGGTTCTGCATCTGCTCCTGCATCTGCACGAACATGTTCTTGGACTGCTCGATGTAGCTCGTCATCATCCCTTGCATCATCGGCGCCTGCATGTTCATGAACTGCGACCAGACTTCCGGATTCATCGCGTTGCCTTCGTACAGGTTCTTCGATTGATCCGCGAGCTTGTTCTGGATGTCGATGAACGCCTGGATGTTCTTTTCCAGGTACGTTCCCATCATGCCCTGCATCGCATGACCGTAGAAACGGATGATCTGCGACAGCATCGACGACGAGAACATCGGCACGCCACCGCTCTCTTCCTCGAGGATGATCTGCAGCAGGATGCTCCGCGTCAGGTCCTCGTTGGATTTCGCGTCGACGACCTTGAAGTCCTCCTGTTCCAGCACGAGCTGCTTGACGTCGGTCAGCGTGATGTACGTGCTCGTCTCGGTATCGTAGAGCCGGCGGTTCGGGTACTTCTTGATGAGCCGCTCGGCCGTTTTCTTTGTAGTAGTCATGTAACGCCTTTCGGTGCAGCGTAGCGCAAGTGACAAATCCCCGCCTCCCGGATCCGGGAAGCGGGGGCCTTCGGAAACGCCAGGCCGCGCGGCCGCAGCGGCGCGCGCGGCCGGACGTTCAGCCCATATGCAGGCCGCCGTTCAGCGAGAAGTCGGCGCCCGTCGCGAAGCCGGAGTCATTCGACGCGAGCCACGCGACGATCGAACCGATTTCCTCCGGCCCGCCGAGACGACGCACCGGGATCGTCGCGACGATCTTCTCGAGCACGTCCGGCCGGATCGCCTTCACCATGTCGGTGCCGATGTAGCCGGGCGACACGGTGTTGACCGTCACGCCTTTCGTTGCGACTTCCTGCGCGAGCGACATCGTGAAACCGTGGATGCCGGCCTTCGCGGTCGAGTAGTTCGTCTGGCCGAATTGCCCCTTCTGGCCGTTCACCGACGAAATGTTGATGATCCGGCCCCAGCCACGCTCGACCATCCCGTCGATCACCTGCTTCGTCACGTTGAACAGGCTCGTCAGGTTGGTGTCGATAACGGCCGTCCAGTCTTCATGCGTCATCTTGCGGAACACGACGTCGCGCGTGATGCCCGCGTTGTTGACCAGCACGTCGATCTCGCCGACTTCGGCCTTGACCTTGTCGAACGCTGCCTTGGTCGAGTCCCAGTCGCCCACGTTGCCTTCCGACGCGATGAAATCGTAGCCGAGCGCCTTCTGTTCCTCGAGCCATTTCACCCGGCGCGGCGAATTCGGGCCGCAACCCGCGACCACCTTGAAGCCGTCTTTCGACAGACGCTGGCAGATGCTGGTGCCGATGCCGCCCATCCCGCCCGTTACGTACGCAATTCGCTGAGACATAAATCTCACTCCATTTTTTGGTTTCGAGAGCCGCCGGAGGCCCCCTCTGACTTCACGTGCGCCGGCCGAAGCCGCAATCGGCCGGCGCACGGATTGGTTTGGCAGTGACCAACGACCGGTTACGGACGTTCGACCGCAAGCGCGACGCCCATCCCGCCGCCGATGCACAGCGACGCCAGCCCGCGCTTCGCATCGCGCTTGACCATCTCGTGCAG